>CAZAQS010000005.1:21654-53266 GCA_964486825.1 uncultured Anaerolineaceae bacterium | reverse complement strand
CGCTGGAGCTTTGTTGGCGGCTTGTGGGGGGGACAACGAGCAACCCTCTCAACCGGTTAAAGCGGAGTTGCATGTAAGTACACAGGTAGATGAATTGGGAGGCAACCTGACCCCTTACGAAGCCGTAACGACTTACAATAATTATTATGAGTTCACGACCGACAAAGGACGTGTAGCCGGACTTGCCAAGGACTTTAAAACCTCTCCCTGGGATGTGGAGATCGGCGGATTGGTGAATAAGCCGCAAACCATTGCAGTAGAAGATATTTTGAGTCGATTCCCTCATGAAGAGCGCATTTACCGGCTACGCTGCGTGGAAGGCTGGTCGATGGTGATCCCCTGGCATGGCTTCCGCCTGGCGGATCTCCTGAAAGATGCCGAACCGCAATCCACGGCGAAATATGTCCGTTTTGAAACGCTCTACGATCCGGAGCAGATGCCGGGGCAAAAAAGTCGCTTTTATACCTGGCCGTATGCGGAGGGGTTGCGCATAGATGAAGCCATGCACGACTTGACCATCCTAGCCACGGGTCTGTACGGGAATCCGTTGCCCGCTCAAAATGGCTCTCCCTTGCGGCTGGTTGTGCCCTGGAAGTATGGCTTCAAGAGCATCAAATCCATCGTCAAGATCGAGTTGGTGGAGGAACAACCCGCCACGCTATGGTCTTCGGCAGCCCCGAACGAGTATGGCTTTTATTCAAATGTTAATCCGGAAGTATCGCACCCGCGCTGGTCACAAGCCAGTGAGCGACGCATCGGTGAATCCGGGCGCCGCCCGACTCTAATGTTCAACGGCTATGCTGAAGAGGTAGCTCATCTCTACGAAGGGATGGACCTATCCGTTTACTATTGATGAGCACTTTCCGGTTCAGCCGTCTCCAGTTGTTTGCCCACCTTGGAGCGTTCTTTCCATTAGCTTGGTTAGCCTGGGATTACCTGCAGGGCAATTTTTCTGTAAACCCGATTCAGGATATCACTCTGCGCACGGGAAAGGCAGCCCTGGTGCTGCTCGTCCTGTCGCTGGCCTGTACGCCAGCTAATATCCTGTTTGGCTGGCGGCAGGCGCTCTCGATCCGGCGCGCCCTGGGCTTGTACGCGGCTTTATATGCCTCGATTCATTTCTTGATCTTCATCGGCCTGGACTATGGCTTTGACTGGGCCCTGATGCGCCTGGAGGTGGTCGATAAGCCCTATGTCTGGGTGGGTTTATCTGCTCTTACAGTTCTGTTGCTCCTGGCAGCCACCTCAACCAGGGGTTGGAAGGCGCGCCTGGGCAAGAACTGGAAGCGGTTGCATCGCCTGGCGTATCCTGCTGCCGTCCTGGTGATCGTCCATTTTGCCTGGGTGAAGAAGGGCGACGTACTGGCTTTGCAGGGAGATATCCTCCAGCCGCTGGCATTTGGGGCCCTGGTTGGGTTCCTCCTGCTCGTGCGTACCCCGCCGTTCAAGCGGCGGTTTATTGTGCTGCGTGACCGTTTCCGGCGCCGCCGGAGTCGAGCACTTCAACGCTCTCTTGTGGATTGAGCCTCCTTTAGCCGATCTCGTCCTCTATAATTTTCTGGATCATATCCTGCATACGCTTGTAATGGGAACCTGGCCAGTAAACCTGCCGGCAGCCTGGGCAGACGCTGAATTTATCGTAATACCGCTTCGTCAGCGGTTCTAGGCTTTCCAGAACCTGTTCCTTTTGGACTTCTTCTAACAGAGTGTTACAGCGAATACAGCGCTGGAAGGGCTTCAGTTGTGTATAAAGGCCAAAGCGTTTTAGAACGTCTTTCAGCTGTTCCCGCGGGTCGTGTACCCGTACGCAGTAACCAGCCTTTACCTGCTTCCTCATCAGCAAGCGCCGGTCGCGGGTCAACAGGATGCGCTGCTCGCGTTCGGCAACCTCTGCCAGCTCGGTGTCCTCGTAATCGTTCCGGTAAAGAGCGTTGAAGCCGAGCATGCGCAGGTAACCAGCCAGCTTTCCAAGGTGGTTATCCAGGATAAACCTGGGCTCGCCTTCTCCGGCCTCCCACCTGGCAGGCCACACCTCTACCCGATCCCCATCCTGGACCTGGTAGCTGATATCCACCGGCTTGCTGTTCACGAAGAGCTTACCAATCTCGGTATGCGGTACACCCAGGGATTCGATCAGGTGTTTGACAGATTGGCTGCCGTTGAATTCACCAGGGATGGCTGCCTCTCTAAGCTCTGCCGGTAGAAGCTCCTGCAGCTCCTCATAGAATCGAAAATAAGCTCTTTTCATCCCATTTATTATACAAGCCTGGGCCAGCTTCCCGTACGGTCGTTTCCTTGTATTACCGGATCAAATTATTTAAGTTCCGCCAAACTTGTATAATGGGGATTGGACAGATGATGTTTCCTTTGGACCCCATAAGCTTATGTTTGTTCACTTGCGCGCACGATCCTATTACTCCTTCCTAGACGGTCTATGTTCGCCTGCCGAGTTAGCCCAGGCTGCATCTCAGCATGGTATGCAGGCCCTGGGGTTGGCCGACAGGAGCAGCCTGACCGGGGCGGTTGAGTTCTACGAGGCCTGCCAGGCGTTCAATGTGCGCCCGCTCCTGGGGTTGGAGCTGGGAGTAAGTTTGCCAAAGGTCGTACACACGCTTGCATCCGGCTCTGCCAACGGCCTGATCTTGTTCGCCATGGATCTCCAGGGCTGGTCCTCCTTATGCCGCCTGAGCAGCCGCCTGCATGCAACTGTCTCTCAAGAAGAGGGACGCTCATTGGCATTCGAGCAGCTTGCTGAGGATAGTCGCGGACTGATCTGCCTGACGGGCGGTAGCCGCGGTCCCCTGGCGCATCTCTTCCAGCAATCCGGGGAAGCGGCTGCACTCAAACTCCTGGTTCATCTCGAGGAGGTCTTCCAGAACAGGCTATATGTCGAGATCCAGATGCATACCACTCAAGACGCGGCCTGGGTAACCGGCCTTGCCCGGCTGGCCCGCCACTGCGGGACGCCTCTCGTCGCTACCCATTCAATTCATTATCTACATCCAGGGCAGGCTCACCTGCAACGGGTAGGTTCTGCCATTCGTCTCAACCGCCCTCTTGAAGCGCTTGAACCAGATCAAGCGGCCCTCCCTGATGCTTACTTCCTCTCCGAAGCCGAGATTCACCGCAGGTTCGCCAGCCTGCCATCCAACCTGGCAGCCAAAGCCTTGCAAGCCTCTGTTGAAGTGGCTGATCGTTGCCGGCTCGAGCTGCCATTGGGCATTCACCATTACCCTTCCATTGGAGAGACCGGCGGGCTTACTCCCATACAGTTGCTGGCAGAGAAAAGCCAGGCAGGAGCGCTCCGTTTGTATGCGGATACGGGCCGCGGACTCGATGTGGATATCCAGGACCGCCTGAAGCAGGAGCTATCGGTGATTGACAGCCTGGGTTATGCTTCTCTGTTCCTGATCATGGAAGAAATCCTTGGCTTTGCAAGGGAGGCGGGTGTGCCGTTTTCCTCGCGTGGCTCGGCAGCCTCCTCCCTGGTCGCTCACTGCCTGGGGATCACCACACCTGATCCCATGCGCCTCAAGCTCTACTTCGAGCGTTTCCTCAACCCGGCGCGAGCCACGCCTCCTGATATCGACACGGACCTGTGCTCCCGCCGCCGTGAGGAGGTGATCGATTATGTATATAAACACTACGGGGCAGAGCGTGTGGCGACTGTATGTACGATCAACCGCTTCCGGCGCAGGTCGGCCTTGCGGGAGACCGCCAAAGCCTATGGCCTGCCTCCCGCCGAGGTCAAAGTGCTGGCAGATAACCTTCCCTATCGGGGCTGGGGACCACCAGCAGCCGTAAGCGGGCCTGCGTATGCTGAGCTGGCGGAGCGTTATCCTTCCTCACTGCACCAGGCTATCTTTCGAGACGCAGATCTCCTTTTGGGCATCCCTCGACACCTTTCCGTCCATCCAGGAGGGATAGTTATCTCCTCAGGGCCGCTGACCGACCTGGTTCCTACCATGTTGGCTGCGAAAGGGGTCTTGATCACCCAGTTTGATCTCGATTCGGTCGAGCGCCTTGGGCTGGTCAAAATTGATCTGCTCGGTATTCGCGGGTTGACCGTCTTAGGAGATGTTGCTCAGGTCATTTTCAATCATTTAGATCTGGAGCAGTCCAAAGAAATGAGCCCTGATTTGGAGAGGTTCACCAGAGCAGCCTCAACCGTGGAAGTATTGGAAGCCATCCCCGAAACCGATGCCGGGGTCTCTGATCTGGTGGAAAGCGGCGGCACGTTAGGCTGTTTCCAGATCGAGAGTCCCGGCATGCGCGCCACGCTGAAGGAAATCCATGCTCGTTCCATCGATGATATCATGGCAGCCCTGGCCCTTTACCGTCCTGGCCCACTGACCGGTGGTCTCAAGGACGCCTTCGTCCGGAGGCACCGCGGCCTCGAACCTCCCGAACAACTTCACCCGTCTCTGACCCCCCTGTTGGATGACACCTACGGAGTGATCTTGTACCAGGAACAGGTACTACGAATTGCGCACGAGCTGGCCGGGCTGAGCCTGTCGGACGCTGATCTCTTGAGGCGAGCTATGAGCCATTTCGATCCAGGCAAGCAGATGCAGTCACTCAAGGAGAAATTTTTGGCCGGAGCGCTGGAGAGAAGCGCAGTTCCAGAGAGCGTTTCCGAGCGGGTCTGGGAGCTGATGGCTGCTTTTGCCGGGTATGGTTTTCCGAAAGCGCACGCGGCTTCCTATGCCCAAATCGCCTGGAGATCGGCCTGGTGTAAGGTACATTTTCCGGCTGAATTTATAACTGCCGTCCTGGCGAACTGGGGCGGGTATTATAGCCAGCGGGTGTACCTGACGGAAGCACGCCGGCGCGGGTTAACCCTCCGGCCTCCTCATATAAACTTCTCGAAACGTGAGTTCAGCGTTCAATACCAGGACCAACAGCCCATCCTATATATGGGCCTGGACCAGGTTCGTGACCTGACACGCCGGACGATGACGCGTGTCCTGCGCCAGCGTCCCTTCCTGTCCCTGTCCGATTTCCTGGCACGTGCAGACCCGCGCCCGAGCGAAGTCGAAAACCTTGTCAGGGTTGGGGGCCTGAGCGGCTTGGGAACCATTCCCAGCCTATTAGGACAGCTTGAAGGAGGTGGTTGGCGTGGTGGACAACTGCCCTTATTCAGCCTCCAGATAGCTGGGGCCCAGGATGTTCAGGGGGAGGATTGGTCGCTGGCTGAAAAAATGGATGCCCAGGAAAGCATCCTGGGGGTGAGCGTCGAGGCGCACCCACTCGAGCTGTACGCCAACCAGATTTCTGATTCTGGAGCCTTGAATACCCTTGAAGCAGCTGCACGGGTGGGTCAGCAGGTCCGTGTCGCCGGTATGCGCCAGATCTGGCGGCGCTATAATAGCCCGAAAGGCGAACCGCTCTATTACTTATCCCTGGAGGACCTGGAAGGGATGTTGGATACAATAATATACTCTGACGTCTATCGCCGCCACCGGTCACAAATCTCGGGGCACGGTCCTTATATCCTGGAGGGATGGCTCGAACGGAACACTACCAGCGGTGAGCCTACTTTGCGGGTTGAAAGGTTGTGGCGCATCCATTAGGCCTGTCCCCCTACCACTCCGTTAACTTCCAAATCTCCGGCTGCCAGGACCCGGCCTGTATACCGATCTCAGCATAGATCGACACGGCTTTCTTCAAATGTTCCATGGCTGCCTGAGGTTCTCCAGCAGCATGATGCAGGTCTGCCAGGTTATTATGCAGAGCAGCTTCACGATGCCTGTCTCCCCTTGATGCGCTCATCTCCAATGCTCTTTCAGAAAGCCGGATAGCGAGCTCCAAATTCCCATCCTGGCTGCTCACCAAGGCCATATTATTCAACGCGGCCGCTTGAGCTCCCTGGTCTCCCAGGACTTCTGCCAGCTTCAGGCTGTGCTCGAGGTGATCACAAGCTTTTTCTAAATCCTCCTGGCTGCGGGCGAGCACCCCTAATAGATTGTGTACCTGGGCCAGCGTGCGTTTATCTCCGGCATGCTCAGCCAGGGAAAGCGCCTGCCGGGCTAGCTCCAGGGCGTGCTCGGGCTGGTTTGAATGGTGGGCCGTCAAGCTCCAGTCGGCGTAGATTTGGGCTTTCCGCCGCTTACCAATTTCACCCTTTCGAATGTTCAGGGCTTGTTTGAAATTTACCTCGGCCTCTGCCCATTCACCCATCCGGTCGTAGACCCCGCCAATTTTGTGGAAAAGGCCAGCGCGCTGGTCGGTTTCTCGCATCTGCAAGGCGGCCTGGTAGTGTTTGATGCCCTCCTGGTATTCTCCCAACAAGGTCTGTAGGTCCCCGATTGCTTCGTAGATCCCAGACTTATCTTGGTCTTTCCCCGCTCTTTCGCTCGAATCCAAAGCCTTTCTAAAGTGGTCGATCGCTTCTCGGTTCGCAAATAACCTGGCAGCATATTCACCTGCCATGCGGTAAAATTCTGTAGCCTGAGCAACGCGCCCGGCTTGCTCGTAATGATAGGCGATTTGGCTTGAGATCGATTGGGTGACCGGGCGGCTGCGTCCAGACAATGCATCTGCAGCCCGCCTGTGCAGGATGCGCCGCCGCCCCAGGCTGGTTTCTGCATATACCAAGGAGCGGAGCTTCTCGTGGCTGAAGTCATAGGTTGGGTTTCCGTTCCCTTCTCCACCAGGATATTCCCTGATTAATCCGCGCCGCGCCAGCACTTCCATCTCTGCTGCGACTTCTTCTTCGCTGCGCCCGCTGGCTTCACGCAACGTTTCAAAATCAAACGAGCGTCCGATTACCGCCGCCGCTGTGAGCAGTTGCCAGCCCGTCTCACTGACTGCTGATAGACGAGAGTGCAATAGATCGAGGCCGCTGCCGGGGAGTTCACCAAACTGGAAGCTCGAGATATCCTCAGGCATTGCCGCCAGGTATTCCACCACAAAGAAGGCCAGGCCTTCACTCTCTTTGTAGAGGTCATGACCCAGGTGAGAAGGGAGACTCCTAGGGCCAGACCGGGCTGCCTTCAGAAGCTCGTCCACCTCGGACTCGCTCAGCCTCGAAACTGGCAAGTGCGTGCTGACCTCTGCTCTACGGGCATCGGCTAGCACACGTTGGATGGTAGGGGAGGTGGGTGTAGCTTCACTCCTCAAGGTTAACAGCACCACCAGGGGATGTTTCGGCAAGCGCCGGACCAGGTATGCCAGCATATCCAGGGAGGCGGCGTCGGCCCAATGCACGTCGTCGATAAAAAGAACGCCAGGCCGGTCACCAAGGCTTGTCTCCAGGATCAATTGCAGGATGCCTTCGAATACGCGAGTTTGGGCGCCCGGCTCGTTTAAGGGTGGCGCTTCGGGCAGCCCGTGGAGCAGCTCTGAAATCTCAGGCACAAGACGGGCTCCTTCACTTAACCAGTGTTTTGGGATCTGCCCCAGGCGCTCGAGATAGCCTTCCTTTCCCAATGCGCCCCTCAAGGCCTCCGCAAAAGTCCCATAAGCCAGATTGGTTTCACCTTCATAGCAGCGAGCTGTGAAAATGAAGCCCCCCAAGGCCTGCACATGCGCCAGAAATTCCTCCGCCAGGCGCGTTTTCCCGATACCGGCCTCACCTTCCAGGACGATCAACCTGCCGCTCGATTCCACAGACCCGTAGACCTGCTTCATCTGCTCCCATTCCTTATCCCGCCCAACCATCGGGAGCATGCCTTTTCCAGGGCGCTGGGCAGGTGTGACAGAAACCGCTTGCTCTAGTTGAACCGGGCGGTCAATCTCCACCCCGGGAAGCCCTTCGATGGCCTTAGGTTTCTCCAGAGGGATATTATCTCGAATAGCCAGGTAAAGGGCGTTGGTCTCTTCCAGCGGATAAACGCCCAGCTCTCTCTCCAGGATCCGGATGCAATCCTGGTACTGTTTGAGGGCCGCACCCCGGTGGCCTGACCACGTGTACAATTTCATCAGTTGCCGGTGGGCTTCTTCATGCAGGGGGTCGAGGGATAACCATCGTCTGGCAGTACGGATGCCTGCTTCCCAATCTCCTAGCCTAGAATGAATTTCGACCAGCCTTTCCAGGACATTATTCAGGTCTCTGCGCAAGCTCTCTGATTGCAGCAATTGCCAATCATCGAAGTTCGGGCTATCCCGCAATGTGAAACCGGACATAAAACCATCCCGGTATAGGTCAGCTGCCTGGGATAAGGGTTCAAGGCAAGCCAGGCAGACGGCCTGTTCCGAGTGCCCGTGCTTCTTGCATGCCTCAATCTGGTCCTGGAATTCATCGAGGTCGATCCATAGTGATTGGTTGAAGTCCAGCGAAATTGCTTCCCGTTCAATCAATAGCCAATTGCCTGCCAGCGCTTTTTTTAATACGGATAGGGTGCGTCTCAATGCCGCTCGGGCATGAGATTGATCGTATTCCGGCCAAAACATGGCTGCCAGGCTGTCCCGGCTTTGACCGCTGCGGGATACAACCAAATAGGCCAGCAGAGCAGTGGCTTTACGCGTGTCTACATCAACCTGTACGCTATTTGCTTCGATCCGGGGTATCCCAAGCAGGAATATGCGCAATCCTGTCAAAAATATAATCCCTCCCGTATGAACTTATTTTAGTCTCTTTAATCCTTCTGGGGAAGATGTGGTAACGCTTTCGTAACGTTTTGGAGACGCTGCCAGAGTAGAATCAGTTCTATAAAGATTGGGTATAGGAGCTCCGGGTGGTGAGATGGGAAGGCGCGCCTCGCGCTGGAAGCCCAGGGGTGGATATGATTCGGGGCATTAAGGAGATAAGAATTTGCATAAGACTGTTCTCAGGTGGCTGGCTGTCATCCTCGGTGTTTTCATTGGCCTTACCATTTTATCGTTGGCTGCTGTCTATTACATTACCGAAGAGAGAATTAACCGGGTTTATCCTTTACCCCAGGAGTACCTGGTTGTTCCTTCCGACCCTGAGTCGATCAAGAGAGGAGAGCACCTGGTCATTACGATGGGTATGTGCTCGGAATGTCATGGTCCAGACCTATCGGGAGATGTCTTCGACGATGGTCCCCTGGTCGGTCGTTTAGCCATCCCGAACCTGACTTCCGGGGAAGGGGGCATCGGCCAGGATTATAGCGACTCGGATTGGGTCAATTCCATCCGGCATGGCCTCGGCCGGGACGGAAAGTCCTTGATTTTCATGCAGTCCCATTTCTACCAGGCGTTTAGCGGTGAAGATATTGGGGCGATGATTGCTTACCTCAAAACGGTGCCCCCCGTGAATAAGGTCATTCCACCAACTCAGCTCGGTCCAATGGCACGCTGGATTCTCCTACAGGACCCAACCTTGCTGCCGGCTGCCGTGATCGACCATGGCCAGCCTCCTCCTCCTAAACCAACTGCGGGCGTCACGCTGGAATATGGACGCTACCTGGCTAACGTATGCGCCGCCTGCCATGGAGAGAATCTGGCCGGTGGATTGCAGCCTGGCAGTGGCTTGAACCTGACTCCTGGGGGGGATCTGGGCCAATGGACAGAAGAGGATTTTATCCATACTCTCAGGACGGGTGAAAAACCGGACGGGACTAAACTTGATCCTATGATGATGCCGTATCCCTTGATCGGCCAGATGACAGATGAGGAACTGAGCGCGGTTTGGCTTTACCTGAGATCATTACCTCCGGTAGAAGATCAGCCTCTCAGGGAAGGTAATAGTTATTGATGACTAGTATCAGCTTGACGCGCCTTGACTGGCAATCGGGCGGCCGTTGGTTTCAACTCGCTCGTATAGGTTGGGTAATTCTAACCCTGCTGACCTTATCCCTGGCATTCCTGGGTATCCCTGAGCGCTATGAGCAGCTCATGTCTGCCGATGCGCGCGCCCTTCAGAACCTGGGAATTTCCCCATCCGGGTATGCAATCTATGTCATCTCTCTTACCCTCCTTTTAATCCTGGGTCATGTATTGATCGCCGGTGTGATTTTCTTGAGGAAGGGGCAGGATTGGATGGCCTTGCTGGTCTCGGTGGCTTTGGTTACGAACGGCGCTACGACATCGTTATCCGTCATGTACGCTCCCGGAACAGTCCTTCCCTTGTTACGGACGCTGGTGAATATGGTGGTTTATACAGGGCTGGTTTCCTGCATGGTGCTTTTATACCTGTTTCCGACAGGGCGTTTTGTCCCCTCCTGGACGCGCTGGTTAGCCATAACCTGGGCTGCCCTAATGTTGCCGGCGATATTGATCCCGAACTCATCCCTCAGCCTGACCAGCTGGCCGACTTTTGCTCAGCTCTCGGTTCTCCTGGTTTGGTCGAGCCTGGCGATCTACGTGCAGGGTTACCGCTACACCAACGTGTCCAGTCCTCTTCAAAAGCAGCAGGCCAAGTGGGGTTCCTTTGGCCTGACCGCGGCGGTTTTGGGTCCATTCGCTTATTTTGTTCCCTTTGTTATCGTACCCTCTCTGTCATCCCCGGTTGTGTCGAACATGATGTATCAAAGGGTCGGCTCTTCATTTTTTGCCATTTCGATGGCCCTTCGCCTGGGCGGGCTTTCCATTTTTACGCTGGCTGCGTTATTATTCCCTCTCTCGTTTGCCATTGCAATCCTGCGTTACCGTTTGTGGGATATCGATATCCTCATCAATCGGGCAATCGTATATAGTATTCTTACCAGTACCCTGGCAGTGATCTATTTTGCCGTCGTGGTGCTGCTACAGACAATTTTCAGGTCGTTGACAGGCCAGGGCCAATCCGAGATTGTGACCGTGCTTTCGACGCTGGTGATCGCTTCCCTGGCTGTGCCCCTCCAGCGGCGCGTTCAGAGGAGCATCGACCGCCGGTTCTACCGCCAGAAATACGACGCGGCTTGCACTTTATCCGATTTCAGCGCATCACTCCGGGATGAAGTCGACCTCAGCCAGCTTTCCGAGCGCTTGATCGACGTGGTCGAGGAGACGATGCAGCCCTCCCAGGTATCGCTCTGGCTGCGTCAACCGGATAATTACAAGTCTCATAAAACGGATTCAACTTGGTGATTTTCCTTGACGAATTCCGTTAATTGGGATAAACTTGCGCAAATTAAAACTGGATCATAAATAGAGTAAAAAACAACTACCCATGTTATCTTTCACCCGCTTTTATTTTGCCGCTTATTATTTTGGCGACCGGACCCCGGTGGCTGTTGGCGGCGCTTAAGCGGGCATAAGACGATCTAAAAACCCCGACGCGAGACCAACGGTCTCGCGTTTTTGTTTATTTTCCAAAGGAGGTGCGACCGATGCCGATTCGAGGAGTTCGTGGAGCTATTACTGTCTGCGATAACCAGCCTCAAGCGATCCTGGATGCCACCCAGGAATTATTGGTGGCCATCCTGGAGGCTAATCCAGACCTGCATAGCGAAGACCTTGCCAGCGCTTTTTTTACGCTTACAGAGGATCTGGATGCTGCCTACCCGGCGGAAGCAGCTCGCGGTATGGGTTGGACGCAGGTGCCCATGCTATGCTCCAGGGAAATACCCGTACCGGGTAGCCTGCCGGGATGCATCCGTGTTCTCCTGCACTGGAATACAGAGCTACCGCAGTCTGCTATCCAACATTTGTATATCGGTGACGCCGCCCGGCTGCGGCCTGACTTATCTCCCCAAACATTATCGATAATAAAGGAAAAAACATCATGATGATCATAATGCGTAGTGACGCCACCACTGAACAGATTACTTCTGTTGTCGAGAAGGTTGAATCCTTCGGACTACAGGGTCATCTCTCTCAGGGGGTGGAGCGTACTGTTATCGGTGTCGTCGGTGATCGCAGGCATGTAAACGAGGCCCAATTCCTATACCTGCCGGGGGTGGACAGGGTCGTGCCTATATCTCGTCCGTACAAGCTTACTTCCCGAGAATTCCAGCCGGATAATTCCATCTTCCCCCTGGATGGGGTCGGAGTGGGGGGGAACGAGGTCGTCATAATAGCCGGTCCGTGTTCTGTGGAAAGCCGCTCACAGCTTATGGAGATAGCTCACGCAGTGCGGGAAGCCGGCGCACACGCTCTGCGTGGGGGAGCCTTCAAGCCACGTACTTCCCCTTACTCCTTCCAGGGTTTGGGCGAGGCCGGATTGGTCATGCTGGCAGAAGCTCGCCAGGAGACCGGCATGCCAATTGTCACGGAGATCATGTCCCCGGAGCAGATCAGCCTGATGACTCGCTATGCCGATGTCTTGCAGATCGGGGCGCGCAATATGCAAAATTATTCCCTGCTGCACGCAGTCGGTGAGAGCCAGCACTCCGTCCTGCTCAAACGCGGCCTGATGGCCACTGTAGAAGAGCTTCTGATGGCTGCTGAGTATATCCTTTCTCATGGTAACCGTAGGGTTATGCTGTGCGAGCGCGGCATTCGCACCTTCGAGACTTCTACTCGTAATACTACGGATATCAACGCTATCCCCGTGTTAAAATCACTTACCCATCTGCCGGTACTATTGGACCCAAGCCATAGTACAGGACATTGGGAATACGTGCATGCGATCGCCCGGGCGGGGATCGCTGCCGGAGCAGATGGCTTGATCGTCGAAGTCCACCAGAATCCGGCTGATGCCTTCTCCGATGGAGAGCAGTCGCTCAAGCCGGAGCGTTTCGCTCAGATGGTAAGCGAAGTGCGCGCCATCGCCGAAGCGGTAGGTCGCAAGGTAGCCCCGCTGCCCGTGCCGGTGGGTGCAAGCATGCAAACATGAAGGGTATCCATGGACCGTCTTAACCTTTCTACCTCCCAGCCTGATTCTCTCAGCCAGGCACGCGTGGCTGTGCTTGGACTGGGTTTGATGGGCGCTTCCTTGGCCATGGACTTGAAAGGCCACTGCACAGCCCTGCTGGGTGTGGATCCCGACGAACAGGTCTTACGGCTTGCATTGGAGAGAGGCGTTGTCGAGCATGCTTCACCAGACCCTCGCCGGATATTGCCACAGTCTGACCTGCTCATTTTAGCTGCACCAGTGGGCGCAATCCTGCAACTGATCGAGGAACTGCCAGCTTTGCATCCAGGTCCAGCTGTGGTCCTGGACCTGGGCTCGACCAAATCCCAAATCGTGCAGGCCATGGCAGGTCTTCCCGAGCGTTTCGATCCCATCGGAGGCCACCCGATGTGTGGCAAGGAAAGCACCTCCTTTGCCAATGCCGGGCCCGGATTGTTTCAAGACGCTCCTTTTGCCTTGACCGCCCTCCCCCACACCTCAGCCCGAGCATATCGATTGGTAGAACAATTGGTGCATGCATTGGGTGCTCGACCGGTATGGTTGGACCCGCACACACACGACCTGTTGACAGCCCGCACCAGCCATTTTCCATATATCCTGGCCAATCTGCTGGCTTCCATTACACCTCCTGGCGCCTCGACCCTGGTAGGTCCTGGTTTCCGGAGCACCACCCGGGTTGCCTCTACCCCAACTTCCGTCATGCTGGATATCTTGATGACCAATCGCTCCGAACTGCTTTCGGCTCTGGCAGATTTCCGTCTGGAGCTGGACTTATTCGAGAGTTACCTGGCAGGGGGAGACCAGGCAGCCCTCCAGCAATTGCTGGAGTCAGGCACAAACCGGCGGCAGGGGCTGCTGGAGGCGGCTGGGACTGGAGCGGGGCATTGAACCTGACTGTTTCTCCCGGTTTTCCATTGCGCGGGGAGCTGATTTTGCCGGGGGATAAATCTCTTTCACACCGCGCCGCCTTATTTGCTGCCCTGGCAGACGGGCAGAGCGTAATTGATAATTTCCTTGTTGCCGGTGTGACGCGGGCTTTGCTGGGGGCGTTGTCTGGCCTGGGAGTCGCTTGGGAGTTGGAAGGCACAACTCTGAAGGTGAGCGGGGCCGGCATTGACGGATTGATGACCCCGGTTACTCCGCTCGAATGCGGTAATTCCGCAACGACCTTGCGCTTATTAGCCGGCGCCCTGGCGGCTGCAGGTCTCCCGGCTGTGTTGGATGGCACAGCGGGTTTACGTCGCCGCCCGATGAATCGTATAATTGATCCCTTGCGAGAAATGGGTCTCAGGATCGAATCGGGCGACGGAGGTGTGGCGCCTCTGCGCCTGGAAGGGCGCCCATTGGGTGAAAAACTCCAGCCCCTCGACTACGTATCGCCTGTCGCGAGTGCTCAAGTCAAAACCTGCTTGTTGCTGGCAGCGTTATCCGCGCATGGCCCCTCAAAGTTTACAGAGCCGGTCCTCTCCCGCGACCATACCGAGCGGATGTTGGGGGACATGGGCGTGCAGGTGGAGAGCAGCCTCTCAAAGAATGGCGCCACCGTCCGGCTTACTCCACCTGGTCCTGGCCGTCTTACCCCATTGCGCACAACCTTGCCCGGAGATTTCTCCTCGGCTGCCTTCCTGATCGTTGCGGCGCTTATTTCACCCGGGTCAGAAATCATCCTGCGTGGAGTCGGTTTGAATCCCACCCGCACCGGCCTGTTGAATGCCTTGTTGGAGATGGGGGCTGATATTCGCATCGATCCAAAGGGTGAGCGGGCGCGGGAGCCTATTGGCGACCTTACCATCCGGCACAGCTCCTTGAAGGGAACCTGTGTTGCCGCCCCGCGGGTAGTGGGCATGATCGATGAGTTCCCGGCATTCACAATCGCAGCAGCTTATGCGCATGGCGTAACTTTCGTTACGGATGCTGCCGAGCTCCGCCATAAGGAATCGGACCGAATCTCAGCCATCTGTTCTCAATTGAGGTCCTTAGGAGTCGATATCCAGGAAAGTCCTGCAGGCTACCGTCTCCAGGGGGGGACCCAACTCCTGGGCGGGAGGGTTGCCGCTCTCGGTGACCACCGCCTGGGGATGGCCTTCACTGTGGCAGGCCTGGCAACCACAGCTCCTTTGGTGGTTGAGGGCGCTGAGATCATCTCTGAATCCTGGCCTGGATTCATCTCAGCCCTGGGTCATCTGGGAGCAAAGGTAGTCATAGATGGGTAGAACGGCGGGCTCCTCAGGTTATCATTTTGGCCTGCTTGGGTGGCCGGTGGGTCATAGCCTGTCTCCTGCCATCCATAGGGCTGCGCTGGAAGCCTGGGACCTGGATGGAGAGTATGCCCTGTACCCTGCGCCGCCCCTTCCCGCGGGCAGGCAGGCTTTGGAAGCGCACCTCCAACGCCTGCGCCAGGGAGACTTGCATGGGCTGAACGTGACTATCCCTCATAAACGATCCGTTGTGCCTATGCTGGACGGCCTTTCCGGTTCCGCTGAAGGGGTTGGGGCGGTCAACTTGATCTACCGGGTAAATGATCGGCTGCTTGGAGACAATAGCGATGCGCCTGCTTTTATGAACGATCTGCAACGCCTATACGGGATTGATGGCAGGGTTGGAACTGCCCTCGTTCTGGGAGCAGGTGGGGCTGCCCGGGCTGCTGTTTACGCTCTGCTTCAAGCGGGCTGGCAGGTTTACGTGGCTGCCCGCCGGATAGGTTCTGCCTACCAGCTTGCCGATGACCTGGCGCGGTGGACAAGCAGTGGTTCACGATCGCTTACTGCGCAGCCGCTTGAGCCGGCCGTGCTGAAGCGCCTTCCAGCTTGTGAACTGGTCATCAATGCCACGCCGGTTGGCATGCATCCCAATCCCCATGAGACGCCCTGGCCAGCTGATACGCCCTTCCCCCCGCAAGCAATATTTTACGATATGGTTTACAATCCAGCTGAGACGGTCCTGGTCAAAGCCGCCCGTTCTGCAGGATTGGAGGCTACCAACGGTCTGGGCATGCTGGTTGAGCAGGCCGCTCTTTCTTTCGAATGCTGGACGAACCTTCCCGCGCCTCGTGAACGCATGTGGGAGGCGGCAGTTGCCTCTCTCTCCCATACAGAGTCGCCAGGTCCGGTATGACCTTTTTGAGCTCTGGTAAGGACAAGAATGTATGAAAACCTCAACTCAGCGAATGGCCCAATTGGCGCCCCAATTTTTTGCCTCCCTGAACACCAAGGTCTCCGCCCTGCAGGCTTCCGGTTGTGATGTGATCCGCCTGGATGTTGGATCGCCAGATCTGCCGCCCGCTTCTCCGATTATCGATGCTTTAGCCAGTTCGGCAGGCGATCCTCACGCTCACGGTTACGTGTCCCATAACGGCCCGCTGGCGCTGCGACGCGCCTGGGCGGATATGTACCGGCGCTTATACAACGTCAGCCTGGATGTGGAAGAGGAAATCGTTCCCTTGATGGGTTCGAAAGAAGGCATATTTCACCTTTCCATGGCTTTGCTGGAGCCCGGGGATGTTGTTTTAGTCCCCGATCCGGCTTATCCTACCTATAGCATAGGCGCTCACTTTGCCGGCGCTGAGACCTATTTTATGCCCTTGCTCCCCGGAGCAGGATACTTACCCGATTTCCAGTCCCTCCCGCCTTCAGTTCTCTCGCGAGCGAGGTTGCTCTGGTTGAACTACCCGGGCAACCCCACAGCTGCCGTTGCACCACCTGGCTTCTTCACAGAGGCGCTGGACTTTGCCGATCGCTACGGACTGCTCGTCTGCCACGATGCGGCTTATGCCCAGGTGACTTATGACGGTTACCAGGCCCCAAGCATCTTGCAAGCACCGGGTGCGCTTGATCTGGCGGTAGAATTCAATACCCTGTCAAAATCCCATAATATGGCCGGCTGGCGAGTAGGCGCAGCCCTGGGCAACCGGGCCGCCCTGCGAAGCCTGTCCATTCTCAAAACCCATGCTGATAGTAGCCACTTCTTACCCATCTTGAAAGCCGCTGAAGCTGCCATGAATGGTGACCAGGCCTGGCTGGACGAACGCAACGCCGTCTATGCCCGGCGGCGCGACCTGGTTCTGGACTCGTTGAAACGAATAGGCCTGGCTCCTGCACTCCCCCTGGCCTCGCTCTACGTATGGTGCCCGGTTCCGAAGGGTTGGAAGGCTGTCGATTTCGCGGCTGCGGTCCTGGACAACGCCCAGGTCAGCCTGACTCCAGGGACAGTATTTGGCACTCATGGGGAGGGCTTCGTCCGCATCGCATTGACCGCCTCTCTCGAGCGTACCGCTCAGGCGATGCAGCGCATAGAAAACTGGATGCAAAGATGAGCTTGCGTTTTCTCACTTCTGGTGAATCACACGGGCCGGCGCTGGTGGCAATCCTGGAGGGCATGCCTGCCGGACTGCCGCTCTCGCTCGCCAGGATCGACGAGGAGCTTGCCCGCCGGCAAAAAGGGTTTGGCGCGGGAGCGCGCATGAAGATCGAAAAAGACTCTGCCCGCATCCTCTCCGGCGTCATGGAAGGGGTCACCACGGGCTCTCCAATTGCCCTTCAAATTGAGAACCTGGATCATGCCAGGTGGCGCGGCCGGCCGGTGGCAGCCTTTACCGCGCCACGTCCCGGCCATGCCGACCTGACGGGCGCCATCAAATATGGCTTCCGGGATTTACGGCCCGCCCTGGAGCGCGCTTCTGCAAGAGAAACAGCCGCCCGGGTAGCCGTGGGAGCTGTTTCCAAAGCTTTCCTGGAACGTTTCGGGATTGAGGTGGGAGGTTATGTGACTTCCATCGACCAGGTTGAGGCAGCCCTGGAGAGCATACCTATACAGGACCGCAGTCGCCGGGCAGAAGAGACCGACGTTCGCTGTCCTGAACCTCAAGCCGCCGAAGCCATGCGCGCCCGTATCCGCCAGGCCATGCACGACCGCGACACCCTGGGTGGGGTGATCGAAGTGCTGGCTTTGGGGCTGCCGCCAGGCCTGGGTTCGTATGTCCAATGGGACCGGCGCCTGGAAGCCCGCCTGGGCGCGGCTGTGCTCAGCATCCAGGCTATTAAGGGGGTAGAGATCGGCCGGGCGTTCGATGTATCTCGCCTTCCAGGCACCCAGGCTCAAGATGGCATCCGCCTGGAAGGCGAGGAACTGGTCCGCGCCAGTCTTTCGGCGGGCGGTCTGGAAGGTGGTATTACTACCGGGCAACCCTTGCTATTGAGGGCAGCCATGAAACCCATTGCTACTACACTTACACCTCAGCAGACCGTGGACCTGTCCACCGGCCAGGAAGTCCCCACCCGTTACGAGCGCTCCGATTTCTGCCCGGTGCCGCGAGCCGTGGTAGTGGTAGAAGCCATGGTCGCATTTATCCTGGCGGATGCCCTTTTGGAAAAACTGGGCGGTGACTCCCTGGATGAAATGCTGCCCCGTTTTGAAGAGCTCCGCCGGGCGCGGCTGTCGGATTTGAAAATGGACGGCGGCGAGCATATATTCTGGCCGGACGAGATGTCATGAACCCTGTACCCCCAGCAACCGCCATCTTCCTATACGGCCCGCCTGGCTCCGGAAAGAGCACCATTGGACGCGCTCTAGCGGAAGCTCTATCCAGGCCGTTCTGGGACCTGGACCAGGAGATCGAGAACCATGCCGGAATGCCGGTTGCCGAGATCTTCGCCATCGAGGGTGAGCAAGGTTTCCGCGCTCGTGAGGTGCGTATGCTGGATCTGCTGGTCGGTAAAGTGAATGGGGTTGTGGCGCTGGGCGGTGGGACATTGCTCGATCCTGAGAACCGGGCGCGCGTCGAACAGAGTGGGCAAATCCTTTGTCTGAGTGCGCCGGTCGACAGGTTGATCGCAAGGCTGCAAACCCAGGTGGGACAGCGACCGCTCTTATTCGAGGAGCCGGGCGCCTCCAGCCCGCAAGAAATCCTCGCTACCCGGCTCACTGAGCTCCTCGAGCAACGTAAGGAGCATTATGCTTCTTTTCACCAGGTCGATGTCAGTGGAATGGACCCCCAGCTGGCTGCCTGGGAGCTGCAATTGAGGTCCGGCAGGTTCCATGTACGCGGCATGGGCAGCGGGTATGACGTCTTCGTCCAGGCGGGTGGTTTAGATGGCCTTGGGGATCGCCTGTTATCGAGCGGCTTGCGCGGGCCGGTGGCCTTGGTATGCGATGATACTGTTGCAGAATTGTACGCTCCCCGCGCTTCGCTTGCGCTCGAAAGGGCTGGATATCCTGTACACCCGGTCCTGATCCCAGCCGGAGAAGCCAATAAAAACCTGGACACGCTTGCTTATCTCTGGGAAGCGTTCGTTCAAGTTGGATTGGAGCGAGGCAGCACGGTTGTTGCTTTGGGTGGGGGCGTGGTCGGTGACCTGGCGGGCTTTGCCGCGGCCACTTATCTGCGTGGCGTTGTCTGGGCTGCGGTTCCCACCACTTTGTTGGCGATGGCGGATGCCAGCCTGGGCGGCAAGACCGCCGTTGACCTGCCGCAAGGCAAGAACCTGGTGGGGGCTTTTCACCCACCTCGCCTCGTCCTGGCTGACACAGACCTGCTCTCCAGCCTGCCAGAAGGTGAGCTCCGCTCGGGTATGGCTGAGGTGGTCAAATCCGGTGTGATTGGGGACCCCTTGCTTTTCGATATCTGTTCGGGCGGCTGGAGCGCTGTCCAGGCGGATTGGGGGGAAGTCGTTCGCCGCAGTATGGCAGTCAAAGTCCAGGTGATCCAGGAGGACCCTTACGAGGGTGGCCGGCGGGCCTCCCTTAACCTCGGTCATACCATCGGGCATGCAATCGAGCTGGTTTCCGGCTTTGAGCTGCGCCATGGTGAAGCGATTTCCATCGGGATGGTAGTGGAGGCCAGGCTGGCGGAGAGGGTTGGAACCGCGCAAGCCGGCCTGGCAGGACGGCTGGCCCAAACCTTGTCCGGCCTGGGGTTGCCCACCAGATTCCCGTCCTCGATGGAGCGTGGCGCGGTATATCGAGCCATGTGGAGCGATAAGAAGCGCGCTGGCGGTAAGCTCTTGCTTGCATTGCCAGTCCGCGTTGGCGAGGTCCAGGTCGGCTGCGAAGCTGAGGATCTGGAGGGGTTTATCCTGTCTCTATAAGGATATGGGCTCTGTACAAGGAGAGAAATGATTCCGATCTTGGTATTTCACGGGCCAAACTTAAACCTGCTGGGCAAGCGCGAGCCAGAATTTTATGGCGCCTCGACCTTGGATGAAATCAATCTCCGCTTGATCGAAGCCGGAAAGGAACTAGACCTGGAGGTGCGCACCTCCCAGGCCAATGGGGAGGGCCAACTAATCGACCTGCTGCACGAGGCTGCTGGTTGGGCTGCCGGTATCGTTATCAACCCGGGTGGTTATACCCATACCTCAATTGCCCTGCGAGATGCAATCTCCGCAGTTGGCCTACCGGTTGTTGAGGTCCATCTCTCGAATGTTCACGCCAGGGAGGAGTTCCGCCGCCATTCGATGGTCGCTCCGGTTTGTGCAGGCTCGATCTCTGGATTTGGCTGGCGATCCTACTTGTTGGGCATGCAGGCTATTAAAGACCTCCTGCAGGGGTTATAGTTCGTGATTATTATTGGCTCATGCGGTGTCGTGGGTAGGATCCAAAGACGCGTAGGAATGTAGCCAGCTCTCCCAGGTGTTCGAGTGCCCGGCTGCAGACTCTGGCTTGAGCATGCCCTGCAAAATCGATATAGAATGAATAGTCCCAGGGTATACCTTGTATCGGGCGGGATTCGATTTTGGTCAGGTCGATATCCCGCAAGGCGAAGACTCCCATCGCTTTGAACAGCGCGCCTGGCTTATTAGTCAAATGGAAAACAATGGAAGTCTTGTAATCTCCCGTTTCCGGATCGTCCACCTCTAGAGGTTCTCGCGCCAGGGCCAGGAAACGGGTGTAATTTGCCGGGTTATCCTCCAGGTTTTCCACCAGGATATCGAGTTGGTAGACTTCTGCAGCACGCTGGGAAGCAATGGCAGCCGCGTGCCGGTCGTTCATTTGCCTGAGCTCTCTGGCGCTACCGGCGGTGTCTGCGGATGCCTTCATCTCCAGGCCTAAGGCTTTGATGCTTGCCTCGCATTGGGCCAGCGCCTGGGGATGCGAGTAGACCTGTCGGACATCTTCCAGCTTAACGCCGGGCAGGGCTAGCAGCTTATGGCGCACGCGCAGATGATATTCCCCAACGATATGTAATTTATACCGAAGCATCAGGTCGTAGTTCTGGTGGATACTGCCTGCCAAAGAGTTTTCAATCGGTAGCATGGCGTGGCTGCAATTTCCGTTGCTTACCGCTTCGAATGCATCCTCGAAGGAATGGCATGCCAGGGTAGAAGCACCTGGTCCGAAGAATTCTAAAGCTGCCAGCTCACTATAAGCCCCAGCCTCGCCTTGGAAAGCCACATTAAGTTTATCCATCACCATTCTCCATTATCGACCGGGTTTCTTCCTTCAAAGCTGCAATCATACCTTATAAGTCTGAAACCTGTGGTGGAATCGAGGAGATTTTAGTGACGCACTACACAATCAACGTATTTCGTAACGTTTTCAGGACGTTAATAGTGTAAACTTATCTTTATAGTCCGATATGTTCGAGACTGCATGCATTCAGGAGGAAAGATGTTTGATGTAATTGTTCTGGGTGGCGGGCCTGCCGGCACCACAGCTGCTCTGAGAGCCAGGGAGTTAGGCGCTTCAGTAGCGCTGGTAGAAAGAGATCGCCTGGGAGGCACCTGTACGAATGACGGATGTGTGCCTACCCGGGTTCTTGCAAAAGCTGCTCGCTTATTACGAGATCACAAGCAGTACGCCGATTACGGGTTGAGCAGCCCGGCGCCGGTTCCGGATTTTAGCCAGTTGATCAGCCGCACCCAGCAGATCGTAGACTCGATCCATGAAAAAAAACAGTTGATGAATGTCCTGAAAGAAGCAGGGGTAGAGGTGTATGTCGGTGTTGGGCAGGCCAATTTCCTGGATCCGTACACCTTAGGCCTCCCCGATGGGACTCGCCTGCAAGCACATAAGTTCATCCTTTGCATTGGAGGACATGCAGCTCGCCTCAACTTTCCTGGCGCCGAGCATGCCATCACACACAGTGATGTTTGGTCTCTCCGTAAGCTGCCAGCCTCTGTGGCCATTATCGGCGCCGCAGCTACCGGATGCCAGCTTGCTTCGATCTTCGAGGCATTTGGGTCTTCGGTGACGCTGTTCGAAATGGCTCCCATGATATTGCCGAAAGAAGATCATTCCACATCAGAGTGTGTTGGCAATGCATTTACGTCACGAGGTATACAGGTGGTAACCGGAATAGGTGGGGTAAAGGGGATTGTAAAACATTCCAACGCTCTAGATGTGCATTATTCGATCGGCGACAGGCAGGAAGTCCTCTCCGTTGAGACGGTCGTTATGGCGACCGGTTGGCCGGGCAATCTGGAAGGCCTGGATCTGGCAATCCCAGGTGTAGTGGTAGATAGGGGATATATCCAGGTGGACGACCAGTTCAAGACAACAGCCGGGCATGTGTGGGCTGCAGGCGATATCACTGGCAGGATGATGCTAGTACAGAGCGCCGGGCATGAAGCCCGGGTGGCAGCAGAGAACGCTGTTTTAGGCCACAGGCATGAGCACAATCACTATATCGTGCCGCATGGCGGGTTTACGGATCCGGAGTACGGAAGCGTTGGGCTTACTGAAGCTCAGGCCCGCCAGGCTGGAGGTCACCTGGTAGCCCTGGTGCCTTTTTCAGACCTGGACAGAGCCGTCATTGATGGACATCCGCAGGGTTTTTGCAAGTTAATTATCGATAAGGATACCCATAAGATCCTCGGTGCGCATGTAGTAGGGGAGCAGGCCTTGGAGACGGTTCACCTGGTAACCGCTGGTATGGCTGCTGACATCGGCGTGGAACAACTGGCGGACCTGGAAATCGCCTACCCCACCTATGCGGCCGTTGTAGGCCTGGCAGCCCGCAAGCTGGTCCGTGAATTGGGCCTGATGGAGCTCTCACCCCAATGGCGAGCGCTTCACAAGCAACATATCTCTGAATGGGAGCGTACAGACCGGTAGATTTGCAGGGGGATTGGTATTTTCGTAACGCATACCGTAACGATTAGAGGACGTATCTTTCATAGAATAGGACCATGGCGATAAGATTACGAACTTTCTGGCAGATATTGAACAGGCAGCCGTCTGTAGAAACAGCAACGGATCAAGCTACGGACCGCGAACAACCCAGGCGGCCTGCACCCGATGTCGAACTGGCAGCGAACGACCCCATCATCGCGTACTTCCAATCCGCGCCGGGCGCGGTCGAGATCGACAAATTGGACCTGGATTCACCTGGCCTGCGGGCGCTTAAAGAAAGCGGCGTTAAATTGACCGTACCTCTAGTAAGCCAGGGTGAGCTGATCGGGCTGCTGAACCTGGGGCCCCGCCTCAGCGAGCAGGAATATTCCGCTGATGACCGTGGTTTGCTTAACAACCTGGCCACGCAGGCTGCCCCAGCCCTGCGGGTCGCCCAACTGGTTCGCCAACAGCAAGCCGAGGTCCAGGCGCGTGAGCGAATCGAGCAGGAGCTGCGGGTCGCGCGCTTGATTCAGCAAACCTTGCTGCCCAAGGAGTTGCCCATCTTGAAGGGGTGGAAGCTAGCCACTCACTACCAGCCGGCTCGCGCGGTCGGGGGTGACTTTTACGACTTCATTCAATTCCAGGATGGTCGCCTGGGTCTGGTGGTCGGCGATGTAACCGACAAAGGCGTTCCCGCTGCATTGGTGATGGCAACCACCCGCAGTATTCTACGCAGCGCAGCCGAGCATTTCGATTCTCCCGGAAAGGTGCTCGAGCGGGCGAATAACCTGCTTTGCCCGGATATACCCCCGAATATGTTTGTAACCTGCCTGTATGCCATTCTCGATCTTGAGAGTGGAAACCTGGTGTATGCCAATGCAGGCCATGACCTTCCCCACCGCCGCCATAAGGATGGGATCGAAGAGCTGCGGGCTACCGGCATGCCTTTAGGGTTGATCCCTGAGATGAATTATGAGCAGAAGGAGACTACCCTGCAGCCAGGAGACAGCATATTGTTTTATAGTGATGGGCTGGTCGAAGCTCATAACTCGAATAGAGAGATGTTTGGCTTTGAGCGCCTGAAAGAGTTAATTGCCTGCCATCCAGGTGGTTCCAGCTTGATTGAGTTTATGTTGGAAAAGCTGGCAGAGTTTACTGGCCTAGAATGGGAGCAAGAGGATGATGTCACCTTCGTATCCCTGGAGAGGATTGACGAAAGTGCACCGGCCAGCCAGGATCCCCCTACGATCCTGTCCGAAGATACGGCTGATCCGGTACCAGCAGGGGAGACGGCCCTCGTTCGTGCGGAATTCAGTGAAATAAGCCAGCCTGGGAACGAACGCCAGGTGATCCAGCAGGTAGAGGCAGCTCTCCGCGACGTTAACCTATCTGCAGAACAGATGGAACGTCTGAAAACTGCAGTAGGTGAAGCTGCTATGAATGCTATGGAGCACGGCAACCAATACAATCCTGACCTGCCAATCTCAGTTCGCGTCGTTGCTTCAGAAAAAGCTGTAACGGTTACGATCATTGATCGTGGCAGCCAGCACTCCTTTCCTGAGCTAGAAACCCCGGATATCGAGGCCAAGCTGGCTGGCTTACAGAGCTCTCGTGGCTGGGGTTTGTTTCTAATCAAGAATATGGTAGATGAAATGACTGTTAGTGGTGATGAAAAGCATAATAAAGTTGAGCTGAAGGTTTATATTAAAGGAGCGAAGGATGCCCGTTAAAACGCTTGAGGCCCAGGTTCGCCATTTGCAAGACTATTCAATTATTGACTTGAAGGGAGATATTAACTCCTTCGCGGTGGAGACCCTCAATAATGTCTTTGCTGAGGCAAGTACTAAATCTGCAAGTGCGGTCTTGCTGAATTTTAGTGAAGTCGAATATATCAATAGTACCGGGATAGCCCTGATTGTCGGTTTAATGTCAAAGGCGCGCCAGAATAACCAACGCCTGGTTACCTTTGGATTGAGTGATCATTACGTGTCTATTTTCAATATCACTCGACTGTCTGACTATATCAGCCTGTATCCGGATGAAACCAGTGCTTTGGATGGTATCAAGCAAGTTACTGGTGGCAAATAAAACGCTTGGCTGACCCCAGGAATGGGAGTTAGCAAAGGTGTTGGGAAAAGGAGGAAATTCAATGTCACAACCAATAGCGACCATCACGGAAAGAAGCGTAAGCAAAGGTGTCAGTATATTTGATATCCGCGGCGAGGTGACTGCGGCTGCGGAAAACGCACTGATGGATGCTTATACGAAGGCAACTTCCTCAGGAGCGCGCTCCATCATTCTTAACTTTGAAGGTTTGGAATATATGAACAGTAGCGGGATTGGCCTGCTGGTCACCCTTCTCATCCGGGCAAACCGCCAAAAACAACGTTTGCTGGCGACCGGGTTAAGTAACCATTACCGCCAAATCTTCGAGCTAACCCGCCTGGATGAAGCCTTCCAAATCTATCCGACTGAGTCGGAAGCTCTGGTAGCTGTATAAGCTTTTTCTACTTGGCCTGAATAATTATCGGTGGAAGGAAAATGGAAATGGAAACCCAAAACGGAAACCAGGAAACTAATCTGAAGCGTTCGGCCTCCAACTGGGCTGCTCCAGTTACTACGCTCAAAGTTAGCGGCGTGCCCAGTGAAGCCATCAACCTGAATGTGGATGGGCGCAAGCTGACCGGTCCTTTGCAGGGTTTTGGCCAGCTTTGGCAAAAGACTTACAAAGTCCGCCTGAGCGGAGCTTCCGTGACACCGGAACAGGTGATTTCACGTTGGCGTGATAATTTCTCGGCCTACTGGCCTATTGGGAACCGCTTTTACGCACCCCTGACCAGGATAGAACCGGGCGATGTGGCGCTATTAAACCTGGATATGCCGGGAGGGATGGCCCTCTCCACCGGTATCATTGTGATTTACGCAGATGAACGCTCCTTTAGCTTCATGTGCCCGGCAGGTCATATGTTTGGCGGGATCATCACCTTCAGCGCGGATTTCGAAGATGGCGCCACCGTAGCCCAGGCGCAGGTCCTGATCCGTGCGAATGACCCCTTGTGGGAGGTGATCATGCGCATGGGTGGATTACAGACAGAGGATGCTTTCTGGCAAGCGACCTTGAAGAACCTGGCTAACGATCATGGGATCACAGCGCACGTTCAGCAGCAGACCAGCCTGGTAGACCCTCGCCTGCAGTGGTCGGAAGTAAAAAACATCTGGTACAATGCAGCCATCCGCTCGACTCTATATACGTTCACCTGGCCAATGCGCCGGTTTGCTGCTCTTCTTCCTAAGAAGCCGAAAGGTCTCCAGGGATAGGTGCATAGGATAAAATCTTTCGAATGCCTGGCAAATACGATTATGATGCAGTTGTTGTTGGAGCGGGGCCGAATGGCCTCGCTGCCGCGATTACCCTGGCGGTTGAAGGATTTTCCGTCCTTGTCTTAGAAGCTGGGCAAACGATTGGAGGGGGAGCGCGGTCGGCGGAATTGACCCTGCCGGGCTTTATTCATGATATTTGCTCGACCATTCACCCCATGGGGTTGGCTTCCCCATTCTTCCGTGAGCTGAATTTGAAACAGTATGGGCTCGAATGGGCTCACCCTGAAGCGCCCCTGGCGCATCCCTTTGACGATGGCCCTGCTGCTGTATTGGAGCGTTCCACTCGAGAAACTGCCCAAACACTTGGAGAAGATGGGGAAGCCTACTTCAAATTGATGGACCCACTTGTGAGGGACGCCGGGAAGATCATCAAAGATATCCTTGGTCCGTTCCCTTTTCCTCCCTCCTATCCCGTGTCTATGCTGCGTTTTGGATTACCTGCGCTGCATTCTTACCAGGGCCTGGTGGAAAACCGGTTTAAAGGAGAGCGAGCCCGCGGGATGTTCGCGGCTCTTGCAGCGCACTCCTTCCTTCCGCCTGGCAGGCCAGTCGGTGCGGCCTTTGGGTTGGCGTTGGGACTGACAGCGCACGCGGTCGGTTGGCCCCTGGCGCGCGGCGGCTCTCAAAAGATCGTCGATGCGATGGCCGCTCACCTGCGTTCCCTGGGTGGAGAGATCCTTACCGGGACGCGCGTCCGCTCAATGAGCCAGCTTCCCCCGGCGCGAGAGGTGTTGTTCGACCTCACCCCCCGTCAAATTTTAGAGATTGCTGGCGACTTCTTCCCAGACTCTTACAAACGTAGGCTTTCGGGATATCGCTATGGCCCAGGTGTGTTCAAAATCGATTGGGCCTTGAGCGATCCCATTCCATGGAAGGCGCCGGAATGTTCTCGCGCCGCCACTGTGCACCTGGCAGGGCACTTAGAATCGATCGTGGCTTCCGAAAACGGTATCTGGCAAGGACAGGTCGTAGATGAGCCCTTTGTCCTCCTGGTACAGCCGACCCTTTTCGATTGCGGTCGTGCGCCTGCCGGAAAGCATATAGGCTGGGCATACTGCCATGTCCCGCATGGCTCGACTGTTGATATGACCAGCCGGATCGAAGCCCAGGTAGAGCGTTTTGCACCCGGCTTCCGTGATTGCATCATCGGTCGAAGTGTGATGAACACAGCCGATATGCAAGAGCATAATCCCAACTATATCGGCGGGGACATAAATGGAGGCGTGCAGGATCTAGGGCAGCTGTTTACCCGCCCTGTCGCTCGCCGTGTGCCGTATTCCACCCCTAATAAAAATATCTATATTTGCTCATCTTCCACTCCCCCAGGAGGAAGCGTGCACGGCATGTGTGGGTTCCACGCCGCTCAGGCTGTCTTGCGGAAATATTAATCCTCTTCAGTCTTACATTTTCCTGGGAGCGCATCATACCGCTGTGTCCCCTCGATCTCTAGGATAAAATCGGCTCCGAATGCCTGGGAGGGGGTAAGTGCGCCTGCAAGCCTTTTTCCGAGCAATTTTTCCACGCAGCGTACGCCTGCTACGGCAGTAAATTGGTATGCCTCGATCGTCTCCAGCCATGCCTCGACCTGCCTGGCCTCCCTATCTCGTGCGCACGCCCACACATAAGAACGCCCGCTGCGTCGCAGCGCTTCATCCGGTCCTGTAAAGACCAGGCCGGTCAGGCTTTGGGCAGCTCTTCGAACCAGTTTTACCCGGGCCACCTTTTGCACGAGCGGCCCAAACCCGCGCACAACATTGACCAGGCGAGGTGGGTAGGCCATATAGGTAACGATATCCTGTATCCCGGTCGAATGGGATGCAGTTTCCAGGTCTCCCCAAGAAATGGACAATACAGTCATTTCGCGGTGTGGAAAGCAAACCTTTTTAACTCGGCTGCCTAATGGATAGGGTACCAGCTTCCCGGCCTTCCTGCGCATCCCGCCGCGCGGCATCATCTCCAGGCTCGATTTTACAGTCCCCGGACTGGGACGGCTCATTGTTGCCAGGGCCAGCTCGAGCTCCACTGCAGATGGTAGCTGATCCGCAACGTATTTGGCCAAACAATCGGTTGGAATTACATCCAGGCCTGCTCCGGATACCAGTGCGATACCCGCTCGCAAGGCTTCCGCATGCTGGGAAAATGTGTGCTGGAAAACGGGGATCTCCCCAGTAATGTCGATATAGTTGGTTCTGGTGTCCAAACAGGCCTGGATCACCGGCTTACTCGTATACTGGAAGGGACCGGCTGCATGAAAGACCAGGTCGACATCATGGAGGGCTGCCGCAAGGCGAAGTGGTTCATCTAAACCAAAGCTACGAAACTCAAGACCAAATTTATCCGCCAGAGGCTTCAATTTTGCTTCGGACCGGCCTGCCAGGATAGGCCGGTGTCCCCGCTTGACGGCCTCCTCGACGACCAGCTTGCCGGTAAAACCATTCGCGCCATAGAGCATCCAGTTTTCGCCTATTTCGTTCAATGATGTATCTCCTGATCTTAATCAACTCTTTATCTTATTTTAAAAGATAAGTTGATATAGTTGTCGCCATGATACGAAAATTACTTATACCTGCTTTGGTTATGATCATGGCCTTGAGTACCGCTGCATGCAACTATCCTGGTTTTGCAGATGAGCCCTCCCAGCCAGCCCCTAACAATCTGCCGGCTCTACCGCCTGAGTCGACAATTGCTCCCCTGCCTGTTGACCCAGGGGATTGTGTTTCAGCCCTTACTCCAGGACGGTGGTTAGGCAGCGCTACTATCAACACGGTAGCCAGCTCGATGGGCTTCCGCGTCATCAACCAAAATGTGACCATTCCGTTGCAGTTACAGATCGACTGTGATGGATCGGTTACGGGTACAGCCGTGCGGGAGGGAACAGGAGATATCCGCGTCCCCTTTGCTCTGGAAGGGGCTTGTACGGAGAGCGCCAATTATGAAATTGAAGGTGTTGTTCTCCCGGCTGGAAATAACGGCGCTCCTGTCCTCAGCCTGACTTTTAACACCCTTCAAGGCGCCTTATCCTGCAATCTCGACAGCCGCCTCTCAAGTATTCCCAGCGGTGAGCAGCACATTGACCTGACCGGTACAAGTTTCGACATCGATTTGATCCCCGATTCCGCTGGGCCACACCGGATCAGCGGCAGCCACTGGCCGGATACCCTCTACCAGGACCAATTCAGTGACCTGGAAAAGATGATGGAGGAATCCAATGTCGATACGACGACTACTTCCTCCTGGGAGCTTGTGCTGCAGAGGTAGGACTCAAATCGGCTCATGATTCGAGGCGGATCTGGTCAAGCGAGTCGTAAAACCACTCTTCTGCCTCTTGTCGCTTTGCCAGCAGGTCATCCCCATCTCTAACGAAGAACAGCTTTTCGAGCCTTTTGATGATCTCAGGCGGCATATCATAATAGATATAACGGGTATAAAAACCGTGCCGGGTTGGCTCGTGGGGTATGCGCAGCACTTCTACGAGTGGTTTTAAAGTGAAGTTGTGATAAAAGTTTAAAGCTTCGATCAGGTTTCCCCGGTTCAGCTCTTTCAAGGTCAGGATCTGAAATAATTCGAAGGTTACTCGTAGGGCAGCCAGGCGGTCTTTGAGCCTGGTTGCCAGTTCTTTGCGGTCCAGTGGCGGTGGCTTGACCACCCCGGATTTATCGAAATGGACAACCGCTTTGCCGTGCAGCTCTGGCTGCAAGAACTTATTGGGATTGCTATGCTTGATGACGGCGATATCTATCAGAAGATATTTGCTCGTATTTTGTAGCCGGTAGAATGCCTGGGCATGTCCGTGCCAGGAGGGCATCGGTACCTCGTACTTCAGCTCAATTGGGGAGAGCCTAGCCAAAGTCTGGTCGATCACCTGGATGGCGTCATTTACATGCTCGTCTTCCACATCGAGCAGCAGGTCCAGATCCGACCATTCATCGACCCGCTCGAAGGCAGCTGCACCCCCTTCCCATAAAGCATGCGTATAATCGAGCGGTTCCAATACCTCACGTAGCGCAAAGATAATCTCATTCTTGGTCAGGCGGGTTGGATGCATGGCAGGGCAGCGCTCCCATTCGCTCAGTTGGTTGGGTAGGGTTTGCAGCGATTAAGGACTTATCCAATTATAACCGGGTCTGTTTATATCCTAGGTAAGATAATATACCCCCAATCTCAAGTACAATAGCTGCATATGCCCCCAGAGACCCGAATGCCCGCCTTAGCAGTCCTCCTGGCGCTTTTTACGATCCTGCTGTGGAGCTTCCTGGCTTTACTAGGCGCTCAGGTAAACCATCTACCCACAATCCTTGTTACCGGGGTAGCCTTAAGCGCCAGCGGTCTTTTGTCTTTGTTTACCTACAAGTCCTGGCGCATCCCGCTTAAGACCCTCCTGGTGGGTATTGGAGGCATCTTCGGCTACCATTTCCTTTTCTTCACTGCCTTCCGCTATGCTCCGGTCGTCGAGGCCAACCTGGTTAATTATCTTTGGCCTTTGCTGATCGTATTGCTTTCGCCGGTTATCCTGTCCGGTCACGTCTTAAAACCGCATCACTTATTCGGAGCGCTCATGGGTTTACTTGGAGCGGGTTTGATCATTACGGGAGGACGCTTCAGCCTGGATCTGGGCCACCTGCCTGGCTATCTCTCGGCTGCAGTGGCTGCCCTGGTCTGGGCCCTGTACTCCCTACTAACCAAGCGGCTACCCCCTTTCCCGACTGCTGCTGTCGGTAGTTTCTGCTTGCTCTCTGGCCTTTTTTCCCTGGTGGTTTATAGGCTGAGCGCTCTATCCAGCCCGCTACCGCCGGTCCTTCCTCAGGGAATAGATTGGCTGTATCTTATCCTGTTGGGGATTGGGCCTTTAGGAGCAGCTTTTTTTACCTGGGACTCTGCCTTGAAGCGCGGCGACCCTCGCATCATTGGGTCCTTGGCCTATATTACGCCGCTTACATCGACGCTTGTACTTGTTTCGGTCGGTGGCAGGACTTTCACCTGGGTATCTGCGCTGGCCATGCTTTTGATCGTATCAGGCGCTTTGGTTGGGTCACTCGATCTATTTCGTAGGTTGAGAGGCAGGCAACTGGCTCCCTCAGCAAACCAGGATTAATGAGGATGGCTAGAGGAGGGAATGCAGGTCGCTATGCTTTATAAGGGTAGGAATTCACTTGGCCGGATGGGACCGAGTTCTGCCCCGGATACGCAGGGCCCGGTAGGATGGGAGAGGAGCGACCTGCTTTTGAAGCCTTCGCCGGGCGCGGCTAACCCGCCGGCCTGCAGAACGACGTAACTTGGGCGTAGCTGCCGCGGCAAATTCCAGCTCAGGCCACGGGTCTGTTCCCAGGATCCGTCTCATCAGGTAACCTCCTACAACTTCACTAGACTTGATGAGCGGCACGACAACCAGGGCTGCTACCACGCCGGCTAATGCCAGAGCTCCAATGATAGCGACAAAAACCAGGGCCGGGTGCAGGCGCAGGCTGTCTTTGAGAAAGATGCGGAATTGTCCGATCCCGA
>CAZAQS010000005.1:17962-21644 GCA_964486825.1 uncultured Anaerolineaceae bacterium | reverse complement strand
TGTGACTGAGGATGCGAGGACGCAGCCAAATATTTTCCAAAACCTGGATCAAGAAGAACAGGCTAAACACCAGCAACGCAAACCAGATATTAGATAGGGCCAGGAAATGCGAGCCTTGAAAAAGGGCAACCAGCGTTGCGATTACCAGAGCCACGATCGGACCCAGCGAGGGGATGACGTCCAGGGCGCCCGCCAGGATGCCGATCAAAAGGGCATCCGGTAATCCGACCAGGCTGCCTACCAGCCAGGTTAGCGTGCCAACGATGCTCATCAACAATAGCTGCCCGCGCAGGTAGGCCTGCCAGATGCCTTTCAACCGGTCGTAAAGGATCAGAACGTCCGCCCTATAGGGATCCGGTGGAAGATCGAGCAGGAATTTCTTCAAGCGGTCCCAATCAAGAAGGATATAAAAGGTCGTTACGGCAATGATCAGCACCCAGGCCAGGTTTTCGGTTGCTGCCAGCATCACACCAAATATTTGCTGGGGGTTGTACAGAAAGGAAAACATTTCTGAGATCTCATCTACTTGAATGAATCCTGCCAGGTTCGACTGCACCAGGAAATTTTCAATAGAGGCCTGAAAATTTCCAATTTCCTCTTGAATTGCATCTAGCTGAGCATAGGCGACAGGAGTAAAGATTACCGGAAGGGCTGCCAGGAGGATCAAGAAGGTTGCATAAACTATGGGTACAGCCAGCCGGCGGGATTGGCGGGTATGCTGCATCAAAAACTCAACCGCCGGGTCCAAAACGTACGCCAACAAGGCTGCGACCATGATAGGGGCGACCATTGCCCGCGCGTAATATACAACTGCTGCTGCTATCAGCAGTACGATCACCAGCACGATATAGCGAGTTTGGATGTTCCAGGCTTTATCTTGCATCGCGTCCGTCTTCCTCTTATTCCAGCAAATTACTTATTTCCACCAGGTCGCTCTCATCCAATAACCACTCAACCCCGGCGACGTTCGCCGCCACCTGGTCTGTGTTGGTGGCCCCGGAGATCACCGAGCTGATTTGTGGCTGGGCGAGAAGCCAGGCATGCGCCAGCTCAGTTAACGGATGCCCGCGTTCTCTGGCAAAAGCTTCCAGCTTCTCAAGGCGGGAGAAATTCTCAGGCGTCAAATAACTTTGAACGTAAGGGTTGTTTTCTGCACGGCTTCCGGGAGGTAGCGGCTTACCCCGGCGGTATTTTCCGGTCAGAAAGCCTCCTGCCAGGGGGTAATACGGTAACACCCCGGTCCCAAAATAGCGGCAAGCTGGCAGCAGCTCAGCCTCGATGCCGCGTTCTAACATATGGTAATGTGGCTGAATGGAGATGAAAGAGGTCAGGCCTTCTCTCCCAGCCAATGCATTGGCCCAGGTAAGCTGCCAGGCGTCGAAATTTGATGCTCCTATATAACGCACCTTCCCTGACCGGACAAGGTCATCCAGTGTACGCATCGTTTCAAGGATTGGTGTACCAGGATCCCAACGGTGGATTTGGTAAAGGTCAATATAGTCAGTCTCAAGACGGCGCAAGCTATCTTCAACCGCACTCAGGATATGCCTCCGTGAAGCGCCCATATCGTTCGGCCCTTCCCCGACTTGATTGTGAACCTTTGTGGCGATCAATGCCTTCTGGCGGTTACACTGCAGGGCTTGCCCGATCGCTTCTTCCGAGCGACCAGATTGGTAAGAGTTGGATGTATCGATCAGGTTAACCCCTCTATCAAGGGCGGCTGCTATAATCTCGGCTGCTTCCTTAAAGCCTACCTTTCCACCAAATTGGTTTGTTCCTAATCCAATTGCAGACACTTTTACACCTGATGATCCCAGGTTGCGATAGAGCATTCTCAATCCTCCCTTTTCATCTTCAATCTACCAGCCCTCCAGTTCCTGCCTGTCACAGCATTCGAGAGTATTCTACCCTATTCTAAAGACAGGGTAGCGGTCAAGCTATTTCGCGAATCACAGGCGTTTCTGGGTAGCCTCAGCTCCAGAATTTGTAGCCATCTTTGAGGGCCTTCAGGCTAGAGCCATCTTGTGCTAAAATAAGATATTATTGGTGGGCAATGGCTATTCGCCGTCTGTATCTTAACATCGAACTTTGAAATACAGGCGGGTTGCAGGCAGTTGCTGGTTATAGATTGAAGTGATTGTCCGGTGATCAAGGGGGTACTTGGTTCCTTCCGGCCAATCACAATGGATAAAGGAGGTTGATAAAAGTGAATGTCTTTAGGATGAGCCCTGAGGAAATCTACGAGACTTTCGCAGGCCAGTCAGATCCTCAAGAATTGGTCCAACAAGGCCGGGCAACCCTTACGGCCGAGCTAATGGTAAAAGAAGGGCTTCTGCATGAGGTAGCGTTCTACGCAGCCGATCAGCTTTTAGAGTTTGCTCAAACTCAGATACATTCAAAGGAATACCTGGGTGAGGGCGACTGATAGCCCGTCCGGCATACGATCTCACATTCGAAAAGGAAACCGGATGGAAGGCCTTAGATCGTAACAATTGAATAAGTTTACTCTATAATCGCAAATCAAAACCGCCGGAGAAGGTAGAAAGATCCTTTCTCCGGCGGTGACCGTTAATTCCTGGATTCTTTTGCCCAAGTAAAGTTGATATAATTGTGATAAGAGGAACACACTGTCAAACGATAACCAGCTTAGGTCAGGATACGCTGGTTATCGGTGCCTGGGGTTTCCGGATGTCGGTAGAAGATATGGAGGGGAATATGATGAACTTTGCCATGTGGGCTAAGGCGCTCAGGATCATCCCGCGCATCACAAAAGATGAGTGGAACCAACTGGACGTGATTTCCAGGTGGTTGATTTCCACCCGGGCGGCTGTGCTCGTCATGACATTTTTGTCTGGTGCGATTGCTGGCATCCTGGCATTCCGAGATGGTCAGTTTAACCTTTGGTACTTTTTGCTCCTGGAGGTTGGTTTGTTGCTCTCCCATGCTACGAACAACCTCTTCAACGATTATACCGATTATATAAAAGGGGTTGATCAAGATAATTATTATCGTAGCCAATATGGGCCCCAGCCGTTAGTGCATGGATTGATGAGCAAACGGCAGGTCCTGGTGTATGCTCTGGTAACCGGGGCGATTGCCCTGGTTGCAGGCTTGGCGCTTGTTGCGATACATGGGACTATGGCCCTCATCCTTCTTCTGCTGGGCATGTTTTTCGTCCTTTTTTACACCTACCCCCTGAAATATATCGCTTTGGGTGAGATCGCCGTTCTAATCGTTTGGGGTCCTCTTATGATTGGGGGCGGGTACTTTGTGATTACCGGTAGCTGGGATTGGAACGTGGTGATAGCAAGTTTACCTTACGCGTTGGGTGTGACGACCGTGATCTTCGGCAAGCACGTAGACAAGTATGATGTGGACCGGGCCAAGCGCATCCACACCTTGCCCGTGCTGATCGGAGAGCGGGCAGGAAGGTATACTATTCTAGGCATGTTCTTATTGCAGTACCTGGCAGTCATCTACCTCACCCTGACGAATTTCTTTACCCCGATCATGCTGGTCGTCCTGCTGGCTCTGCCTTCCTTCTTTCAAGTCCTACCGATGTTTCGAGCTCCTCGCCCGCTTGAGAAGCCGGTGGATTTCCCTGATGTATGGCCGAACTATTTTGTAGCGGCTGCCTTCGTACATAACCGGAGATTCGGCATGCTTTACTTGATCGGGCTAA
>CAZAQS010000005.1:0-17952 GCA_964486825.1 uncultured Anaerolineaceae bacterium | reverse complement strand
ACTGTCCTGAGGCTATACATCCTGCCTTTGTTTTAAACCCTATAAACCGTGCTCAAAACGGAACCAACGCAAGGAGCTTATGATGAAGAATATTCCCATACCCGGCACTGATTTAGAAGTATCGCAAATCATCTACGGCTGTATGCAAATCGGTGGTGGCTGGGATAGGCAGCCTCTTTTGGAGCAAACCCGCAAGCAGGCAGTCACAATGATAAGAACAGCGCTTGATGAAGGTATTAATTTTTTCGATCATGCGGATATCTACTGTTATGGTAAATCTGAGCAAGCCTTTGCAACCATATGGGAGTCTGCTCCCGGCTTGCGGCGCTCTATAGTGCTCCAATCCAAGTGTGGTATCCGCTTTGAAGGCGATCCCAATGAGGGCTCTCCCCATCGCTTTGATTTTAGTTATGAGCATATTATCCGCTCGGTTGAAGGCATCCTGGAGCGCTTGAAGACGAATTACCTGGATATCTTGCTTCTCCACCGCCCGGACCCCCTGGTAGAGCCGGAGGAGGTAGCCAAGGCCTTTGATGAGCTCCATCAAAGCGGCAAAGTGCGTTATTTTGGAGTCAGCAACCATACCCCCGCTCAAATATCCCTGTTGAAACGCTTCCTCAACCAACCTCTGGTCGCCAACCAGTTGGAGCTAAACGTTATCCATTCTAACCTGTTGAATGCTGGCGTTGTTTTCAACCAGGACAAACCTCCCTATCCTATGCGAGGAGAAGGCGCTTATGAATATTGCCGCGAGCATGATATTTCGATCCAGGCCTGGTCGCCGCTGGCTTTAGGAGCGGTAACCGGAAAAGCGATCGATCCGGCTGACCAACGGCTTAGCAGGGTTGCCATTCTCATAAAGAGCCTGGCAGAGCAGAAGAGCGTCAGCCCGGAGGCCATCCTCATCGCCTGGCTGCTGCGAATACCCGCCAGGATCCAACCCGTCATCGGAACGACCAACCTCGAACGCATCCGGGCCTCCTGCCAGGCAATGTCGATCACTCTCTCACGGGAGGAATGGTACCTGCTCTTCACAGCTGGGAGAGGCGATCCCCTTCCTTAATTTTTGTTTAGATGGGGGGTTCAAAAAAAACCACCGTTCCCGGTGGTTTTTTTTGAGGAATATTTTAGTAGCTCCGGTTCCTGAAGCCGCCACTTCGGGGACGTTCTTCTCGTGGTCGGGCGATATTAACTTTTATTGACCGGTCTCCGACAGTTTTTTCGTTAAACATGCTGATGGCTTTCTCAGCTTCAGCCTGATTGCTCATCGTTACAAATGCGAAGCCCTTAGCTCTTCCGGTATCACGATCCTTGATAATATCTACGGATTCCACAACGCCTGCTTCACCAAGCAATGCGCGAAGTTCGTCTTCTGTGGTGTCATAAGACAAGTTTCCAATATACAATTTTGTTTCCATTTCCTTACTCCTTCGAAAGTTGCAGATCCGTGGATAAATAATCGTCGCCATCCCTACAAAGCGGACGGCGACGACTAGACACTCGCAAATCTGTTATAAGAGACCTGAATTGTACCACGGATCGTTGCAAAAGACCCGCCCACGGGAATATTCGTTTTACTTCAAGCTGACTTTTTGCCTGATTTCCGGGTTCGTTTCCCCGGATAAGGGGGATCATTATACCAACCGCCCCCATCAGGTCTTTTTTCCCTTGGGTTAGCAATTTTGACACGGATAGCCTGGCTGTTCAAGTCAGATCCATCCAATGCATTTATAGCTTTTTCAGCTTCCCTGGGATCTCCCATGTCTACAAATGCAAAACAATTCGGATTGCCGGTTTTCGGAACAGTGATTACTTCTACGGATGCTACCTGACCCACTTTTGCAAAGAGAGCGCTGACATCTTCTTCTGTTGTGGCGCGGGCCAAATTTCCGACAAACAATTTCGTTTTCATTATTGACTCCCTATCTGTGGCAAAAGCGGGTAAAAAGATCGCTGCCTGACTTAAAGCGAAAGGCAGCTTTTAGCAGGACGCAATAAGTTATATCTACTATAGCATAGAATGATTGGTAATAGATGAAAATATAACTTATGTCCTTCAAGAAGGTCTATTCTATCGAGTTTATGGATCTTGTGACGGATAAATAGGCGTTTTTTATTCCAATACCACCCTACTGAATTTAATATTGACGACAGCTGGTAGCAGGCTTATACTTTTAATCAGGCCCCCCACTCGTATTTAAGATGGGCCGGGGGGACTGGTGGGGAGGTTAGTACCATGCCCACATTCCAATCCCAACTTCTACCTTCCGGAGAATAGAGGAGTAAATATGACAAGTTTCAGGGTTGCCCTGCTTGCGAACCTGAAAGTCAATGCCCCTATTATTGAGGGGATGCCTGATGATCAATGGGATGATCTCGATTCGGAAAAGACCGTTGAAGCATTGGTCCAAGCCATCCGTGCGGGTGGCCATACTTGCGATTTTTTAGAGGGGGATATTACTCTCTATGACACAGTCCGTAAATTCAAGCCCGATATATGCTTCAATATATGCGAAGGACATTATGGGGATGCCCGAGAGGCTCAGGTCCCAGCCATCCTGGAGATGTTGCGCATTCCATATACCGGCTCCAAGGTGCTTACCCAGGCATTAGCTCTGGATAAACCCATGACGAAGCGGGTGCTGACTTACCATGAGTTGCCAACCCCAAACTTTCAAATTTTCGAACGCTTGGATGAGCCGCTAGCCGACGACATGAGCTTTCCTTTGTTTGCCAAACCCAGCCATGAAGGCACCGGCATGGGCGTAACCGCTCAATCGATCATCCATAATGAGACTGAGTTGCGGGAACAGGTCGCCCATATTCAAAAACGCTACAAACAACCGGTGCTGGTCGAGCAGTATATTGAAGGCCGTGAAGTGACGGTTGGCGTGGTGGGGAACCTGGAGCGTCCCGTCGCACGTCGAATACCTGAAGATGAAGCCGACGCGCGCATGCAGGCCGGCTTGCTCTTCCTGCCTCCACTGGAGGTTGACCTCCAACCGTTCGAGGAGACCGATATTGTCTACAGCAACCGGTTGAAAGTGGACCTGGCGGATGAATTGAACTACCTTTGCCCAGCTCCATTGGCCTCTGAAACTGTCAACGAGCTAAATTGGCTTACAGCAGCAGTGTTCCGCGTGACTGGCGCCTTCGATGTCGCCCGGGTAGATTTCCGCCTGGATATAACCGACAATTTGAAGCCTTATATCCTGGAGATTAACCCACTCCCGGGTTTGTCCCCAGGAATTTCAGACCTGGTAATCGAGGCTGCTGCACTGGACCTCGATCACACGCAGTTGGTGAATATGATCTTGAACGCTGCCTTGAAACGTTATGGCAAGATAGCTTGAGGCTTCTCGTCTTGATTAGCACCCCTGTGGACCTGGAGGCAAGCCGGAGTATAAACACTTCTTGAAAGGATCAGCATGCCAATCCCTCCGCGCAAGGAAATCCATCCAGGGATGGTGGTAAAAATAATCGAAAAACACAACCAGCTCAATGGTGTTTTAACAGAGGGGGTGGTGGTGCGTATCCTAACCAGGAGTCCATCCCACCCCCATGGTATAAAAGTTGTCCTGGAGGATGGGCGAGTAGGTAGGGTGCAAGCTGTTGTAAAGCCTGCCTCGAGCCATCCAGGGTAAAATGTAAAGCAACTATCAACGAGACCGGGGGGAGAGTATATCAATGAACAAAGTTGTGCACCCGCAAATCAAAGAAATGATCGAGAACCGCCGCTGGAACGAGCTGCGCAGCTTCGCCCGCGAGATACCTGCACCAGACCTGGCTGACATCCTGCTGTCCTTGGACCAAGCCGACCGTATCCTGTTTTTTAGCTCTCTGCCCCGAGATATCTCTGCCGAAGTCTTTGCCAGCCTTGAGGCTCAGGACCGCGATGACCTTCTGCGCGGCCTAACAGATGAAGAAACTCGCTTGTTACTGGCCGATCTGCCCCCTGACGACCGAACTGAACTTTTTGAAGATTTACCTGGTCAGGTGACTCAAAGGCTGCTAAACCTGCTGAACCCTGCTGACCTCAAGGAGGCCCGCTTGCTGCTCGGCTTTCCGGAGGAGAGCGTCGGTCGTTTGATGACCCCTGATTATGTGGCAGTGAGAGCCAGTTGGAGCATCGCACAGGCGCTCGAGCATATCCGCCGCATGGGAAAGGGCAGTGAAACCATCAGTACGATCTATGTCATAGATGAGGGCTGGCGGTTGTTGGATGCCCTCGAGATTGAGGTCTTTATCCTTTCAGACCTGGATGATAAGGTTGAAAAGATCATGGATGAGACCTTCGTGGCCCTATCCCCTCTGGATGACCGGGAGCAAGCCGTGCGCATGATGGAGCGTTATGACATTCCCGTTTTGCCGGTGGTCGATTCCCAGGGTATTCTTTTAGGGATCGTCACGGTGGACGATGTGCTAGATGTTGCCCGAGAGGAAGCCACCGAAGACTTTCACAAGGTTGGTGGCGTTACACCCCTTCGGATCAGTTACCGCGAAGCAAGTGTTTGGGAGCTTTACTTGAAGCGCATCGGTTGGCTGTTGATCCTGGTTCTGGTAAACCTGGTTTCATCTACGATCATTGCAGCTTACGAGGAGGTCCTGGCAGCGACCATCGCCCTGGCGTTCTTCATACCGTTGTTGATCGATACAGGCGGCAATACTGGAGCTCAGGCTGCCAGCTTGATTGTACGCGCCCTCGCAACCGAAGACGTTGAATTAAACCGCTGGTTCGAAACGATCATGAAGGAGATCGGGGAGGGTCTGCTCCTTGGACTGACCATGGGCATCGCTGCCGTCACCCTGGGCTATTTCATTGCCGATGTAAGCGTTGCTCTCGTCGTTGGAGTGACGATGCTGGCCTTGGTATTGGTGTCCAATATTGTCGGTATTGCCTTACCCTTCGTATTGACACGTTTCGGTCTCGACCCCGCCGTCGCCAGCAGCCCGCTGATCACCACAATCGTAGATGCGGTCGGATTATTAATTTATTTCTCTGTCGCAACCCTGGTCCTGATTTAGCTTTGTGCTTTGCCGCCTCCGTCCTGACCAGTGTCACTGGTATGGCGTAGCAGGTTCCCCATTAACGAGGTAAACTCCATCGGCAAGATATACTTGGTTGCTTCGGTCTGCCCAAGCTTCGATAGCGTATCCAGGTACTGCAAGCTCATCGTGTTACTGTCCAGACCACGGGCGGTCTCGTGAATTCGCTGCAATGCATCTGCGAAGCCCTGCGCTCGCAGGAGCGCGGCCTGGCGATCTCCTTCTGCTTCTTTGATCTGGGCTTCCCGGTTGCCTTCTGCCTGGAGGATGCGCGCGGCCTTTTCGCCTTCCGCGTTCAGGATGCGGGCAGTCTTTTCACCTTCAGCCACTATGACAACCGATTCCTTGCGGCCATCGGCTTCCGTGACCACCGCACGTCGCACACGTTCGGCAGACATTTGCCGGCTCATGGCTTCCTGGATCTCGCGGGGTGGGATGATCTCGCGGATCTCGACAGCAGTGACTTTGATGCCCCAGCGATTGGTTACGTCATCCAGCTTCACTTGCAGGAGCTCGTTGAGCTGGTCTCGTTTAGCCAGCACATCGTCGAGGATCATATCGCCTACAAGGGCGCGCAGCGTCGTAATGGCGATGCCGCGCGACGCCCCGGTAAAGTCTTCAACTTCCAGTACAGTTGGCAGTGCGTTGATGACCTTCATATAAACCAGGAAGTCGATCGACAGAGGCGCGTTATCTTTGGTAATGGTGGTTTGCGGCTCGACATCAAAGAAGCGCTCGCGCAGGTCTACCCGTTCACCACGATCCACGAAAGGGATCAGGACGACCAGGCCGGGGCCCTTGGCGCCAATTACCCGGCCGAGACGGAAGACTACCAGGCGCTGGTATTCGGGAACGATGCGCAGCGCTTGCCCTGCTACGATGAAAAGCAAGACAACCAGGGCTACCAGGACGATTAGGGTTCCAAATTCCATAGCATTGTCCTTTCTATAACTTATTCCAGATCGGTTAATATGCAGACGGACAACCGTTCCTAGATTGGTCTGGTTCGTCTACTGGTTCATTTCTATTTCGGGAGGCCTCGCCGGTTCAATTCGTTCCACTTTTAAGGTCAAGCCATCCACCGCTACGATCCGGACCTGTGTACCCTCAAGAGCTTCCTGTCCTGCTGGTAGCTCGGCGTTCCAGGGCTGTCCTTCAAACCATACCCGGCCGCGCGGGTTCAAATCCCTGTAAACCCGGACATTCTGCCCGATATAGTGCTCGTAGCCGGTGCTGAGGGGGGCCCTCCTGGAGCGCATGACCTGGCTTACAACTGCCAGCAAAAACAGGGCGATAATTCCGGTGGCGCCTCCCAGGACGAGGGGGTTTACGCTCAGATCGGGCAATGCTGGAGAAGCCGGGCTGAAGGGCCGGAACAAGATTATGCCGCCCAGCAATATCGAAATTACTGCCCCGATTCCGAGGATACCGGTCCCTTCCGCGCTTAGCTCGGCGATGAATAAGGCGATCCCCAGGCCTACCAGGGCGACCCCGGCCCAATTCGTGGGAAGGTTACCCAGCGAGAAGAAAGCCAGGATCAGGGCAATTGCACCGGTGATGCCAGGAAAAAGCGCTCCTGGATTATATAGCTCGGCGATAATGCCAATACTGCCTACGCTGAGCAAGATGAAAGCGATATTTGGGTCGCTGATGATATGCAGGAATTGCTCGGCAAAGTTCATGCTGGCGTCGATATGTGGGGCGTCGGACAGATCCAGGGTGACCGGACCGGCTATCGTCTCGACTGTCATTCCATCAATATTCTCGATTAGCTCTTCCGGACCGCGTGCGATCACCTCGATAATTTCTAAATCCAGGGCCTCTCGCTCTGTGGCAGAAACGCTCTCCCGTACCGCCTCTTCAGCCCATTGGGCATTCCGCCCACGCTCGATCGCCAGGGCGCGGATGGTTGCGGCTGCGTCATTGACGGCCTTGGAAGCTTGTACCTCATCGATATCTCCGCCCATGGCTACCGGGTGGGCAGCTCCTGTGTTGGTTCCCGGCGCCATGGCTGCAACGTGTGAGGCAACCAGGAGGAACAAACCGGCAGAGGCGGCCCGGGCTCCCGAGGGAGCGACATAAACAACCACGGGTATGGTAGAGTTCAACATCGCTCGCGTCATGATTCGCATTGATGTGTCCAGGCCACCCGGTGTATCTATGGTTATTACGACCAGGCGCGCATCTTGGGCTACCGCTTCATCCAGGACTCGATCCAGGTAATTGGCCGTAACCGGGTTGATGATGCCTTCGATCTCCATGAAGTGGATGCCGCCGCTCGGCGCCTGGGCCATCACCGGTCCAATCCCCGAAAGCAGCAAGCCAGCTAACCAAATACAAACCATTGCCAGGACGCGTGCCTTCCGGAAATCCTCCCTTCGCTTTTTCAGGTGGTACTTCAATTCTATCCTCCAGCTGGAAAGACTGTGTTTTCGCTTTTCAGCATAAATTCTGTAACCAACACGAGGGGCTGCTCCAGATAAAGACAACCCCCTCAGATCCTTGAGATCTTAATATAAGTATACTCGATTTTATTTAACCCTGCCTTTGGCTCGATTCTGGCACAGTGCGAAAAATCTCGTTTCACGGCCGGCTGCCAGGAGCTATATTTTTCTCATAATGGGGATAAACATAGTAAAATTAAACCTAAAGGGGGTGTCTTCGAGTAAAGTACCCTGGGTGGAGCAATACATGGTTATTTTATTTCCAGTCTCTTCAAGCATGATCGCTGCTGCTGGGTACGATTCAAAAAATCGTATCCTGATCGTTCTATACAATACCGGCAGGGCTTATGAATATTTGAACGTCCCTCCAGAAGAGTTCCAGGAACTGATGAAAGCCGATTCGAAGGGCAAGTATATGAACACTCGTATCCTCAACGTATATCCCTACGCGTTCTTTAAGGGTTGGAAGGATTTGGGCGACAGCTCGGAGGATCAATGACCAAACAGACGGACCCGGAATTTTTGAAAAATGAGGCTTACGAGGATGCAGAAGACCTGAAGATCAGGATCGACATCCAGAACCGCTTTTCATCTAACCCGGTTCCCTGGTACCGTTGGCTGCTCGAACGGCTCTCCCTTCCAGAAGGAGGCAGGCTGCTGGACCTGGGCAGCGGCCCTGGCGATCTATGGCTGGAACATACCCACCTCCTTCCTGAGCGCTTATCTATTTTACTTTCCGACTTATCTCACGGTATGCTTATGGAGGCCCGAGAGAACCTGACTACCGGGGCAGACACCTTTTCTTTTACTGTCCTCGACGCCCAATTGCTCCCTTTTCCGGATGATGTTTTTGAGGCTGTTATCGGGAGTGGTCTATTGGATCACCTATCCGACCGGGATGAAGGTCTGTCCGAAATCAGGCGGGTCCTGAAGCCAGGCGGAATTTTTTACACGACATGTGGTAGCCAGACCCACCTCCAGGAAATCCAGGCGCTGGTGGAACCTTTTCTGGAAGATGTGGACTTCGGCGGTGACCCGAGTCGTTTCGGCCTCGAAAATGGCGCGGATGTCCTATCTGCCTGGTTCTCACAGGTTGGAGTAACTCTTTATACAGATCGGCTAATTTTTACCCAGCCAGAGCCGGTCCTGCTATACCTTTTTTCAGAAGCGGAGGTTCGTTCCAGGTTGGACGAGCACGGCCGTCGTACTCTGGTAGAGTCGGTCGATCAACGGTTAGCCAGGAAGGGTGAAATCCAGGTACAGGTGGAGAAGGCCTTGTTTGAAGCCCGGAATACTTCGCACCATGGAAAATAAATGACCAGTAGAGTCCGTAAACTGGGACTCCACTGGTCATTGTAATACTGGTGATTATTTCTCGCCTAAATCTTTGGGAATAGCTATTACGAAAGACCACTCTCTCCTGGAGGGGTACCTCCGCTAGGGTCGACTCCGGGGAAAGGAGGAGCAGCAGGCGCATCCTCTGCCCTGGTGATATCACGTCCAGCAGTGGGTGTCGCCAGGCTCTCGCCTCTGGTTGTGTCATCCACGCCGCGGATAGGCGGTTCCTCCGGCACGACTAAGAGCATGATCAGGTAAACAAGGATGATCTGCGGTGCAAATCCAACCAGGCCTACAACCACGAAAGCCAAACGCACGAGGGTAGGGTCGATGCCAACCAGGTCGCCCAGACCAGCGCAGACACCTCCCAACATGCGGTTTGTTCTAGATCGGTATAAACGGTTTTCTCTCATTGTATTATCTCCTTATAACTTTATTCGCCAGCTACGAGTAAGTAGGTTGAGCGATCTCCTCAGCTTTTGATTGGCCTATAGATATTTACGAAATAGTCATCCTTAAGTTTCATCCGAATCCAGGTTTCTCTAGCTGCAGTGTGCTCACGAGGTTTGTCTCCAGGTCAGCTACCCGGATGAGATGATTTTTCGTGCCGGCGATATAGATCCGATTTTGATGGATGCTCAAGCCCTCCGGCTGGGAGAGTGGAACGAGGCCTCCTTCTCCAGGCCGTCTTGCACCGTTGGCAGCCCGTTTCCGAACACACGCAAGATATCGGCCTCCGTTATCTCGTACCCGGCCAGTTGCAGCTCAAGAATGCGGTGATGGCCTGTGTCCGCTACGAAGCAGCGTCCCCCTGGCGTGACCAGTATCTAACCTGGATATCGTGCCGCAAGACCGCTTCTCTGATATTTTCTGTCACCCGTTCCGTAGTGAACTTTGCCGAATGTACCCCATTTCTATTTCCCTCCTGATTCAGGCTCGATACCCTCTTACCAGCTGGGTTCGATATCGCTGCTCTGCGTATTGCTCAGGTTTCTCAGGTCGGTTCCATCCACCCTTATCCGGTAAATCTCCATATGGTTTTGATCGGTTGTGTAAAAGGTGATATATTGCCCATCCCTGGACCAGTTCGGACCGGCGACATTTTGGGGGATATTCGTCAGCCGGGTTACATTTGTACCATTGGTGTTCATCAGGTATAGCTCAAAATTACCATCACGGTCTGATGCAAAAGCGATGCGTTGTCCATCTGGGGAAAAGGCTGGATCGATGTTCCCATTTTCTGTACCGGTCAGGGGAGTGATGTTCTGGCCATTTGAATCCATGATCATAATTGCCCGACCGGTTCCGTCCGTTGAGTCGAAAACGATGCGGTTGCCATCCGGTGACCAGGAGGGGTTGTCATTGTTGACCGCCGTGTTTGTCAGCCGGATCTGGTTCGAACCATCCGCATTCATGACATAGATCTCGGAGTTGCCATCCCGGTCAGATACGAAGGCGATGCGGGTCCCATTCGGCGACCAGGTGGGGCTGTAATCTCTGAAAGTATTGTTTGTGAGCCGTCTCTGGTCGGAGCCATTGGCGTTCATGACGTAAATCTCTAAGTTCCCATCCCGGTTGGAGACAAAAACCGTGCGGGTGAAATCGGGGGTAAGGTCAGGTGATGTGTCATCTACCCCTGGATTGTTCGTCACCCTGGTTTGGGCTGTCCCATCGCCCAGCATGGCGTAAATCTCGTAGTTCCCATCCCGGTTGGATGCAAATTCAACCAGCAAGCTGCCTCCGATAGGCGTGGGCGTTGGCTCGACCGGGACCGGGGTAGGGGGGACCGTCGGGGTAGGTGGCGGGGGTGTTGGAGTTGGCTCAGGAGTTGGAGTGACCACAATGACGATCGGCGTAGGTGTATCCGTCGGAGTAGCGGGCGGCTCCGGGAGGGGAGTGGGAGTGACCACAATGACGATCGGGGTAGGAGTTTCTGTGGGAGTTGGATCAAGTGGCGTGGGCAATGCGGTCAATGTCAGGGAAAAGAGCCAGTCGGCGGTTGCCGTAGCAGCCTGGATGGTAGCCTGGTTAGCTTCTGCCAATGCCGCTTCTGTAGCTGCTGCAATCTGGGTCTCTGCCACAGCAGTCTGGCGTGCAGATGCCGGGCGGGCCAGGATGTCGAAGTAGCCGTAGGCTGCCAGACTTCCCAGGCACAGGCACAACACAAGCAGCAACGGAATGACAATGGGTGGGATGATGCCTGAGTGCGAGAGCTCGCCAGCATGCGTTCTGCTTTCCCCGCTACTGGCAGTGATACGAGCTGTAAAAGGGTTGGAGCGTGCACTGCCTACCAGGCGCCTGCTCCTGGGGGAACCTACAAACTCGGTAGTCGCCACCTCTCCCTCCGAGAGGTTAAAGCGTGCTTGAGGTGGATGGAAGATCAGCTCTCCAGACTGGTCTACCATTTCAATCGTGAATGTATCCTGCGCGTTGCCCAGGTTCTGGATGGAGACCTGGATGTTCTCCTCACTTTGCACACGGCGTGGGCGCATATCACTGCTGAAACGGCTGTATACCCCCACTGTAAGGATCAACCTGACTTCAGCGCTGCGATCGCTGCTGGTTTGGCTGGTGACCTTCACCGTGAGTGGGTATCGGCCCGGCCGGCTGGTGGGAGATTGAGGGGGCTGTATCGAAAGCCTGACTTCTTGCTGTCCACCGGGTAAGACCTGGATCATAGGTGGAGGGGAGGGGAGCCAGTTGTTGGGTACGCCCTCCACGTTTACGCGGTAGTGATCCAGGGTTGTCCCTTTATTCAGGACGACAAAAGTGGCCGTTGTGCTACTGCCGGGCGTTACTGACAGATGGACGGTCTCGGCGAAGATCCCGATCTGTTCGGAGCCTGCTCCAGAGGCCACTACGGCTTCAACTTGGGTGGTTTGAGCAGCGGCCGGCCTGGTTACCCCAGGTGTCACCCGCCGAGTCTCAGTATCCCGCAACCTCAACCAGAAATCGCCGATCTTCATGGCCTTATCCGGCGTCCAGGTCTCCGGCTCGCCTGGGATCAGGCGTGTCTCGCCAAGGAAGGTCCCGTTCCGGCTGTTGAGGTCGCTCACCCAAAACTTCACTCCATCATGCTGGATACGGGCGTGCCTCCTCGAGACCTTGGGGCTATCCAGGACGATGTCGTTATCTTCCTCCCGCCCGATGGTCATTCCGGAGGGTTTGAGCTGGACAGTTGTGATGCTGCTATCCGGAGCCAGGATCTCGATATGGTAACGTCGCAGGTCTTCAAGGTTGCGTGAGCCTCCATCCGGAGGCAGGGTGGAGGCCTGGGTGTGCTCGTATTGGGTAACCAGGCTTACTGTGTCCTCATCTGAAGTTGGAGTGTATGCCGCCTCATGCACAGACGGTTTGATCTCCTCTAGAGCCTGGTTGAGCTCGCTGGCGGCTGTAAACCTGCGGGCAGGGTCTCGTTCTAATGCTCTCAGGATGACCCGTTCTAATGCAATCGGCAGGTCCGGCCTGAGTGAGCGCGGTTTCGTCAATGGCTCTTCGGTGTGGTAGCGGACTGCCTCAGATATAGTGCGGGCCGGGAAGGGAGACCTGCCGACCGAAAGCTCGTAAAGTAAGACTCCCAGTGAGTAAATATCGCTTCTCGCGTCTGTTTCCTGGCCGAGGGCGTGCTCTGGAGAGATATATCCAGGCGTGCCAATAACCTCTCCTTCACCAGCTGCCCCACTCTCTGCCAGGACTTTTGCCAGGCCGAGGTCTGTCAGGACGACCCGGTAAGGAAGACCGTTGCCTGGCTCTTGCTTAAGCATCAGGTTTTCCGGCTTGATATCCCGGTGCAGCAAGCCCTGGTTATGAGCGTATTCGATTGCCTGGGCGGTTTGCTGTACGATCTGGATGGCCTCCGTCAAGACGACCCACTGGTTTTGAGCACGCAAATTATTCAGGATCTCTCGCAGGTTATTCCCTGGGATATACTCCATCACGATATACAGCAATTCATCGGTCTGGCCGAAATCGTGGACTTTTACAATGCTTGGGTGGTCCAACCTTGCAACCGCGCGGGCTTCTTCCAGGAAGCGCTCTCTAAAATTTGGTTGACGGGCATATTCCGGGCGCATTACCTTAATGGCAACGTCCCTTTGTAGGATGTTATCGTAAGCGCGGTAGACCGCTCCAATCCCGCCTTCACCTACTTTGTCGAGTATCTTGTAGCGGTTTAAAGTTTGACCAATTAAATCATCCATAACTTGCGCGCTCTCTTTTTCCCCGTTGCTGCATGCTGTCCTTGTTCACAAATCCCCCACTGAAACAGTATTGTTAAAGTTACTATCAATGCTTGTCATTACCTTCGGTAAGATCATCTACGATATATTTACACTCATAAATTATACACTATCAAGCGTTTATCATATCAAGGGTGTATGCTCTACATAATGACTTCCAAAATTGCACAGACTGGTTGCCAAGATTAAATGACATCCATCCGCAATTTGGGGGGAAGGTTGCACTTTCTTGATTAATTATGTTCGATTATACTTAACCTACAATCCACTAAGACGACCTCGGATGTTCCTCCCTATAACTCAATAACTCGTTAGCAAACTGGGATGGACCATAAAGCTTTGTCTGAATGCTTGACAAAGCCCTTGGAGACATATATGGACATAATGAATATCTTCGGCCTCGGTTTTCTTGTCTTGGGGTTTGTGAGCATCTCATCTTATACGGATGAACTTGCCCATTTCAGGCTGCCCCTCTTTTACAAAGAGCTCAAACCAATGCAGGAGCGCTGGGGCATTATCCCCGGAACGATCCTGCATATTATGGCCTACACGATCGCACCCCTCGGCTTCGGTTTCTTGCTCCTCATGGGCATGGTTCGTTTCTCATAAATTTTATAAACTAAAGTGGCTGAATGTACATAGAAAGCCCGTACCTGGGACGGAGCGTGATTAAAGGCTCCGGCTCTACCGGGTGCCCGGGCGCCATTTCCAGGCAGTAGCGCGAGGCAATAGTTGCCAGCACCAACTGGGCTTCGGTCATCGCAAAGTCGCGGCCGATACATAAACGTGGCCCTCCCCCAAAAGGGAAATAGGTGTAGGGTACTCGTTTTTCGGATACCTCACGGCGGAACCGCTCCGGGATGAATAAGTTTGGATCCTCCCAATACTTCGGATGGCGGTGAGTGACATAAGGGCTTATTTCGACAATCGCATCTGCCGGGATCAAATACCCGTTGAATTCATCATCGTTGATCGCTTTCCGGCTGATCATCCAGGCAGGTGGGTAGAGGCGCAGGGATTCCTGGATCACCCAGCGCGTGTACTCGAGCTCTGCGAGATCATCCATGGTAGGGGTGCGACCATTCAAAACCCTTTTAAGCTCTTCCTGCAGGCGTTGTTCTGCACCTTGGTTTTGCGAAAGCAGGTACCAGGTCCAGGATAACGTGTTTGCCGTGGTTTCGTGCCCGGCCAGCAGCAGGGTCATCACCTCGTCCCTCAATTGTGAGTCTGTCATGCCTTCGCCGCTGTTTTCATCCCTTGCCTTCAACAACATCGAAAGCAGATCCTGATCCACTTTTTCATCTCTTTTTCCCAGCTCGGCCCGGCGAGTTTTGATGATTTCATCGACCACTTCATTCAAAGACTTCGAAGCCGCAGTAAAACGCCGGTTGCGCGGGGTAGGCACCCAGAGAGGCGGGTTGAGCAGGCTTCTGAAGCGGAGCGAGATCTCCTCATTCGCCACACTGAACGCCTCCCCAACGATTGCGGCCTCCCGGCTCAAATCCTGGCTGAAGAGCGCTTTTCCGACGATGCTCAAGGTTAAGCGCATCATTTCACCGGTCAAATCCACCGCTTGTTCTGGGTGGTCACGTTGCTCCCAGCGCTCCAACATCTCGAGGGTGGTCTCTGTCATCAGATCCCCAAAGGCCTGAAGACGCTTTTTGTGGAAAGCTGGTTGAATCAGGCGGCGCTGGCGAAGCCAGAAATCTCCATCGCTGGTGAGCAAGCCTTCTCCAACCAGCGGCTTGAGATTTTGGTAATCCATATTTTGCTTGTTATAGTTGCGATGGTTTTCCTGGAGCACATGCTTGATCAAAGCAGGGCTGCTTGTAAAATAAGCCGTCCAGAAGATGAAGCGAAACTTGACGAATTCTCCGTACTCCAAAGGAAGCCTCGTGAAGAATCCCAGGACGTCCTTTTGGATATCCTTCATGCTGCCCAATAATGGGCTGCCCTTCGGCCCTGGCGGTACTCCCTTTAGAGATTGTCCTGCCGTAAGCTCTCCTTTTCGGGACATTCTTGCCTCCCTCCGTTCTGTCTGAAAATTTCCCCGTTTCCAGAGCTTTCCCTCTAACTTTCAAGTATACCTGATGCCGCTCACTGGTTATGATGATCCTGTTGCAACATACCTCTATCACCCGGCGCTCTGGCTGATAATCATCCCTCGTAAAACTATGTTTAGAGTTTATAATAGCCTGCGATAGCGACACCCACTGCCACTATGCTTATGCTGTTCCTAATCCATGTTTTGGAAAGGTGGTTATGACCGGTAAACCTGCAATCCTGGGGGGTAGACCAGCTTTTGAAGAGAAATTAAACATCGTCCGGCCTGTATTACCGGAGTTTTCAGAAATCCAGGCAGGCGTTCAAGAGATTTTATCGACGGGCATGGTAACCCGGGGCAGGTTCCTGGAAAATTTTGAAATCGCCATCCAGGAATACCTGGGAGTACGCCATGCCGTAGCTGTCTCGAGCTGCACCACCGGTTTGATGTTGGCTTATCGCGGCTTGAACCTGACCGGTGAGGTGATTGTCCCAAGTTTTACCTTTATGGCAACCGTTAGCGCCTTGGTCTGGTGTGGGTTGAAGCCGGTGTTTGTCGATGTAGACCAGCAAACAACCACCCTGGACGCCTCCCTGGTTGAGGCAGCTATTACCCCTCAAACCTCTGCCATTCTAGCAGTCCATAACTTTGGTAACCCGGCTTGCATCGATGATCTTCAACTAATCGCTGAGCGCCACAACCTGAAGCTGATCTTCGATGCCGCCCATGGTTTTGGCGCATTGTACCAGGGGAAACCCGTCGGCGGGCAGGGAGACGCTCAGGTCTTTAGCATGAGCCCAACCAAGCTGCTGATCTCTGGGGAAGGGGGCATCGTTGCTACCAACAATGATGAGCTGGCGCGCATGGTGCGAATCGGCCGAGAATACGGCAATGATGGCAGCTACGACAGCGTCTTCCCCGGTCTGAACGCTCGTTTGCCGGAGTTGAGCGCCTTGATGGGTCTGTATAGCCTGAAATACCTGGAGCAGGCTGCCGCCTCGCGCAACCAGACTGCTTCTTTGTTTCGAGAGCAGCTCCAGGCGACTCCCGGGATCGGTTTTCAGGAAGTCCGTCCCGGAGACCGCAACTCTTACCGTGAATATTCGATCACCATTGATCCTGAAAGCTTTGGCTTGGGACGGGATGCTCTGGCCGAAGCTCTAACCCACGAAAAGATCGACAGCCGTAAATATTACGATCCACCGGTCCACCGCCAGACCGCTTATAAGGAGTATTTCAACGGTCAGGCCTTACCAGTTACCAATTGGCTGGCTTCCCACAGCTTGAGCCTGCCGATGTGGTCGAATATGACCCCTGAAGTGACGATCAAGATCGCAGCTGCCATCCGGAATATCCACGCTCATGCTGCCTCCGTGCAGGATGCACTGGGCTGAAGCCTGCCGGTTCCTGTGAGGCTCCGAGGATCATGCAAGCGAAATTTGCCGCTATTGTTAATCATTTGAAGCACCGCATCTCTTATGAGGGGATCGTCAGGCTGGTGGCTGATATGGTCTTGGTTAACCTTGCCATCATCACTGCCCTGGCAGCCGGCTTCTTCTATTACGTGGCTTATGAAGCCCCCACGATCATCGATTTCCGCGGCACTTTCTGGTACTACTTCGATGGCTATATCAGCAGCGCCTGGTTATTGACTCTAATCTGCCTGGTCGTATTTTCTTTAAACGGTTTCTACACATACGGGCGCTTTTACCGCGGTCGCTATAAGATCTTGGTCGTCATACAGGCCGTCAGCGTGGCCTATCTCATCTTTGGCTCGCTGGTCTATTTCTCAGAAGGCTTCTTAAACCTGTATCTACCCCGGCGGGCTTTCCCTATGGCATGGGGGTTGACGATTGTCTTCCTGGTGACAGCCCGCGCTTGGGCCTTGATTTGGAATAATGTGATCGCCGCTGAGCGCAGCCTGCACAAACATACCGAGCAGGGCAAAATTCGCTCGGTGCTGGTCATTGGCGGTGCAGGTTATATCGGCTCTGCCCTCCTTCCCAAGCTGCTGGACAAAGGTTACCGGGTGACCTTGCTGGATCTCCTTCTGTATGGCACGGATCCCATCAAGGAGGTGATCAACCACCCGCGCTTGAAGATCCTGCAGGAAGATTTCCGCCAGATCGATAAAGTCGTGGAAGCCACCCAGGGTGTAGACGCAGTCATCCATCTCGGTGGGATCGTTGGAGATCCCGCTTGTGCCCTGGATGAAAATCTGACCACCGATATCAACCTCATGGCCACACGTATGACTGCTGAGGTTTGCAAGGGGAGTGGCGTCAGCCGCTTTATCTTTGCCAGTACCTGTTCCGTGTACGGCGCCAGTGATGTAAAGCTGGACGAAAAATCCCAGCTCAACCCGGTCTCCTTGTACGCTCGCAGTAAGATCGCCTCAGAGAAAGTGCTTCAAAGCATGGCGGACGACCGTTTTGCTCCGGTGATCCTGCGTCTTGGTACGATATACGGCTTGTCTGGGCGGACTCGCTTTGACCTGGTCGTGAATTTGCTTACCGCCAAGGCTGTGGTAGATGGGCAGATAACAATTTTTGGCGGCGAACAGTGGCGGCCTTTCCTGCATGTGGATGATGCCGCCACAGCCCTCCTGCAAGTCCTGGAGGCTCCCCTTCCGCTCGTACGCAACCAGGTGTTTAACGTCGGTTCGAATGAACAGAACTACACCATCCGGCAGATCGGTGAGATCATCCACAAGCTCGTGCCGGATGCTGAGATCGTAGAAAAGAATGCCGAGCTAGACCCACGCAATTACTGGGTTAGCTTCAGCAAGATTCAAAACACCCTTGGATTTGTGCCCGAAAAAACCATCCAGCAAGGCGTCGAA
>CAZAQS010000004.1:2175-54489 GCA_964486825.1 uncultured Anaerolineaceae bacterium | reverse complement strand
GAGGTTCTCATTCATGGTGAGAACGATTGCGTTTGTTAAAAGGAGGTCAATCTCTTTTTTCATTCTCATCCTTATTTTCTAACTTCCGGATCCAATCGAGGCCCAGGTTTACAGCCCAGGAAGGAGCCATCTGCGGTGGGCCACCGTAGGATCTTGAGATGGCTTTCTCCCCTACCGGTGTGATCAAGAATAATTGGATATCCTGTTTTTCTCCTGCAGGATACAGGCTCACCCCCAGGGCGATATCCGCACCCCGCGATTTACGGAAATCCCTGGTGAGGGATGTCAGGAGGCTCGCTTCCGGTACTTGCGTGAGAACTTCTCCACCGATGAAAGGTCCATCGGCGGAGGCCAGCTTTTGCGTCAACCGTCCGTTCAAGCCGGCTTCAACAACGCCTAAGCTCCAGCCTAGTGAGGCCACCCTGTTTAATGCGACTTCTTGCAGGGTTTGCTGGTCTACCCCATAAATCCATTCTCCTAGCCGTTGGCGAAGCGAGTCCTCGACCGATTTTAGCATCTCGTCTGCTTCTGCCACTGTGCGAGCCTTGGCAGTGATACGAACATCCACCTGCCCGGCGTGGGCAGAGAGTCCCACGGTTGGGTTAGACATCTTTTCCAGGTCAGCGATCAGTTCATCGATTTGTGACTCGCCCACTCCGGCTGTATGCAGCGTTAATGATTTAATCACTCCATGGAGCTGGTAGTGTTCAGCCAGATAGGGCAGCACCACCTTTTCCAGGAGATATTCCATTTCACGGGGCACTCCCGGAAGCGAGATAATGGTCTTGTCTGCGGGTGTTGTGACGATGAAAGCTGGGGCAGTTCCGACAGGGTTCTCAACAGGCAAGGCGCCCTCAGGTATATAAGCCTGGCGTTTGTTATTGTCTGTTGGCTGGCGTCCAAAACGCTTGAATCGTTCCTGGATCTGCTCCCAAAGCTCGGGGTGGTATTCGGTTGGAACACCAACTGCCAACGCCACCCCTTCCCGCGTCAGGTCATCCACCGTCGGGCCCAGGCCTCCACTGGTGATAACGATATCGCACCTCTCTAAAGATTCTTTCAATGCCTGGGCAATTCGAAAGGCATTATCACCGATTGTGGTTTTGCGATAAAGATCAATCCCCGCGTCCTTTAAAGCTTTGGCGATATGTTGGGCATTGGTATCAACGATATCACCGAGCAAAATCTCTGTTCCGATTGAAACGATCTCTGCGATTGGCATAGGCCTGGTTAAAGATAACTCGATAAATTATTCATTTCTAAGAAGGAACCCCATGCAGTGATTTTACCCTACCGCTACCCTTCAAAGCAAGCAGTACAAAGAAAAAGCCCCACTTCATTGTCTTCGTGGGGCTCTGGCTTGATTTTATTTTATGCTTGAGGAACTCAAGTAACCAATCTCGATCGTATGTCTGACCGGTCTAGCCGCAGCAACAAATATGAAGAAAGGGCGAGCCCAATAACACTGAAGACCATATAGGTAAAATCAAAATTGCCAGGGGAAGGCACTGAATGGGGAAAGAACATCATGATGCGGATGATCACATTTAATCCCTGGATAAAAATTGAAAGGGTTAAGGCTCGCGAGCTACCCCGGTAGAGCATCACCGCCAACAGGAAGAAGACGGCTGCCACAAAGAGTAATAAAGCGAGCCCGTTGGGATTAGACAGAAAGATCTGCGGCGGATAAGACAAGACTGCGATGAGAGGTAACACGAAGAAAAAGAGTATTCGACTGATATTGTTCATGATTTATCCTGTCTTTGATTGCTCATGGATGTTTAGTGGCCTCCCAAATAGGCTTCCACAACCATTGGATCCTGGAGGAGTTCATGGGCTTTTCCTTCCAAAACGATCTTGCCCGTTTCGAGTACATAACCCCGGTCTGAAATCGACAGAGCCATCTGAGCGTTCTGTTCTACCAACAGGATGCTGGTGCCCTGTTGGTTGATATCCCGGATGATTTCGAAGATTTGTTCAACAAGGATTGGTGAAAGGCCCATAGAAGGTTCATCTAGCAATAGCAGGGAGGGGCGTGACATTAACCCGCGCGCGATTGCCAGCATCTGTTGCTCTCCGCCAGAGAGAGTCCCACCCAATTGGTTGCGCCGCTCAGCCAGGCGTGGAAAGAGGGAAAAGGCCTGCTCAAGACTTTTTTGTATCTCCACCTTATCCTTAACCGTGTAAGCGCCCATCTCGAGATTTTCCAGCACGGTAAGCGTGGCAAAGATCTTCCGTCCTTCTGGTACCTGGACCATCCCTCTTTTAACAGTCTGTTCGGTTTCGGCGAGGGTGATATCCTCGCTCTGGAAGATTACTTTTCCTTCTCGAGGCCGGAGCAAGCCCGAGATGGTGGACAAGGTTGTAGATTTGCCGGCTCCATTCGCACCGATCAAAGCGACGATTTGGCCTTTACCCAGTTGAAAGCTAATGCCCTTCAGGGCATGAATGGCGCCATAGAAGACGTGCAGATCTTGCACTTCAAGCATATGTTGGTTTGTCATATATTTTTATCTCGCCGGAATTTTTCTGATAATGCCGCAGCTCCTGGCCCCAGGTAGGCCTCGATAACACGCTCGTTCGATTGGATCTCGTCAGGCGTACCCCTGGCGATGACTTCTCCAAAATCCATCACGGTGATGTATTCACAGATGCCCATCACGACTCGCATTTGATGCTCGATCAATAAGATCGTAAGTTTGAAGCGTTCACGAATGAAATGGATCAGGTCCATCAGAGCCACGACTTCTGCAGGGTTCATGCCGGCAGCTGGCTCATCCAAGAGCAGCAGTTTTGGTTCGGCTGCCAGGGCGCGTGCGATCTCCAGGCGGCGTTGCTCGCCGTAAGGCAAGTTTCTAGCAATTTCTCCCTGCCTATGGTGCAGGTTGAAGACCCGAAGGAATTCTTGCGTTCGCTGGGTCAGCTCTTTTTCTTTACCGCTAAACGATTTATTACGGAACAAGGAATCGGTCAGGCCGTAGCCAGCGTGAGTGTGGTAGGCGATGCGCACATTATCCAGGACGGTCAGGTTGGGGAACAGGCGGATGTTCTGAAAGGTGCGAGCGATGCCCATCTTGTTGATTTCATGGGGCTCCATCCCGGCAATATTGTCGCCGTTGAAATAAATTTCACCGGTGCTTGCTTCATAAATTCCTGTGATCATATTGAATACGGTAGTTTTTCCTGCTCCGTTTGGACCGATCAAACCGCTCAGATCGTTTTCAAACAAAGTAATATCGAAGTCATTGCAGGCTCGCAACCCACCAAAGTTTTTGCAGAGTTTCTTTACCTCCAGGATAGGTTTACCATTGCTGGTCTCAATCACAGGGGCGACAGGGGGATGTGTTTTTTCACTCATTCTCGAATCTCCTGTGCTGGTGGGATTTCATTCGGATTTCCACCTGGGAAGGAAACCGCGCCGGCAGAGGTGGTCAGGACAGGACGTTCGCCCTCTTCCTGGCGTGCAGCAGCGGTAGGCGCCAGTGGGGGTAGCATCTGTCGCAGGAAGGGTATCTCATAATCACCGAATAATCCTTTCGGTTTCAGCAGCATTACCAACAACAGCAGCAGGGGGTAGACCACGAAACGCCAGGTCTCGAAGCCTTGGGGTAAGAACAAACGCAAGAAGCCTTCCAGGATCAGCGCCCAGGCAAAAGATGCGCCTATCGTGCCTGTAACGCTTCCCAGCCCACCGAAGACGACGATGATCATCGGGTCAAAGGATTTAATGAAGTTAAATTCGTTCGGATGCAGGAAACCGTTGATATGAGCATATAGTGCGCCAGCAACGCCGGCGAAGTAGCTGCCGAGCACAAAAGTCAAGGTTTTATAATGGGCAACGTCAATGCCCATGGCCTTGGCGGCGACTTCATCCTCCCGGACGGAAACTATGGCCCTTCCATAGCTGGAATGCAATAGATTACGGGTGATGACGACCGCCAGGAACAAGAAAAAGAATATCCAGAACCAGCTGGATAGTTTTGGGATACCGATCATTCCCCTGGCGCCTTTCATCTCAGCAAAGCCGAACATCGTATCGGAGTTATCCAAGAGCACTTTGACAATAATGGTGAATCCCAAGGTAGCGATACCGAAATAATCCGAGCCAAGGGTAAGTACGGGCAGACCGAGGATGAAGCTGATTTCGGCTGCTACCAGTCCAGCCAGCAGAACGGCTAGCACGAAAACCACTTGCATGCTGGCTGCCGGGGGAAGAGTGAGAAGCAGATTTGAAACGACCGGCGCTAAGGGTTTGCTGAGCAGGACTGCCACATAAACCAGCATAATGACCACGACCAGGTATAGGGCAAAGGCAGACATAGCATCCAGGCCGCGTACACGGGAAAACAGGCGTCTGAGAATGAGGATCGCTGCACCGACAAAGAGTGTAGCAAGCAGTACCACCACCAGCGCAGAGGCGCTTTTTTCGTTATGCCACCAATACGTGATGTCCGCGGCGGCGTAAGCGCCTAGGGCATAAAAACCCCATTGGCCCAGCGAGAATTGCCCGTTGAAACCGTAGATCAGGTTTAATCCAAGGCTAACGATGGCCATGACTGCGCCAATACGGATCAGAGTAAGCCAGAATACATTCAGGACGCCGGTGCTGATCAAAACCTGGACGACCAGGAAGACCAGCAGCGCTCCACCGAAAAATAGAATTGAACTTCGGGAGAATTGTTTGAACATAGCTCTACGCCTTTTCGGTCGAGGGTTCGCCAAACAAACCGGTCGGCTTTACCAGGAGCACGATAATAAGGATAGTAAAGGCAATCGCATCTCGCATTGGAGTCGATATATAGCCTGCGCTGAGCACTTCGGCTTGCCCCATGATCAGCGAACCTACTAAAGCGCCCGGGATGCTGCCGATACCCCCTAAGACAGCCGCCACGAAAGCTTTCAAGCCAGGAAGGAGTCCCATCCAGAAAACGATACTGGGATACGCGATCGCATATAACATGCCGCCTGCGCCTGCCAGCGAAGCGCCGATGGCAAAAGTAATCGAGATAATACCGTTGACGTTGATGCCCATCAAGCGGGCGGTGGGCTTGTCGTAAGCAGCTGCCCGCATCGCTTTACCTATCTTTGTCCTCCGAACGATATAGTTCAGCCCCAGAAGCAGTAAAATCGAAGCCAGGATGATAATCACTGCGATATTTGAGAAAATGACGCTGCCGGCTGGAGGAGCAACACCTGGTTGGAGAACAGCCAACCCATCTGGCCCCAGGGACCATGTCTCCACCCCAAATGGCCTTTGGTAAGTGATAAAGTTTGGTGTGAATACGAATTGGAGCGCGCCGAAGTATTCCAGAAAGAATGAAACACCGATAGCGGTGATCAAGGCAGCGATACGGGGCGCATTGCGCAGCGGTTTATAAGCAATACGCTCAATCGTGAACGCCAGCCAGGCGCAGACAACCATGGAGAGAAGCACAACAGTAATTGAGCCTACACCGATGATCAACCCTTCAGGCAAGTTTGGCGCCAGCGCCCCCAGCCACAGGTGCAGTCGCACACGGCTGATGGCGAAGTAGCTGACAAAGGCGCCTACCATGAAGACATCCCCGTGAGCAAAGTTGATCAGCCTTACAATGCCGTACACCATTGTATAACCCAGAGCGATTAAGGCGTAAACAAAGCCCAACTGCAAGCCGTTGATAACCTGCTGTAAAAATAGCGTCGGATTAGCCTGGATTGCGATGGCGATTCGGTATGCAGCGAATAGACCGATGGCGATGAAGAAGGCTTTTCCGATTAATCGTTTCTGAACCACCACATCTAAAAGAGATCTCGCTGGAGGTTGGGCAGTCAAAGAGGTCATGGATCACCTAATTCTTAAGATAGGGGGCGGTCTATTGACCGCCCCCAAGTAGTAACGAATATGGTTATGGAGCAACGCTCTCTACAAAGAGTATTTCACCATCTTGCACTTGCAGCACGGCTGCAGCCTTGATGGGGTTGTGGAATTCATCGAAGGTGATTGTACCTGAGACAGCTTCGTACTCAATGGCTGCCATGGCGTCCTTCACCACAGATGGATCATCCACACCGGCGCTTTCGATCGATGCAAGCAGCAGGTTAGCGGCATCGTAAGCCAGGGTGGCCAGAGCGTCAGGAACCGCTCCGAAACGAGCCTCGTAGTTGACCACCCAGTCCTGGACGATCGGGCGGGTGTCGAAGGGCGAGTAGTGGTTGGAGTAGTAGCCACCATCTACCGCGGCTCGATCCAGGTCGGCGGAGTCCCATCCGTCACCACCCATCAGGACGGCCGTGATGCCCCTTTCCTTGGCCTGAGCACCGACCAGGTTCAGGATGTTGTAGTAATCGGGAACGTACAGCACATCGGCGTTGGAGTCAGCTACTTTGGTCAGGCTAGCGGAGAAATCCGTATCCTGGCCGGTGTAAGATTCCCTGCCAACGATGGTACCGCCGCCAGCCTCGAAGTTCTCAATGAAATTTTCAGCCAGGCCGAGCACATAGTCGTTGCCCTGGTCGAAAAGGACGAAGGCTGTTTGGTGTCCCTGATCGAGAGCAAACTGAGCCATTACCAGGCCCTGGAACGGGTCGATGAAGCAGGCCCGGAAGACATATTCCTTGGTGCTGCCATCGGCTTTAAGAGTTACATCAACGTTGGTGGAAGTGGGGCTGATCTGGAGGATGCCTCTCTCTTCAGTGATTTCCGAGATAGGAATGGAGGCGCTGGAGCATACTTCACCGATGATATAGTGAACGCCATCCTGCTCGATTACTTTATTCGCAGCGTTGACGGCAGGCCCAGGGGTGCACTGGCTGTCTTCCACGATGTATTCAATCTGTCGACCGAGTACACCACCCCTGGCATTCCATTCTTCGATAGCCAGGATGGCGCCATCGCGAGTAGAAACGCCAAAGGTTGGCACAGGCCCACTTAACGGCGCCAGGATGGCGACTCGAAGAGCGCCCTCAGTAGATGCTGGAGGGGCAGCAGGTTCTTCTGGCTCCGGTTGTGCGGGCGCGGCTGGTTCCTCGGGCGCAGGAGTTGCAGCGGGTTGTTGCGCGCAGGCAGACAGCAGTACTGCCAGCATGAGGATTACGGAAAGGATTGTACGCAATTTCATCTTCTCTATCTCCTAATAGAACAAGTGTGGGTTGGTAATTGCCTGCCGGTATGAAAAGCAGGCGCATCCATTATGTTTTGTCTAACTAGCTTGAATTGTCTTTGAATGCCGAATCATCACCTCCCTTCATCTTACCAATGAAGTAGCAACTTAGTGTATGCAAGCTGCCCCTGTATCCATGCTCATCGCTTTAGGTGTCATCAACTCTGGAAATCGCGCTCCGGTTGAACTTAGGTGTGAAGGCAATACTGATTTTTATATTTTAATGTTTCTGGTACAAGGAGAGATAAAGATTACTAAACCTCCAATAGTTGCATCCGCAGCTATTGGGCAGGTATGATAGTTGGTTCGGCTGAAATTGTCAATAATACTCGTCGTAATAAATTACGTCCGATTTTCGGGTACATTATACCTGAGTTTTCTGTTTGATTGGTTTGGAATCTCTGTTGATGATTCCTTTCTTTAAAGGATTCCATGACAATGAAAGTTTAGCATAAAGATCCCTAATTGCAAAGTATTTCACATAACTAATCAACTGGACTGCTTCTAGCTCATGCAACTGTTATATTTTTGTGCATATTTCTCCATATGGTAAAATTACTTGATATCATGAAAGCAAACAAGCTTACCGAATTACCACCCCCACCTAGCCTGGTGGCCTCCTTACTGGCTGGTTTTGATGCTATCACTCGTAGTGTTAGTCTGATCCTTTTCCCAGTTGCCCTCGACCTTCTGCTCTGGCTGGGGCCACATTTAAATATCGGGCGGGTAATTAATGAATATTGGCGCCAGATGGCTGCGTTTTCTGGCTCTGGCACGGCAGGATCAGCAGAATTTATCCAGTCTAACCAGGAGCTGTGGAATTATTTCGGCGAGAATATGAACTTGTTTGCCCTGCTGAGATCCTACCCGGTAGGGATAACCAGCCTGATGGCATCCCGCCTTCCTACAGTAATCCCCGGTGGAGGCGAGCCCTATACCCTGTATCTGCCATCCATCCTGGATGTGGCCGGAATCAGCCTGATCCTTACAGTAATTGGGTTGGTGATTGGAAGCCTTTATTATTTAGGCGTTGCCGAGGCTGCCTTATCCAACCAGGTAAATTGGGTTTCAGTGCTCAAGAAGTGGCCGCGGGTGTCTGTTCAGGTCATACTCCTGGCGCTTTTATGGGTTGTCCTGGTAATTGCGGTGAGCATACCGGCTAGCTGTATTATCTCTGCACTCGTAATAACCAGCCCGGCGCTGAGTCGTATATCTCTCTTGCTCTTTTTAGCAGGCATGATGTGGCTGATTTTTCCGTTGCTGCTTTCGGCGCATGGTATTTTCGCTTATGGGAGCACAATGCTTGTCTCCGTGAAGAAGAGCCTGACACTGACGCGCATGACGCTTCCCTCAACTGGGATGTTGTTTCTGGCAGTGCTCACCCTAAGCCAGGGAATGGATATTTTATGGAGGATCCCTGCTGAGCACTCCTGGTTCACCCTGGTCGGAATTTTTGGCCATGCGTTTGTAACCACCGGTTTACTTTCTGCTACCTTTGTTTATTATCGGAACGCTGATCGCTGGGTTCAACGGGTATATGCCCATTGGAACCAGCTTTCAACGGTTCAACCCAAGAGCCTATCCTAAAACTCTAGAAGCCGGTTTTTATTTTCCTGAAAGACTTGATTGATAAGAACCGTAGCTCCGCTCGACTTGAGGATAGAAATCAAGATTTAGTTTGGAGGTTTATTCGTGGCGCGAGTTATCAGCCCTTCTTCTTATGACGCTAAAGATATCCAGGTACTGGAAGGCCTGGAAGCCGTTCGCAGGCGCCCCGGTATGTACGTGGGTGGCACGGACGTTAGAGCATTACACCACCTGGTTTACGAAGTCGTCGATAACTCAATCGATGAAGCCCTGGCGGGTTCCTGTGACCGGATCGAGATACGCATTCATCCTGACCGGAGCGTATCCGTTATTGATAACGGGCGGGGAATCCCTGTAGACTTGCACCCCCAAATGAAAAAATCCGCCCTGGAGGTGGTCATGACCGTCCTGCATGCGGGGGGCAAGTTCGGCGGAGGCAGCTATAAAGTCTCGGGTGGCTTGCATGGTGTAGGCGTCTCGGCAGTTAATGCCTTATCCGAGTGGTGTGAGGTCAACGTAAGGCGCGAAGGGAAGGTATATTACCAACGTTATGAGCGTGGCTATCCGGTTACCCCCGTCCAGGAGGTGGGTAAGGTCGATCCATCAATAACGGGAACCCATACCACTTTCCGCTACGATAGCGAGATATTCAAAGGGGAATTGGATTACCGCTTCGACACGCTGGTACAACGTTTCCGTGAGATGGCTTTTGTTACCAGGGGGGTGACGATCCATTTTGCGGATGAACGCGTCCAACGTGAGATGACCTTCTATTTCGAGGGTGGGATTACCTCCTTCGTCCGCTACTTAAACCGGAACCGGAACGTGCTACATCCTGTCATGCACGTGGAGAGGGAGATGGATGGCATCACGATCGATGCAGCCATCCAGTATACAGATGCTTATGCAGAATCAGTGTATTCTTTTGCCAATACCATCAATACTGTAGATGGAGGGACGCATCTCACCGGGTTGCGAGCCGCCATTACTCGCATCATCAATGATTACGCCCGCCGGACCGGATTGCTAAAAGAGGCGGAAGCCAACTTCAGCGGCGAGGATACCCGCGAAGGCCTAACTGGCATCATCAGCATCAAACATCCAGACCCCCAGTTTGAAAGCCAGACCAAGGTGAAGCTGATGAACGCGGAAGTGCAAACCATGACGGCCCAGGTAGTTGGAGAGGCCTTCAGCACTTTCCTTGAAGAAAACCCCTCTGCCGGTCGTTCGATCGTCCAGAAATGCCTGACCTCTGCCCGGGCGCGTGACGCAGCTCGCAAGGCGCGTGACCTGGTTATCCGTAAGTCAGCCCTGGAAAGCCTGACGCTGCCTGGTAAGCTGGCTGACTGCTCAGAGCGTGACCCGGAGAAGACCGAGCTGTATATCGTTGAGGGGGACAGCGCCGGTGGGAGCGCAAAACAAGGCCGTGACCGGCACTTTCAAGCTATCCTACCCTTGCGCGGCAAGATCCTCAATACAGAGAGGGCTCGTCTGGATAAAATCCTGGCCAGCAATGAAGTTAAAGCCTTGATCTCAGCTCTGGGTACCGGTATCGGGGATAGCTTCGACCTATCCGGCTTGCGCTATGGTCGCATCATCATCATGACCGATGCGGATGTAGATGGCAGCCATATCCGTACTTTGCTCCTGACATTTTTCTTCCGCTATATGCAGCCGCTCATCGAAGAAGGCCACCTGTTCATCGCACAACCACCTCTGTATAAAATAGAGAACAAAAAGCAGATGCAATATGCCTATACCGAGGCTGAAAAAGACAGGATTCTCAAGGAGATGGGCAACTCAGCAGATAAAGCCTCCATTTCCCGATATAAAGGCTTGGGCGAGATGAACCCTCAACAGCTCTGGGAGACGACCATGGATCCCGCCAACCGTACCTTGCTGCTGGTATCGATCGAGGACGCGGCGGAGGCGGACCGCACCTTCGATATGCTGATGGGCTCAGCTGTGCCGCCCCGCCGGCGTTTCATCACCACCCACGCCAGGGATGTTCGCAATCTGGATGTGTAAAACGTGTTGTGTAGGCGTTAGAGTTTGAAATTTGTTCCGCAGGGTATAAAGGCCCTGCGGATTTTCTTATCCCTTCCAAATTTCACAAAGTTGACACGAGGAGGAAATTCAGCTAAAATATTCATAATACAAACCACCGGTTCATATTATGAAACATATGGAACAAAAGACGAGGCAAGAAAGTAGATCGGGAAATAATAAGGAGGGCATAGGGGGCGTACAATCCGTCCAGAGGGCATTGGACCTGTTAGAGGTGTTTCTTGAACATGGCCCAGAAATTGGACTATCGCGTCTTGCTGAGCTGCTAAACCTGAACAAAGCTACCGCCTACCGGCTTCTGTCCACGCTGGAGGAGCGAGGTTTCGTAAGGCGCTCTGCAGGCTCCAGGAAGTACGCTTTAGGCGTTAAGCTCTTTGAGCTGGGTTATTATTTCCAAAGCCAGATGGGGGTGCGCCGGGTAGCTTTGCCCTACCTGAAGGAGATGGTTGAGCTCACCAACGAATCCGGTTTTTTATGCGTCCGCGAGGGGGATGAGGCTCTATGTGTGGAGCGAGTGGAAAGCCAGAGAGAAGTAAATATCTTTTCTCTACGGGTAGGAGGGAAACAGCCCCTTCACTGTGGGGGGGCTCCACGAGCTTTGTTGGCGGATTGGAGTCCTGCAGAGTTAGCTGAATATGCTGCTCGCACCGGCTTACCCGCGCTTACAAGGCATACGATCCACACGCTGGACCAGCTCCAGGAGGACGTCGAGAAAACTCGTAAGCAGGGCTATGTCGTTAGCATGAACGACGTCAATTTGGGAATCGCGGCAGTTGGCTCTCCCGTCTACGATCATACCGGTCGTGTGGTAGCCTCCATTAGCCTGAGCGGCCTTTCCACACGTTATGACCCAGAGCATGTTACCGAGTTAGGGCGTGTTGTACTGGATGCGGCAAAGCGCTTTTCCCGGGAATTAGGCTTCCGTGGGAAAAATCAAACTACATGGATTCGGTTTTGAAATATTCTGCGTAACCAAATAACAATAATCCTTTCCAAATCTAATAAAGGAGAGAAGCATATGACTACTTACCGAAACCCTCTACACCAGATGGCATCGACAACCCCAACCGATTTCTGGAACGATTCTTGTTCTGTGAAAGAACTGACCTACGCGCTCGAGAACGGGGCAGTTGGAGCTACCACAAACCCAACCATCGTTCACTACGTACTCAAGAAAGAGATGCATTTGTGGAAAGACCGGGTGTACCAAATCATCGAGGAAAACCCTCGTTGGTCAGAAGTTGAAGTTACCTGGAAAGTCGTTGAAGAGTTAGCTGTCCATGGGGCGAAGATGCTCATGCCGGTATTTGAGCGCGAGAACGGGATGAAAGGCCGTCTCTCAATACAGACCAACCCTCAGTTCTACCGCAATGCTGAGGCGATCGTGGAGCAGGCGGTCTATTTCCAGGGTTTAAACCCTAATATGCAGGTAAAGATACCTGTAACGCGAGCGGGCATCCAGGCCATCGAAGAAGCCACCTACCGGGGCGTGAACATCAATGCCACTGTATCATTCACTGTCGCTCAAGCTATAGCGGTTGCTGAAGCGGTTCAGCGAGGGCTCAAGCGTCGTGAGGCGGAAGGCAAAAGCGTTCGTATGAGTCCCGTCAATACCATCATGATCGGACGTACAGATGACTGGATGCAGGTGCTGGCGAAGCGTGATCAGATCGCCATCGAGCCCGGATATCACCATTGGGCTGGTATCGCTGTCTTCAAGCGAGCCTACCAGATTATCGAGGAGCGAGGTTTGCCTACCCGTTTGCTTGGAGCCGCCATGCGCCATATCCTGCATTGGAGCGAGCTCGTCGGAGGGGATTTGGCCATCACGATGCCGTATGAATGGCAGGTGTTCTATAACGGTTCAGGCTACGAGGTAAAGGAACGCTTTGCACAACCTGTGGATCAAAAGATCATTGATACCCTATACGATAAGATCCCCGATTTTAGAAAGGCTTATGACCCAGATGGTTTGAGGGTTGATGAATTTGATACCTACGGCGCGACCATGCGGACCCTGCGTTCCTTCATCGCCTCCTACCACGATCTCACCAACCTGATCCGGGATTTCATGATCCCCAACCCGGATATTTAATGAGGTGAGACTCAGGACATCCGGCGTCTGCCCTCGGCATCCGCAGTCTTTAACGCAGCCACTACAGAAACCCAGGCCGCTCGATTGCGTATGCTTTTGCACCAAAGCGTTTCATTTCCTTGCCTAGCTCGAATATTGTGCCAGGCCCCTGGACATATCTCCCTGGGAAGATGGTTGCTTTTTACATCTTTCTACTCTCTTTTCGACCGTTGTAGACTTTCCCCAACAGGAACTTATCTCCCATTTTCAAAATACGTAATAATCGAAACGAGAACCTGAGAGGAGCATAAAAACATACCTGGCGGTGGATCCAGATATCTTTACTGGCACATTTTTCGGGTAAAATGTTTTGGATTCCAGAAAGTGGTTATAATCCTGCCATTACAGGGTTTAAGTTCCACTGTTGATTAAGGCAGAAGGCAGTGATCGGTTGCTGATATTTAAGTGCCCGCTTGTGGAAAAGTGGAATGCAAAGACCGAAAATTGTATGCGCGGGTAATTTAGCGCGTAACGGGTAATATCTACTAATGACCTTAGATCGTGGCACGCTCTTAAATGGCCGCTATAAGATCGTTGATATCCTCGGGCAGGGAGGCATGGCCTCCATATACCGGGCTATCGACGAGAATTTAAACTTGGAAGTAGCCGTTAAAGAGAACCTGTTCACGACTGACGATTATGCCAGGCAATTCCGATTAGAAGCCGTTATCCTAGCCAGCCTGCGGCATACCAATATGCCGCGCGTTACCGACCATTTTGTAATTCAAGAGCAAGGGCAATACCTTGTGATGGATTATATCGAGGGGGAGGACCTGCGCCAGAGGTTGGATCGGATTGGGATTCTGCCGGATGAAGAGGTGATCGTGATTGGGGTGGCGATCACAGAAGCATTAACTTATCTTCATACCCGGACGCCTCCCGTTTTCCACCGTGATATCAAGCCCGGCAATGTGAAGATCAACCCACAGGGGCAGATCTACCTGGTCGATTTTGGCCTGGCTAAGGTTGAAAATGAAGGCCAGCTTACGACCACCGGCGCGCGCGCCATGACGCCTGGCTATTCGCCTCCCGAACAGTACGGCACCGCTCGCACGGACCACCGTACCGATATCTACTCTTTAGGCGCCACGCTCTATTCTGCTCTCACCGATTCTCTACCGGAAGATGGCCTGGCTCGGGCAATGGACCAGGTCGGATTGACCCCTATCCGGATGAGGAACCCCAAAGTTTCGCGGCGCCTGGCTTCTGTAATAGAGAAAGCCCTGGAAGTGCATCCGGACGACCGTTACCAAAGTGCAGAGGAATTCCAGCAGGCGCTTATAAGCTCCCGGACAACATCGCGTAGAAAGGCGCCTCTATATCTGAAGTTAGATCCTCCCCCATTTGAAGAAGAAGTGGACGAATCCGAGTCCGAAGAAGTTGGAGAATTGGAGTATCCCCCAACACCGGTGGATAATGCGCTCCTGCCTCTACCGGTCAGCTCGGTTATTGACCCTGGCAGCAAGCCACGTAGGCGACGCCAACAACGCAGACGGACCTATTTTTTGACAACAATGCTGTTCGGGTTTCTCTTTCTGCTCGGGGGCGCAGCTATATTTATGAGCTTACCCGGATTACTGCCTTTCTTACCCTCCCTTCCGGATACTGCCATTCCATCCCTGACGATAACTGTTGGTCAAGAGACCCAGGTTCCTGCACAAACACTTACCGTCTCTCCAGCTCCCAGGGAAACTCAGGCGGACAACCTCGTTGGTGGGTCCGAAGAGCCCCTTCCAACACGTACACAAGAAGCGCGGGTTTTGGAAACAGCCACCCCTCGGGCGACTCATCCCGTGGCATGGCCTGACCAGATCGCCTTCGCTTCTGATCGTAGAGGCATTCCACAAATTTTCCTAGTCAATATGGATGGGACAGGTTTGAAACAAATTACAGACATGCCCGACGGGGCATGCCAACCTGATTGGTCGCCAGACGGCCTGCGGTTGGTGTTCATTTCCCCCTGCGCAAAATACAATGAGAGTTTCCCGCTGGCGAGCATGTTCGTTGTGGACGCGGATGGGAGTAACCTGACCCCTCTTCCGAATATTCCTGGCGGTGATTACGATCCCGCCTGGTCGCCGAATGGGAATGAGATCGCTTTCACTTCTCTACGCAGCAGCGGTAGACCAAAGATTTTCCTCTTGAACTTGATCAACGAGACGGTTAAACTACTGACGGAAGAAGGGGCCGGCAATATGCAACCTTCCTGGTCACCCAATGGGAAGGAGATCGTCTTCGTGACCAACCGGAGAGGTCCCAGGCAGGTTTGGTTTATGGATGCCGATGGTAGTAACCAGCGTTTGTTCTCACGAAGTATGGATCTGGTGAACTCCAATCCCGATTGGTCCCCGGATGGGAATGTCATACTATTTACACAACTACAACCTAATTCAATTCCTCGGCTGGTAGCAGCCTCAACGGAAGAAGACGGCTTCAGTGAGTTTCCGGTTACCCAGTCGAACGAGCCCATGCGAGATGCCCGGTACTCTCCGCAAAGCGATTGGATTGTGTTGGAAAGCTGGAAGCGTGCGGACCCCAGCATACACAATATCTATATTATGACGGCTTCAGGTACGAATTTGAAGCAAGTGACCTATGGCTCTCACCTGGATTTTCACCCGGTTTGGAGACCCTCCTCTTCGCAACCATAAATCCTAGCGGGCTCCCCTGCGTCCGAATTGACGCTCTAACAAATCCACGGGGAGATGTATCATCGTTGGCCTGCCATGGGGGCAAGTGCGTGGAGATTGGCAGCTTTCCAGGTCGGTAAGCAACGCTTGCTGCTCCCGGGGGGATAAAGATTGCCCGGCTTTGATCGCAGCTCTTTTGCAAACCCTGGCGATAATTTTCGCTTCTATCTCTGCCTGGAGAGGTCGCTCATCCTCCTCAAAATCCTCCACCAAAACATGTAGGGCGGAAGCAGGATCACTTCCCGATAGAAGAGAGGGTATGGCGCGTATCAGAAACGAGGCCGGGCCAAAGGTTTCAATTAAAAAGCCATAGCTTGCCAGGACTGGTAGCTGTTCTGAAAGAAGTCGAGCCGCGGCCGGGTTTAAGTCGACAGAAACGGGCTGGAGCAATGTTTGAGCTTCGATCGGGCCTTCCCGTTGCGTGGTGAACCGTTCAAATAAAACGCGCTCATGTGCAGCGTGCTGGTCGATCAAATAAAGCCCATCGGGACCTTCCGCAACCAAATAAGAACTGGCGATCTGACCAACCAGGCGTAAAAGGGGAACGCCACCTACCGGTATTGGCCGGGGATGCATCTCGATCTCGCTGGATCCCGGCGGAGTTGAACTTACGTTTGAAATTGGATCCCATTCCAGATTGCTGCCCTCAAGCGTAGATGCCGGTTCCCACCGCCAGGTATCCGGATTTTGTACCTGAGGGATGGGGCTATAGGCCAGTAGAGCACGCCGTACGGCCCGAAGGACAGCGCCGAATACCTGGTCCCTTTCCCGGAAGCGAACTTCTGCTTTTGCAGGGTGAACGTTTACGTCTACTGTGTCTGGTGGCAGATCCAGAAAAAGTACAGCCATTGGGAAACGGCCTACCATTAACATATTGTGGTATGCCTGCACGAGTGCTGCACTGAGGGTGGAATCTTGGACAGGTCGCCCGTTTACGAAAAATATGATCTCCCGCCGGTTTGAACGAGTCAAGGAGAGCGGGCTGATAAAGCCGGTTATCTTAACGCCTTCATCCAGGGACTGGACTTCGAGCATTTGCCGGGCAATATCAATGCCATATACCGCTGCCAGGACTTCTCGTTGGTCTCCATTCCCGCTCGTTTGGAAAGCGGGACGGGCTTCTTGTTTCAAATGGAAGCGTACCTGCGGGTAGGCCAGGGCATACCGGGTTACCAGGGTGTCGATCTGGCCCCGCTCTGTCGAATCGCTTTTCAGGAATTTCAGCCGGGCAGGGACGTTGAAAAACAGATTTTCCACGCGGGCCACCGTCCCCACCGGCGCGCCGGTTAGCTCCACCTTGCTCGCCTGACCCCCATCTACCCTCAGCCGGGCTCCAACTTCTGCCTCTTGAGAGCGGGAAGTTAGCGTGAAGCGTGACACGGAGCCAATCGAAGCCAGGGCCTCCCCCCGGAATCCAAGCGTAGAGATATTGAAAAGATCTTGAGCGCTGTTCAATTTGCTTGTGGCATGGCGTTCGACGGCTACGGAAAGTTCATCGTGTGGTATGCCAATCCCATCATCAGAGACCTCGATTAAAGTTTTTCCCGCCCCTTCAACGATAACGGAAATAAACCTGGCCCTGGCATCCAGGGCATTCTCCAACAGCTCTTTGACAACCGAGGCAGGACGCTCGATTACCTCACCGGCTGCGATCTGCGATGCCACTTCCGGGGATAGGATATGTATGCTCATGGGGCGCCTCTGGTTGATTATACTCGAAGGAAATCCCTTATAATTGTCGCATGCAGTTCTCGTCGATTTTTTTTGACTTAGATGATACGCTTTATCCATCTACGAACGGCCTGTGGGACGCTATACGGGATAGGATGAACCAGTACATGCAAGAATTCTTGGACCTTCCTGCCCACGAAATATCTTCCTTGCGCCGTCATTATTTCATGACCTATGGGACAACCCTGCGGGGATTGCAGATTCACCATAACGTGGATGCTGAAGAGTTCCTGGCATACGTTCACGATATTGCCCTCGGTTCTTATCTAAAGCCTGACCCTGACTTACGTGCGTTAATTCAAAGCTTGCCTCAGAAGAAATGGATCTTTACCAACGCCGACTCGGCGCATGCCCTGCGGGTCATTAGTCAGCTTGGCCTGGATGGCTGTTTCGATGGGGTCGTTGACGTGTGGGCGAACGATTTCTACTGCAAGCCACAGCTGGAGGCTTACCGGTCAGCTCTGGCGCATGCCGGGGAGACCGAGACCAGCCGGTGTGTCTTTTTGGATGATTCTCCTCGCAACCTTGCCCCGGCTACCGAGCTCGGCTTTTTTACGGTGCTTGTAGGGGCAATTCAACCAGATCCCTCTGCATGCCTCAGTTTGCGCTCGATCCATGATCTTCCCCAATACCTGCCCGAGTTGTGGAATCAAACCGGCAGGCAGTGAGCGACCGATGGAAATGACATATTTCACCCTGATCTTATGCGCAGCACTACTAGTCGGTTTAGGCCTGCCCGGTTTGATTTACTTCTCATCCAGGAAAAAAAAGGGTGTAAATGAATATGATGTATTTAGCCGTGTGATGCAAAGATATCGCCAGGCCTGGACCGCCGACCAGGATGAGATTCAGGAACTCTCGCGCCAGGTAGAGGTCCTACAGAGAGGAAGGGCGCCAGATGCAGGAAGCACAGGCGATAGCGGCGCCGGCAGGGATGAACCCATAAACAATGAATAATGCCATCGATCACGATACAAGCTATAAGAGGTAGGCATGAGTAAGATCGTAAACCTGGATGAAGCCGTACAGATGATCCCGACAGGCTGCACGCTTGCCTTAGGTGGCATGACTCTCTACCGCCGCCCGATGGCTTTCGTGGTTGCCTTGCTACGCCGGTTTTCCCGAGAGCGCATACCAACTGACCTGACTTTACTATCCTTTACTGCTTCATTGGAAAGTGACCTATTGGCAGGCGCGGGAATGGTAAGCCGGGTGCGTACCTGTTATTTCGGGCTGGAGATTTTTGGCTTTGCTCCCATGTTCTCATATCTGGCCGGTAGGGGTGAAATTGAGGTGGTCGAGGAGACGGAAGCCAGTCTGGCCTTTGGTTTGCGCGCTCAAATGTCTGGGGTGGGCTTCATGCCCGGGCGAGCATGGTTAGGGACGGACCTTCCTCAATTGCGGCCGGATGTCAAAACGATCATCGACCCTTATAGTGGAGAGAAATTGATGGCGTTTCCCGCAATCCGGCCAGATGTGGCTGTCATTCACGCTTTGCGTGCGGACCCGAAGGGGAACGCCCAAATCGGGGATAATAAAGGCGTAGACGAAGAGCTGAGCTTGACAGCCGGCATGGTCATCGTCACTGCAGATGAAATCGTATCGGAGCTAACTAAAGCTGATCTGGTGGCTCCCCTGGTGCATGCGGTGGTCCATGCCCCGCATGGGGCTTCCCCTACCTCCTGCCATCCTCTTTATCCTTTGGACGGGGAGGCGTTGCTTGCCTACAGCGAACAGGTTTCTGATCGTGACTCCTTCAAGCTTTATCTGGAGAGGCTTCTTGGTCCGGTATCCTGATTTACGCATTAACCTGATGCACGTGCATACACAATCCTTGCACCTTTTTTACAATTTTCTAACCCTTTTATGGTAATCTTTATTTGTTAGTTGGTATGACTCCGCCTTGTTTCAGCGGTATGGTTTGAGGGCTTGTTAACGATTGAACCAGGTACAGGCATGAAATGGGTGAAGTTTATTTAGGACTAGTTTGATTTCAGGAGGATCATGAGGTCTAAAGGCCTAATTTACCTGGTTACTGCATTTATTGCTGTGATTATCCTGGCTGGTGCCTGCTCAGCCGGTTATTTTATAGGCCGGTATTCCCCGTCTGATTTGACAGGCCGGATCGGAATACCGTCCCTGATAAGCCCGTTGGCAAGCCGTACTTCCGCGGAAGCAGGAACTCCCTCCGATTTAGAGAGTTTGTTCGCTCCTTTTTGGGAATCGTGGGAGATCATCCACAACCAGTATATCGACCAGCCGGTGGATAGCGAAGCCCTGATGCGAGGGGCCATCAAGGGCATGTTCGAGGCCCTTGGCGACCAGCATTCCGCATATATGGACCCCGACCAATTCATGCAGGCAAGTATCCCCTTCGAACAAGAATATGAGGGGATTGGCGCGTGGGTGGATACGACTGCAGAATATTTGACGATCTTCAGTCCCATGCCAGATTCTCCCGCAGAGGAAGCCGGCTTGAGACCAGGAGACCGGGTGATCGCTGTTGATGGTGAGGATATGACGGGTATTGACGGAAGCCTGGTAATCCGCCGCATTTTAGGTCCGGCCGGTACCAGTGTCCGGTTAACGATCCTGCGGGAGGGTGAGCCGGAGCCTTTTGATGTGGATGTGGTGCGGGCGAAAATCACCGTTCCCAGCGTTACTTCGGAGATGTTGGAAGACCAGATAGCCTACGTACGCATCCTGCAGTTTGCCGAAAATACACGCGACGAGCTACGCGAGCATCTGCGGGAGATCATGCAGCAGGAACCTACTTCCATGGTTGTAGACCTGCGTAATAACGGAGGTGGGTACCTGGTTACAGCAGTCGAAGTAACTTCGGAATTTCTAGGGGATGGGCTGATTTTGATCGAGGAATATGGCGACGGCAAACAGAAAGAATACCGCGCCATCAGCGGAGGACTGGCTACAGAAATCCCCCTGGTGGTGCTGGTCAATGAGGGCTCAGCCTCGGCCTCTGAGATCATGGCTGGCGCATTGCAAGACACCCGGCGCGCTCCTTTAGTCGGCGCCACCACTTTTGGCAAAGGATCAGTGCAGAACTGGATCGCTCTGGATAAAGGTGAAGAAGGGGCCGTTAGGATCACAATCGCACACTGGCTTACACCGAATGGGACCCAAATCAACGCGGTTGGATTATCGCCGGATTATCTAGTGGAATTAACCGAGGAAGATTTCCTCGCAGAACGTGATACGCAGCTTGAAAAGGCAATCGAGCTGCTTACGAACTAGTGGAGGAGTAAATGTTTCTAAATCCTACTTATTTGATCTTCATGCTGCCCGCCTTCCTGCTCATGATGGCTGTGCAGTGGTATGTAAAATCCGCCTACAGCCGCTGGAGCCGGGTGATGGCAAGCAGCCGCACGACCGGCGCCCAGGCCGCCGAGCGCCTGGCGCGGTCTGGCGGCCTCTATGACGTGCGCATCGAAGGGGTTGGAGGCCACCTTACAGACCATTACGACCCGCGCAGCAAGCGTTTACGCCTATCTCAGGGTGTTTACCAGGGGCAATCTGTGGCTGCTTTAGCCATTGCTGCCCATGAACTTGGTCACGCCATGCAAGATCATGAGGGCTACATCCCCTTGCGACTGCGGGCTGCTCTGGTGCCGGCTGTGAACATCGGTTCCTACCTGGGATGGATCCTGATCATGATTGGGATCGTCCTGCAGCAATTACAGATGGCCTGGTTGGGGGTAGGGATTTTCTCGGCCGGTGCCTTATTCGCGCTAGCCACCCTGCCTGTGGAGTTGAATGCGTCTGCTCGCGCCAAGCGTTTACTACGCGATTCGGGCCTGATCCGGGCTGGGGAAGAAGAGCGCGGCGTCAATACGGTGCTGAATGCGGCTGCCCTAACCTATGTAGCTGCTCTGATCACCGCGGTCCTCCAACTCTTATACTGGGTAATGCTTGTCTTGGGAATGGGTCGCAGGCGCTAAACCTGGATAATCCTTTCCATGCGAAAATTCCTCTTTGCACTGATCCTCTTCATCGGTGTCCTTTTCGTAATGGCGCGATTCGCTGAGGTTCAAGCGATCGTAGAGACTTTGAAAAGAGGGGACTGGCGGTTTATCTTACTGGCAGTAGGGATCGTGGGACTTTGGCTGCTGGCAGTGGCCTCGTCATTTCATGCAGTTTATTCTGCCCTCGGGTTGAAAGAGACGCTTAAGCGTATGCTTCCGATCGCTGCCGCCTCGAACTTTTTAAATATCGTCGCTCCGAGTGCTGGGATGAGCGGTATGGCAGTGTTTATCGCCGAAGCCCGGCGAATGAAATATTCGACTGGGCGGGCGGCCGTAGCGGGAGCTGTGGTTTTGCTGCTCGATTATGCTGCTTTCCTGTTTGTTTTGGCCCTGGGGTTAGTTGTCCTCTTCCGCAGAAATACACTGGATGCAGGAGAGATTTTCCCTACTGTAGCCTTGCTTGCTATTGCACTGGTGGTAGCGGCCTTGATTTACCTGGGCATGCGCTCTGCAGAGTCTTTAGGAAAGGCGCTGGCATGGATGGCGCGTGGGGTCAACCGTATTCTATGGCCTTTTTTGAAACGGGAATACCTCTCAGAACAGCGCGCTCGCGAGTTTGCGGCCGACGCGGCTGAAGGTTTGCATCTGTTGTTCAAAACCCCTCAAAACATGATCGTCCCCGCTGGCCTGGCGCTAATAAAACAGGGCTTGCTGATCACCATCCTTTGGTGTAGCCTGAGGGCTTTCCAGGTCTCTTTTTCAACCGGCACCTTGATTGCTGGTTTCAGCATAGGTTATTTGTTCCTGATCGTTTCTCCCACGCCAGCAGGCTTGGGATTTGTGGAGGGCGCGTTAGCCCTGGCGTTGCGCTCCATGTACGTGCCCTTCAGCCAGGCTGCAATCGTTACCCTGGCATACCGTGGGTTCACCTTCTGGCTGCCTCTCCTGATAGGAATGATCTCATTCCGAGCCCTTGAACGTACGAAGAATGGCCAACCATATAAGGAGTCGTCAGTTTGAAATCCTCTTGACGAGGGATAGTAGAAGGTGTAATATCATCCATCGTTATGATTCATGAGCAGTTTCTGCAATTGATATTGTTTTCTGACGCTCAGATGAGTAAGTCATAAATTCCTGGGTGAGTGTTCACTTATTAATGAGATGAAAATCGACGAAGATTCCGGAACAACGATCGTCCACCGGTTGAGGGAATATAAGCCGCCTCCTTCCATCCGTACCTGGTTAATTGGTCGTCCGCTCCCTACGGCAGATGCGCCTCACCAAACAATTGGAAAAGGTATCGGACTGGCTGTTTTCGCATCCGATGCCTTATCCTCTACTGCATATGCCACCCAAGAAATCCTGTTTATCCTGGCGGTAGCTGGGACAGTGGCATTCGGCTACGCTTTTCCGATCTCGATCGCTATCGTAACCTTACTTGTGATCGTAGCGATATCGTACGAACAAACCGTTCACGCTTATCCGGGTGGAGGTGGGGCCTATACCGTCTCCCGCGACAACCTGGGCGAGCTGCCGGCTCAAATTGCCGGCTCAGCATTGCTCACGGACTATATTCTGACAGTTGCCGTCTCTATTTCCGCCGGTGTGGCACAGATCGTGTCTGCTTTTCCTGAACTTTTCCCTCACCGTGTGCTTCTCTCTGTAGTTTTAGTAATGTTTATGCTTGTGAATTTGAGAGGGGTGAAAGAGTCGGGCGCGTTATTCGCCGTACCGACCTACTTCTTTGTGCTCACCATGTTTATTACGGTTGGAGTCGGATTGTATCGAGCCGCAACAGGTGATCTTGGAAGTGTTGTGAACCCTCCCCCACTTGAAATTCTGCATACGGTTACCCTGGTAGGTCCCTTTTTGATTTTGCATGCCTTCTCCAGTGGGACCGCTGCTCTAACGGGCATCGAAGCCATTTCCAACGGAATCACGGCCTTTAAAGAGCCTCGTAGCCGGAACGCTGGGATTACGCTGATCGTCATGGCTGCTATCCTGGGCAGTCTTTTCCTGAGCATTACCTTCCTGGCAGGGCAAATCCATGCCATTCCTTCGGAGGCGGAGACGGTTATCTCCCAACTGGCCAGGACGATATATGGCAGCCAGGGATTTTTGTACCTGGCTGTCATCGCTGCCACTACCGTCATTTTGATCATGGCAACCAACACCAGTTTTGCAGACTTTCCCCGCTTGAGTGCACTCCTGGCAAAAGATGGCTGGCTCCCCCGGCAGCTCGCCTTTCGCGGTAGCCGCCTGGTATATTCCCGTGGCATTGTCTTCTTGGCTTTGATCGCATGCATCTTGATCGTTATCTTTAATGCAAGCGTGACACTGCTGATCCCCTTATATGCGGTGGGGGTCTTTATGTCCTTTACGTTGTCTCAATCTGGTATGGCTCATCGTTGGTGGAAAAGCGGCCAGCTTTCAATGAGTGAGGTTCGTGAAGAGCCGGGATCGCTGCTCAGATATGATCCGAAGTGGAAAATCAAGCTGGCGATTAACGCATTTGGAGCTGTATGTACCTTCATTGTTATGATGGTCTTTGCAGTCACCAAGTTTGTGGACGGCGCTTGGATCGTATTGGTGATCATACCCTCTGTAGTGGTTGTTTTTTCAGGTATCCACAGGCATTATAAAAGACTGGCCAGCATGCTTTCGCTGGAGAACTACGGAGCTCCGCCTCATACTTCCCGCCATAGGGTGATCCTTTTAATCGGGAATGTGCACCGCGGGACGCTGGCAGCTCTCCGCTACGCCCGTAATCTCTCAGACGATGTGACCGCCGTGCACGTCTCGATTGATGATGAGGAGACCGCCAAAACTCGCCGGAAATGGGATGAATGGGGGGAGGGTGTTCGTTTAGTCATCCTGGAATCCCCCTACCGCTTATTGTTGGAGCCATTGCTACATTATATTGAAGACCTGGATGCACAACGCCAACCCAATGACACCATAACCGTGGTGGTGCCCCAGTTTATCCCCAAACGGTGGTACCATAACTTGTTACATACCCAGACGGCGTTTTTACTCCGTATGGTTCTGATTTTTAGGACTGGGATCGTAATTACTGACGTACCGTACCAGGTCGAGTGACAGGAGAAAGATTTTCCATGAATATGATTGTGGTAGGGTGTGGGCGGGTAGGGGCGGAGCTTGCTTACCGGCTTTACCAGAAGGGACACCGCGTAACGGTGATCGATAATGTGGCGTCGGCTTTTGCTAACTTGCCTCCCGATTTCCGGGGACGGACCCTGGAAGGTGATCCTCTCAACCAGGACCTGCTGCGGCGCGCCGGCGTAGAACAAGCCGGCGGGATTGCCCTGGTAACAAGCTCGGATTCTTTGAACGCAGTTATCGCTCATGTGGCTCGCACGGTGTACGGGATTTCAAACGTAGTGGTGAGGAATTACGAACCGCAATGGCGAACTATGTATGAAACCTTTAATTTGCAGGTGGTTAGCTCTTCCAGTTGGGGGGCCCAACGCCTGGAAGAGCTGCTCTATCATGTCCAGATGCGTTCGGTATTTTCCGCTGGAAATGGGGAGGTGGAAATCTTCGAATTCAGTGTCCCGCAGGCCTGGGAGGGGAAAGCTCTCCGTGATCTGCTTCCTAAGAGCGATTGTATCCTGGCCGGACTGACCCGGGCCGGTACTGCTATGCTCCCGGATATGGATTTCATTCTCCTTGAAGGGGATGTGATCCTGGTAAGCGCCACCCTGAATGGTATTGAAGAGCTTCGCAACCGGGTTGCAGGTTCATAGGAGGTCGTAGATGATTGTCGTAATCGCGGGCGGAGGTCGCACAGGTACTCAACTTGCCAGGTTTTTATTGGAGCAGGACCACGAGGTGCGGTTGATCGAGCATCGCAAGGACATCCTTACGCGCCTTCACCACGAGCTGCCTACCGAAGTGATTTACGAAGGAAATGCTGCCAACCCAGAAGTGCTCGAATCGGCCGGTATTCGCAATGCGCAAGTCATGGCTGCCTGTACTCCGGATGACGCGGATAACCTGGTGATATGCTTCCTGGCGCGTGCTCGCTTCGGCATCCCACGCACGATTGGGCGGATCAATAACCCGCGCAGCGCCTGGTTGTTTGATGACAAATTCTATGTCGATGTGGCCCTCAACCAGGCCGGCATAATGGCCAGCCTCATCGAAGAAGAAATGTCATTGGGTGATATGATGACCCTGTTGAAGCTACGGCGGGGCGAGTATTCGGTCATCGAAGAAAAGATCCCACCGGGAGCCAAAGCAATTGGCTTGGCCATCAAGGACCTGCAGTTATGCGATGAATGCGTCATTGCTGCCATTATCCGTCAAGGAAAGGTCGTCGTCCCGCGCGGGATTACCGAGTTTCAGGTGAACGATGAAGTGATTGCCGTTACCAATCGAGAGGGCGCCGAACAATTAGCCGATTTGTTAGCGCCGCCAGAGAAATCCGATTGACCAATAGGTACCTGATAGGGTATAATCGGGCGGCAATTAACCGGATATTGCTGAAGTGATTATCGAAGTAATAAGATAAATGTAAGGGAATATTATGCCGAAGAGAACTTATCAACCGAAAATCCGCCGTCGCTTACGTGTCCATGGTTTTCGAGCACGGATGGCTACAGCTGATGGGCGAAGAGTAATCCAGCGCCGGAGGCTTCGAGGACGCCATCGTTTGACGGTGAGCATAAATCAGCACGTGAAGCGCATCAACTGGAAGAGTTGATCAGCAGTGTTCGTTTAGCAATACGGGTGCAACGTAAGTTCCGCCTGACCAGTTCTAATGACTATATGCGGGTGCGGCGAACAGGTAAGTCATTTGCCCACCCGCTTGTTGTGTTGGTTACCCTTCCCAACGATCAAGAGCTGATTAGATTTGCTGTATCGGCTGGACGAAGGGTAGGAAATGCAGTACAACGTAACCGGGCAAAACGTCTTTTGCGAGAAGCCGCTCGAGCCTTCATCCCGAAGATAACGCCAGGCTGGGATATGGTGTTGGTAGCACGCCAGCCTCTCCCCGAAGCCGAGTTTCTAGAAGTCAAAGTTGCTGTAAGATCGCTCTTAAAAAGAGCAAAATTGTTAGAGAATAGGTAGAATGAAAAGCGAGAACGAATCCGATTATGAGGATATGATCGATCGTCCATTAAGAGATTTACCGGTAGAGCTAGGAAACCTGCCCCGGATCCCGCTCCTGGCGTTAATCCGTGCCTACCAGGAAACTATTTCGAAAGCTCTGCCGCCTGATACCTGCCGATTTTACCCGACCTGCTCCCATTATAGCTATCAGGCAATCTATAAACATGGAGCAATCAAAGGGAGTTTCCTGGCGGCCTGGCGTATCTTGCGCTGCAACCCATTTAACCCGGGCGGCATCGATCCTGTGCCCTAATCGCGGATCTCTATCCGCACTAGAAAGTAAGGAATACAAAACATCTAATGAAACCAAAAAATCTACTGCTTATCCTGGTGCTCCTCATTACGGGAGCTGTGCTCAGCGGCTGTGCTGGGGAGGCATTTGGCGCCAGCAGTTGGCCCAGCATCCTGGTAGACGAGGACACTTCCTACGTCTCTTACAACCAATACGTGTATGCAATCAACGTTCAGGATGGCCAGATGCGCTGGCGATATCCTGAGAAAGGCGAGGCGGCCAGGACGTTCTATGCCCAACCCGCCCTTACGGAAGATGGGCAGCTGATTGTCGGAAGCTATAACAGCAACCTGTATAGCCTGAACCCACAGACCGGTACTGAAAACTGGGTCTTCAGCCAGGCTGGTGGTCGTTTTATTGGGGCTGCATTGGCTTATGGGGATCGTATCTATGCCCCATCCGCCGATCAACGTCTTTACGCTTTGGATCTATCCGGCAATGAGGTCTGGCGCTTCGAGGGTTCTCGTGGAGCGCTGTGGGCGAAACCCTTGTTGGATGAAGAGCGGCAAAGGATCTACCTGCCTTCCATGGACCATCATCTGTATGCAATCAACCTGGAAAATGGCCGGCTCATCTGGGAAGCGAACCTTAACGGCTCCGCCGTGGGAACTCCTGTTTTGGAGGATGGCGTCCTTTATATCGGCAGCTTTGCAGGCGCCATGTCCGCCATCAATGCGGACAGCGGCGCCATCCTTTGGACTACAACTCTATCCAACTGGGTTTGGGCAGGCCCTGCCTTGCATGAAGGTCGCTTGTATTTCGGAGATTTGGGTGGCAGCCTGTATTCAGTAGAGGCTCGGACAGGAAGGATCCTTTGGGAAACCGAACCAGACGGCCCGGTTACCGCTACACCATATATCGCCGAGCAGACCTTATATTTCACCACCGAGGAAGGCGAACTTAAAGCGCTCAGCCTGGATGGAGTTCAGCAGTGGACCCAACCCGTGGGAGGTAGGATCTATGCAGACCCAACTCCTGCAAACGACCTGATCCTGGTCTCTCCGATCAATACAGATCCCTTGGTGGTTGGAATGAACCTGAACGGCACCCAACGCTGGTCTTTTGTTCCGCCGAGTTAGCCCCGAACCTCCTAAAAGAGACCGAAGTACGAATTGGAATGATAAAATCTTAGACAGAAGAAAGTCAATACGGAAGAGACCATATGTGGGATACCCTTATTATCAACCCGATGATCAACACCTTGCTATGGATTTACAGCATGGTGGGCCAAAACTTTGGGATTGCGATCATCCTCTTCACGATCCTGGTGCGTTTGATAACCCACCCCCTGACCGTGAAGCAGATGAAGAGCACCCAGGCCATGCAGGAGTTCCAGAAATCTAAAAGATGGCAGGATCTCCAAAAGAAATATAAAGATGACAAGCAAAAGCTGCAGCAAGAGCAAATGAAGCTATACCAGGAGCTGGGTGTAAACCCCCTGGCGCCCTGTCTGCCGACAATTATTCAATTGCCCATCATTTTTGGTCTCTACCAGGCGATCATTCGCGCCCTGGCGGTCACCCCCATCCAATTGCTTGGCCTTTCGCAGCATATCTATCCCTTCATCAACGCCTCTGCTCTCATCCCGCTGAACAACCAGTTCCTATGGATGGATCTCAGCCAACCGGAGCGATTGCATTTGCCATTCCTACCGTTCGGCATCCCTGTCCTCGCCATCGTTGTGATGGTAACGACATTTCTCCAATCCAAGCTTATGGCGCCGCCATCCAATCCAGGAGATCAGGGCGCTCAGATGGCCAAGGCCATGAACCTGTATATGCCGATATTCATGGGCTACCTGGCTCTGACCTTCTCTTCAGGCCTGGCGCTATATTTCGTTGCGACGAATACCGTGGGTATCCTACAGTATGCAGCCATGGGGAAGCTGAATTGGCGGAATATGCTGCCATCGAAGAAAACCAAGCGGACCTCCTAAGTTCGGGTTCTCTACCGGCTGCAGCTAACAAATAAATGGAGATGCTTATGAAAGAAAAAAGAGCAACATTGGAAGTGATCGCTCCTAGCGTCGAGGAGGCCATCGAAAAGGGGCTGGCAGACCTCGGCCTTCCAGAAGAAGCGGTGGAAGTGGAAGTACTCGATCAAGGCAGTCGAGGCCTTTTCGGCTTGGGCTCCCGGCATGCCAGAATCCGTCTGGCTGTCAGATCAGCCGGTGAGCAGGAAAGATCTGAACAATCTCCAGAACCCGCTGCCCCTGCTCAAGCAGAAACTGCTCCAGCTCCGGTTGCTCAGAAAGTAGCCCCTCAAGAGCCCGAGGCAACTGCTCCAGAACCAGCCGCTGTTGTAAGCGTTGGAGAAGACCTCGAGCTGCAAATTGCCCAGGAGACTGTCGGTGAGCTACTTGAGACGATGAAGGTCAAGGCTACTGTCAAGGTTCGTTATGGAGAAGCCGACGACGCAAGAAGCCGGGTGCCGATAATGGTAGATGTACGCGGGGATGATTTGAGCATCCTGATCGGCCGGCGAGCAGAGACCTTGAATGCTCTCCAATACATCTCAAGTCTTATCGTGAGTAAGGAGTTAGGGAAGCCGCTTTCGCTTGTCATCGACGTGGAGGGTTATCGTGCTCGCCGGGAAGGCCAGATCCGCCAGTTGGCTCGCCGGATGGCTGAGCAGGCTGTAAAGACCGGTCGCCGGCAGGTGTTGGAACCCATGCCTGCCAACGAGCGGCGCATAATCCACCTGGAGCTGCGTGACAATGAGAATGTTGTTACCGAGAGCATTGGGGAGGAACCCCGCCGGAAAGTCACCATACTGCCGAAAGAGTAATTTGCCCCCTTCCTTTGCATTTATCGCGTGCGATGCTTTTTCTAAAGTATCGCACGCCTGCTTAATACATCCGATTCATCATATCAGGTATAATTTAAAACATGCATAAACTCACCTCCTTGGAACCGATCGATTACCTGGTCATCGGACATCTTACGCGGGACCTTACACCGGAGGGCCCGCGTTTAGGTGGTACTGTAGCTTACTCAGGCCTGACGGCGCGTGCCTTGGGCCTTCGGGTAGGCATTGTTACCTCTTGGGGAGAGGAAGTCCCCCCCGGCATCTTGAGCCAGGTTCCGATTTCAAACCTACCTACAGAGGTCAGCACAACCTTTGAGAATGTAAATACGCCCGAAGGACGGATTCAAGTCATTCATTCTGTTGCTCCACGCCTGGATCTACACCTGATCCCCGAAGCCTGGCGCAGCGCCCCAATTGTGCACCTGGGACCTATCGCCCAAGAGGTAGAGCCTTCCCTGGTGCGATACTTCCCAACCTCGCTGATCGGCCTAACGCCGCAGGGATGGCTAAGGGGATGGGACGAGAAAGGCAACGTTTACCACACCGAGTGGCCCGAAGCGCCTTTTGTGCTCAACCAGGCCGGGGCAGTGGTGATCAGCGTCGAGGATGTGGATGGGGATGAAGCGCGCATTGACGAGATGGCCTCCTACTGCCGTGTTCTGGCAGTTACAGAGGCAGCAGAAGGCGCCCGGCTCTATTGGAATGGAGATATCCGGCGCTTCCGGCGGCCTCCCTACAAGGAGCTAGATCCTACCGGTGCGGGGGATATCTTTGCGGCGGCTTTTTTCAGTCGCCTGCACACGACCCGCGATCCCTGGGAGGCGGCCCGCTTTGCCACCCATCTATCCTCTTTCTCCGTGACTCGCTCTGGCCTGGCGAGTATTCCCACCCAACAAGAGATCGAAGAAAGCATGGTAGAGGTATTCTAAAAGATGGGCAGGATTTATACGCTCGTAAACCAAAAAGGCGGCGTTGGTAAGACCACCACAACCATTAACCTGGGAGCTTACCTGGCTTATTATGGTCAGCGTGTCCTGTTGGTGGATGTAGACCCGCAAGCGAACGCTACCTCCTGCCTGGGGATCGACAAACAACTCGTCAAGGGTGGAACTTACGAGGCTCTGATAGGCTCTACCCATCCATCGAACTATATCCTGCACAATCCACGCCTTAAGCTGTCCATCCTGCCGGCTTCCCTGGCCCTGGCGGGAGCAGAGGTGGAGCTGGTATCGGAAATAGCCCGTGAGACCCGCTTGCGCAAAGCCCTGGCGGGGTTGATCGACCGGTATGACTATATTTTGATCGACTGCCCGCCATCTCTCGGTTTGCTTACTTTGAACGGGCTGGTAGCAGCCAGAGATGGCGTTATTATCCCGGTACAGTGTGAATATCTGGCCCTGGAAGGTATCAGCCAGCTTAACCAGACCTTGAACCGGGTCAGGTCTGCGATTTTCCCTGAACTGTGTTTGCGGGGTGTTCTGCTAACAATGTTTGATAGCCGCACAAAACTTGGCCAGGATGTGATAACCGAGGTTCGTAACCATTTCCCGGGCCAGGTATTTCAGGCTGTTGTACCGCGCAACATTCGTCTGGCTGAAGCTCCTTCGTATGGGCAGCCGATATCCGTTTATGCCCCCAATTCTACCGGCGCCCTGGCTTATGCAACTCTAGCGCGTGAAATCCTCGAGGCCGATGGTATCCGTATCCCGGTTGAGCATATTTAAGTACCGGTGATTGAAGCCATACTAGCGAATCATTAATGTGAAAGACCCTATCGATATGACCAGGAAAAGCGGATTAGGACGAGGATTAGACTCTCTCATACCCCTACAGGATAGCGGCCCTCTAACAACGGGTATCCAGCACATCCCTGTGGAGGATATTTCGCCTAACCCACGCCAGCCGCGCTCGAATTTCGACGCGTTGGAATTGGAAGAGCTGGCTGGCTCTATCCGAGGGCACGGAATAATCCAGCCTTTGGTTCTCTCCGAAGCAGAGGAAAGGGGAAAATATTGCCTGATCGCAGGCGAAAGACGCTGGCTGGCAGCTCGCAAAGCCGGCCTGGAAAGCGTACCTGCCATCATTCGCCAGGCCAGCCAGCAAGAGCTCTTGGAGATAGCCCTGGTCGAGAACGTCCAACGTGCAGACCTCAGCCCATTAGAAGCAGCGGAGGCTTACCGCCAGTTATCGGAGGATTTTCAACTGTCCCACGAACAGATCGCTGTCCAAGTAGGCAAAAGCCGAACAGCGGTTACCAATACATTACGGCTGTTGAAACTGCCCGCCTCTGTCCAAAAAGCATTGGCTGGCGGTCATATCTCCGAGGGGCACGCCCGTGCCTTGCTGACCTTGCCTACAACGCAGGCGCAGGTTGCCGCCCTGGAAACGATCTTACGACACGACTTAAATGTAAGGCAGGCTGAAGAGTTGGTGCGCAAACTGAGCGGTGAAAAACCTGCCCCTCAGCCAAAACCACCCCCCCCACCTGAGCTGGTAGCTTTGGAAGAACGCCTGCGGGTTCAACTCGGCACCAGGGTAAGCTTGAACCAGGGGCAAAAAGGGGGCACCCTGGTGATCCATTACTACTCAGATGAAGAGCTGGATAATTTGGTTCGAAGGATTTTAGGCGAGGATTCCTGATCGTAAGCAGGCCGAAAAATAAGAACGGGTGGGTCAGCCCTGCACGAACACGATTGATCCACCCGTTCTTGGTCTTTAAACAGGAACTTAATTACTGCTCGAAACGAAGATTGGGTCGCTCCTTACCAGATCGGCTGTGACGGCCAGGCGCTTGAGATAGATCTTCAGGTTATCATCCCATTCCAGGCAGGTGATCAATGTGATCTGGGCTGTGTCTGTTGCTGAAACGACCGATAGATCGTCCTGCTCCACTACATTCTTCTCACGAACTGAATAGGTATACATATACTGTTCTGTGTAAAGATAGACCCTGTCGTTCTGAAGCAGATCATTAAGATAGCGGAAAGGACCGGCTCCCAGGTCCCTCACCGTTATATGACCTGCCAATCCTGTATTGCTTCCCAGACCAGGCCAGGATGTGTCACCCATCCAGGCTACTTCATCTCTTAACCCCTGGATCATCCAGGTCTGACCATCGAAAGGTACGTAAGCGACCTTTGTGTCTACTCCAAGAGAGGGGATAGATATGCGGACAATCGGGCTGATGTCTGGGGTGCTTCCGTCCTCATTCGGCACTACAGTTGGAGAAGGGATAGGATACGAGGGCAGTGTCTCTATAGGGCGCGGTGTGCCAAACAGATATACTGGAAGAGTAATTAGAGGGTTGATCGTTTCGGTAGGAGCAGCCGCAATTCCCGGGGCCGGGGATAGCTCGCCGCCAGAAATGTCTACCTGGAGATCCACTCCCGGCTGTTCGGGAGCATTGAGTGTGTTAAAGATCGCGGTCCCTAATAGGGCAAAGAGGAGGAAGCCGATTCCCAAGTACCAAAACTTGCCAGAGCTAAAGATACCTTTTCTCCTGATCAGGAGAATCAACCCCAGGATTGCCAGGGTTGCGACGAAGAGCAGGGCTGGTAGTGATAATAGGCTGCTGAAAAACTCTGATGGTGTCTCAAGCGGCAACTCACCGGTTCCGGGAAGTGTGGTGCCCCCCAATACGGTAAAAACTGAAGAAGTGACACTGCGAGTTTGGCGGGTGGTGTCCGTATCATCCGCAGGATACTCCCAAGAAACCGTTGCTGTGTTGAACAGGCTCTGTGTGGTGGCAGGCGTGGTTGTTACACCGACCTCGAAGGTTACTGTGACGAATTCACCCGGATTGATCGTACCGATATTGACAGACACCGTACGGTTGCCTGTGCCTGTGATGGAGGCTGTGCCTCTGGTTGTGGTAGGATTGCTGACCCTCAGGTAAGTATAGGCCTCCAGGCTGTCGGTAAGCCTGGAATCGATGGCTGGTGCGGTGCCATTATTACGGATCGTGATGGTAAATGTCAGGCTTTGCCCGAAAGTTATTTGCGTCCGATTGGATACCTTGGACAGAACCGGGTTGGCGGTAATCGTTCCCGTCGCAGTGGGTGTGACGGTCAAGGTAGGGGAAGCAACAGGAATTGTGGCGGTCGGCTGGTTTTCTACGATTGGCAGAGAAATGTTTCTTGGTTGTACGGCGGTGATGGTTAGCGTTTCTCCCCCGTAGTCCCCGTTATACTCGTATTCGCCATCACCTTCGTCCTCGTTGAAGCCGTATAAAGTGGGAATAAGTGTGACAGTTCCAGGAGCAAGCGCCTGGATCGAATAGGTGATCGTGATTTCCCCCCCAACACTCCCGGTGGGGTAATTGTAGTCTTCAGGATTATCAGAACAGGTCCGGTATTCTGGCCTGCTGATATTGTCTTCCCAACCACAAGCATCCGCATATAGCTTGTTGTTTGTGGCGGCGAAAGGATGGGTGTATCGTGCTTCGACTTGTGAGATGCGGAAACTCTCAGATGTGAAATTGAGGTAATGTTCCAGTTGCTCGTAGCGTACATTGGATGCATTGCTGATAACTTCTAACTGGTAGGTCTGTCCCACTAGAAGCGTAGTCGGGCCGGTGAAATTAGTAACAGTGAGGGAGTCGGATTGGATCAATCTCTCAACGAAAATCTCTCGGCCCATTGGAGTATATATAGCGGGATTATTGTTTTCTGTCACGCCAATATAATAGCCTGAGGATGTCCCATAAGCAGCCGTATCGCGAGTGACTGCTACGGTGAAATATACATCTCTACAGCTTCCATTCGATAGGGATGGAAATTCGAAATTGGATGGCCCAGCTATATTGAGAAGTGGGTTGGGTTCTTGATCAGCCCATACAAAGCCTACCCTGACATTGGTCGCCGGGCTATCCCCGGTATTGCAGACTCGCACCCCTACAGGAAAAGTATTCGGGCCCTGATTTACATTTTCAGCATCCAGGCCGACCACATTCCAGGTAATCGGCGTGATGGTTAGATTAGGTGCAGCGGCATGGGAGGAGAATGGCGTCCAGAAGGTTCCGAGTAGAAAAAACACAACCAGGATTGCGGGTGTAATTCTCCACAAATACTTAATCGAGCGCCCATTTTTGATGAACATGTTTAGATTAGTGCTCATGGAAACTCCGAGGGGATCCTTTAGATTCACCTGATACCACTTCGTATGCTGGTGGTAGTAGAGTATGACCTACTACTTGGACGCTTATTTTTGTTAATCTGAGCTTAATCGCTATACATATTATATATCAATATTCCCACCATAGTAATTATCGCTTTAGCCGGCGGACATCTCCCTCTCGTATGGTGACTCCGCGAGCGTCCAGGTGTTCCAAGAAAGCAAGCACGTAGCGACGGCTGGTGTTGAAATGGTCCCTGACCTGCGCGGCTGTAATGGTTCCATTTTCTTCCAGCATGCGGCGTACTTCGACCATCATCTTTTCATAATCTTCCTTGCGGAAGACCACCTCAGGTGGAATGAAGACAAACTTTCCCAGGTCTACCAGGGCAGAAAAGATATCTTCTCCAACTTCAGCCTGGCTCTCTTTGAGGCTGGGTGGGGCGTAAGGGTTGGCCTCAAAGCGCGACAACAATCCATCTACCAGGCGTTGTTGTTGGGCGTTGAAGCGGATGGTATGCCCCGGGCGTAGTACCAGCGGGCCAGCCTCTTCCAGCGCACTTTCAGCTACTAATTTCCGTAACGCCACACTGAAAAGACGGGCCGGCAGTTTCATGCGGCTCTTCAATTCCTCACGCGGCATTCCGCGGCGCAGGGGATAAGAACGGTGATAAGCTTCTACTTCCTGAATCATCCTCAGGGCTAGTTGATCCCAATATCCTTTACCCGTAACCAGGCTCCCTTTAGCAGGAGGGTTTTCTTGATCTTCCAGGTTTACCAACAGGCCAGATTGGTAGAGGTCCTGGACTGCTTGGCGTGCGACATCCTCATCCAAATTCGATTGAACGATTACCTCTCGCAGGGAGGCTGCTCCCAGGCTCAACAGGGTTTGTAGGAGCACGTCGTCCGGCGTCCCCTGGGCCAGGGCTTCCAGCCTGGAGAGGGTTTGTCCGGCGAAGCGTTTATGCCTTCCCCTGGGGTAAGGATCGACCACAAAGCCACCTCCCAGGGTTTCACCAGGAGAGGGCCTACGCAAGATATAACGATCACCACGAACGCTCACCACCGGACGGGCAAGCTCGAGTTGAAGCCAGCCTTCTTCTCCTGGCAGAAGCGCTTCAGCGCCCAACAAGCGAACTCGGGCAACGACTTCTGCTGCTCCAATGAACATCTTGGTTTCTGTATTGTGCAGGAGGGCTGCATTTACATCCGGCAGAAGCCGGAAACGCACATCCATACGGCGGGTAGTTTTATAATCGCCCGGATGAGTGAGTACATCGCCGCGTTGGATCTGGTCGACGTTCACTCCTGAAAGGTTGACGGCTGTGCGGCTTCCTGGGACGGCCAACTCCTCTTTCCGCTTGTGGGTTTGAAGTCCGCGCACCCGTGCTTTGTAATCCTCAGGGAGGATCTGGATATCGTCACCGACCGCCAGGTGCCCATCGGTAAGGGTTCCGGTTACTACAGTTCCAAAACCAGCCATGGTAAAAACCCGGTCGACCGGTAGACGAGGACGACCTAAATCAGGCCGGGCAGGTCGCTCGGCGAGAACCGCTTCCAAAACCACCAGTAAGTTTGAGATGCCTTCTCCAGTGCGGGCTGATACCCGCACGATTGGCGCATCCTCCAGGACCGTTGCAGATAAGACCTTGCGCAGGTCATCTTCCACCATATCAAGCCAATCCGAACGACCGAAATCACTGTCATCGATCATGTCGATCTTGGTCAAGGCTACCACCCCGCCCTGGATTTGAAGAATGTTCAGGATTGAAAGGTGCTCGCGAGTCTGGGGCATAACGCCTTCATCGGCTGCCACAACGAAAAGGGCCGCGTCGATGCCTCCAATTCCGGCAAGCATATTTTCAATAAAGTCGCGGTGCCCTGGAACATCAACGACGCCGACATCCTCTCCGTTTGGAAGGGTCAGCCAGGCAAAGCCCAGGTCAATGGTCATCTCCCGTTCACGTTCTTCTTTCAACCGGTCCGGATGTATCCCGGTCAGTGCCTGTACCAGGGTAGATTTCCCGTGATCTACATGTCCTGCTGTTCCAATTACACGCATGGATTTCTATCTTGAGAATTAGCTGAATGTGGCTGGTGCTTACCGGACTCTTCCAATCGTGCGCTCGTTTTCTGCAACCCACTCATGGGATAAAGCCAATAACCCTTGTAGCCTTTTTTCATTCTGCTCGATCATTTGTTGGAGCAGGTCTTGCTCTTCTTGGAGACCATCTTCGATGTGAGTAATACGCTCTATCAGCCGCTCCGATTGGCGAAGCAACTCATTGCGTTGCTCTTCCTGGGTGAGGGTGTAATTTGTCCACCGCTTTTGGTCATCTGCTTTAAACGTGACCCATTCCTGCCGGAAGCGGTCCTCCGATAAACGTTGGATTTCTGTCATCTCGTTGATGCGCCGCTCGACCCGCTGGGTCAGCTCTTCCAATTCCTGTTGGGAGCGTTTGGCATCTCGGTGGGTCAGTTCAAGTTTCGCCAGTTGGGCTTCCACATCACCGGCTTGCTTTTCAACGGTGGTAAAGCGAGCATCCCAGTCCTTCCAGGTCCTATCCCTTTCTACCTGTACCAGGTTTTGCTTATCCAGGAATGCAGCCTGGGCATCGCGGCGCTCCGTTTCAACAGAAAGTAGCTCATTCAAGCGGGTTTCGACCTTCTTGAGGCTCGTGTTTACCAGCTCCATCTGCCCGCGTTGGTCATCGACGCGTTTGCGTGTAGCGGCTACCTCACCTTGTAGGTCCGTGAGACGTTTACTGTCCTGGCGGCGTCCATCCTCAAGTAACCGGTATGTGCGGGTATATTCATCTTCACTGCGTCTCATTGATTCCATCTTCGAGCGCAGGTCGTCGATGGCACGGTTCAAGCGATTCTCTTCCTCTACCCGACCCTGAATGCCTTTTTCCAGCTTTGTAAGCATCTCTAGCTCTTTACGAAGCTCAAAAATGGTTGCATCCAGGTTCCTTAACTCTACCCGGCGAATTTTTTCTGTTTCTTCCTCACGTTTTTTAGCATCCTTTTCCAGCTCTTCGATAATTTTTTTTGTTTCTAGTCGTTGCTGGGTCAGGTTTGTGTCGTACTGGTCCATGCGGGCGATAATTGCTGATATCCGCGAAATCTCACTGCTCAGTTCTTTTACCTGTTGGTTTGCTCCATTGAGATTTCCCTCTAAGGACAAAATCCTGGTCTCGAGCTTCGCAATGGTTTCTTTATCCTTTCTGCGTTCATCATCCATCCATTGGACTCTTTGTAAGATTTGATCCAATTCCATGGTGTAATCTCCTTAATCTTAAGTCTTTCTCAAAAAGTCATTATACCAGCGGGTATAAACCAGCCAGGAACAAGCTTGTGATACCAAGGATCAGAAAGAATAGCTGGGGCTTATTTTCATGGATCTGCCAGGTTTCTTCTTCCCGTCCCATAATAAGCACGGCCAGCGTGCGTAAGCCACCACCCATTAGCCCCAGGAATCCCACCAGCACCCAAAATGTGATCACAGGCGATATATTCCCTAACTCTCCTAATAGGGCCAGGCGTGGTGGGAAGCCGACCAGTAAGGGGAGCCCGGCAATAGAAAAATGTGCCAAGATTACCCCTGCGGCTGCTATTGGTAGCTTCCGCCCTTGCCCTTGGACATCCTGAAAATCCATGCTGCTGGATCTTTCCCGAATAACGGAGAGTCCCAACCCCCAAATCCCTAATGCCAGGCCTCGCGACAAGAATAGGGCGAAAAATATCGCCAGGGATGGGGAGAAGCCGCTTGCACCGATATTGATGCCGCGATGAATTCCAATCGCTAAAAGGGAAAGGCCGATTTCCACAGTTACCGCGTAACCCAGCATCCGCCCCAGGTGGTTTTGGAAACCAGCTAGAATGCCTCCCGTAACGACCATTAGAGTCCCTGCCAGGCGCAGGACGATAAAAATCAAGGGAGAGTTGCGCATCCAGGCGTAGCTTTCAAAAAAACTCAATCCGAACAGGGAGATGATCCCCGGCAGCAGGAACAGGATAAAGGCGGCCGCATAGGGATGCGATTCTTCTGCCAGCATCGGGACCCAGGTGTTAAATGGAAAAACAGCCAGCAAGAAGCTAAAGCCGAGTCCCAGGGGGATGATCGCTCGAAGGAATGAGTCTGTACCACCAGGGACGGCTTCTGCTCCGGTGATTAACCAGCCGGTGAACAAGATAAACGGGGCGCCTACCGTTTGGAAACTGAGAAAGCGCAGGATGCCCCTGCCCACGGGTTTACCAGGTGACGAAAGCAGTGGGACACTGAAGAATACCGCGATTTGTATGAGCAGGGCAGCATAGAGGAATGGTTTTACAGCCAGGGCAGCTGTAAGAAGGGCGACGATGCCCATTCCCAGAGGGACAAAGTAAGAGCCTGCGCGCGCCGAATGTGCTCCCCCGAACCAAAAAGCAGCTATAAGATAAATCAAGGTTAGAATTGGGCGTAAATTTGCATCCAGCACCAATTGCCGCCCAAGCACTGCTAAAGAGGCTGAGAAACTAAATGAAAGCGGACCCAGGGTTATGATTTCGGCCAGTGGCATTTTCCAGGCCAGCCCAGCCAGCAGAAGAGCTGTGATGGCTCCAAGGATGGATGTAAGCCTGGTTCGCTGTTTGACCAAAAATAGGACAACAGAGATGGCGGCTGGAAAGAAGATCCACAGGATTGGAGCGCTCATACCGTCTCCTGCATGCCAGGAGCGAGTAGCAAATATGCTCCCACCAGGGCCAGCCCCAGGTTCACGGAGGCAAGCAGGCCAGCAACCAATGCAACCGCCTCTACCGCGGCTAGAAGGATCTCAAAGCCGGATAGGATTGTCAACAGGCCGATCACGACACGGAGAGGCTGGGTGGTCAGTCCCAGGTGCAGTAATCCCATCCCTATCAAAGTCAAAGCGCCAACGGCCTGCATACCTCCAATCCCATCTATCCATTCAACCACATGGGGTGTAATCGACAGTACTGTAGGGATCACCAGGCCAGCCGCCAGGAGCCGGAATAAGCGACCGGAAGGCCTGGATTTTTCCGTCTCTTGCCAGGCGGTTGAAGTAGATGAGCTGGCCTCGTTTATAGCTACTCCCAGGACCGCGCTTGCCATCCAGCCTGCAACGATCTTGGCCGCTGCCATCTCGACCGGCCAGTGCATCGCCACCAATAAAAATACGCCTGTATACTGTATGGCCAGGATCAGGATGATCCAGCGCCAGTTACTGCTGACAAGAAGTACGATTGAGGTGAGAGATATCAACAAAACAGCCGGGTATGCTACTTCCAGGGTCATCTACGAACCTCCCAACCCACTTTGTACCAGTATAGATATCAAAATCACCGACAAAACCATCGCCCACAGAATGCCTCCCTCGCCTTCTGCAATTTTTGTCATGATCGAGACCAATCTGCCGACTGAACGGTAGAAACCCCAGGTCAGACTGGAGACCCAACTTAATGAAAACATCCTGTCCCATAGCGGTGCGATCCGTTTCGGCATGTGGATCTCATTTTGGCCCAGGTAGACAATGAGAGCCGTTATCAAGATGGCAACTACCCCTGCCCACCACTCTGCATAGATACCCGTAGCGCCGGCAGGGAGGGGAGTCCTCCAGGCGATAAACAAATGCCCAAACGGTAGTAACCCCAACCCGAATGGGTAAACTGCTCGCACCCAGCGTTCGGATAATGATAGATCCGTAGACTCTCCCAGGCTGTGCCTGAGGAATCCGGTCAGCAACAAAGCTTGCCCAATCAGAAAGATTGGCAGGAAGAGATCGACAGGGGCAGAGTAGAGGTACACACCGTCCCAGGCGGGTGTATAAGGGAGAGCAGTGATGCCTAAACCGCCCAGAAGGAAGATCACCAGCAGACCGCGATAGCGGGCTGAGGATAGAAACAGGAGCCCTCCCGCCAGGATACAAGCCAACCCCCAGGCCTGGCTGGCCTCAGGATGTCCTTTCACCGCAGATGCAACTGCCAGGGCAGCCATACCAAGGACCCAGAATGGGCGGCCGTTAAGCTCATCGGCAGCGGTCAACCATCCTAAAGCGCCATACAGGACTGCCAGCCCGGCCAGGGCGAGCAGGTACACCTGGTACTCGTCAGGCACACCGATCCCAGCAACCCGAGACAACAGCACCAGGCTGGAGGAGGCGGGTGCAAGCCGCAACATGCTTCCAAAACCGCGCCGCAAGGGAGGCCCTTTAACACGCGGTAGGTGCAGCGGGAGCACTCCCAGGCGTAAACCGGCAGCCAGCAATAGATAGATACTTGCGTCAGGTGGAATGTCCGTAAAGTGGAAAACATCTCCTGGAGCGCCGACCACTCCTGCCCAGAGCAGAAGCATAATGCCGGCAACCCGAACCGAAAATGAAACCACGACCCGTTCCCGGTCTGAGCTTTCGATCACCTGCACCAGCAAGATGGCCAGCTCCACCAGGTCGATGGCTGCCCAAGCCAGCAACAGCGCCAGCAGGTTTCCCGAAAGGACACCCAACATGCCTAACCCTGCCAGGAGCAGGGTGTACGCCCAGGTCCTCCAATGATAGTGCTGTAAGCGTGCTGCGGCAGTTAAGATAACCGCCAGGGCCAGGGTTGACAGGGCAAACAGATATGGCCAGCTGACCTGGTCGAGCAGCAAAATGGGAGAAGCTGGAAATAATGTTTCCGGCTTCCACTTCATAAGGGTAATGGTCTTAGGGAGTTGGAAACCCAGAATGACCGTCAAAGGCCATGCAATTATTGCCCCTGTAGCTGCTACGAGCCAAAAGTAGTTGAAGCCAGGCTTGATCAGGCGGATCATCAGCATGACCAGCGGTGTAAGCAGCAATACAAGAACGGGCAGAATAGCAGGCATGCAGGTTGTCTCGGTTATATATAAGCGATTGTATTGCAGAGGCTAAGCGTGTGATTCCAATTCGGTCTGGTCCGGTGAGCGTGCACTTTCATGCTATAGGAAAACAGGCTCGGTATTCCTGTAGAGATACTGCCCGAGGCCCGGCTTTCCTAACCAGCGCTCACCGTCTACGATCAAATTCCCGCGCAGGTACACCTTTTCCGGAAATCCTACCAGTTCCCAATTCTCGAACAGGTTGTAATCTGTACGGTGGTGGGAATGGGCTATACCGTAGGTGAGCCGGCGGTCCGGGTCCCAGATCACGATATCTGCATCCGAGCCAGGCATCAGGGCTCCTTTGCGCGGGTAAAGGCCAAAGATCTTGGCAGGGTTGGTGCTATTTATGGCTACAAATTGGTTTGGGGTAAGTTTGCCCGAGCGCACCCCATACGTCCACAAGACAGGCAAGCGATCACCTACACCCGGCAGGCCGTTAGGGATCTTGGTAAAGTCGTCTTTACCCAGCTCCTTTCCGGGAATTGCTACTTGCTGGTCTTCATAGATGATAGGGGAAGTACCGTCGAAAAAGAAGGGGCAGTGGTCGGTACCGATGACCTGTAGAATACCCTCCTGGAGACCTTCCCACAGCCGGGCATTATCTTTCGGCGTTCGCATGGGAGGAGAGCAAATCCACTTGCTGCCATCCGGGCGCCGGAGATGGTCGATATTAAAAAACAGGTATTGCGGACAAGTTTCACCGATTATCTTTACGCCTTGTTCCCTGGCATACCGAAGCAGGTCCACTTCCCCGGCGGTATTCATATGGACGATATAGATTGGAGCTTCTGCCTGGGCTGCTAAGGCTGCCCCTCTTAATAATGCCTCGGTAGCTCCCCATGCCGGTCGAGAATGGGCATGCCATTCTGGTGAAATATGTCCGGCTGCCAGCGCATCGGTTACCAGTTGCTCGATCACATCCCCATTTTCTGCATGCAATAAGGTAAGCAAGCCGTGCTCTTTGGCGATCCTAAGAACCTGGAAGATTTCACCGTCGGATAACCTGAGCCTGTTGTTATAGGCTGTGAATACTTTCAGCGAGTTGATGCCCGATTCGAGCAAACCGGGGATGGAAGCGGCTGTCTGCTCATTGAAATTGGTGATATTCATATGAAAACCAAAATCAATAGCAGCTTTGGGGTCTGCTTTTTCATGCCAGGCATGTACGCAATCTTCCAGACGAGGATAATCCTGAGATACAAAATCTATAACGGTCGTTGTGCCTCCGAAGGCGGCGGCTTTGTGACCCGTATAATGGTCGTCAGAAGAGACCGTACCAAACATCGGCAGGTCGAAGTGGGTGTGCGGATCAACTCCCCCCGGTAGGATGAGCTTCCCAGACGCATCCACGACTTCCGCACCTGCGGATGCCAGGTTAGCGCCAATCGATATGATTTTCTCACCCTCGACCAGCATATCCGCCTGGAAGGTGTCGGCTGCAGTGATCAAGGTTCCAGATTTAATCAGTAGAGACATGGTCCTCTAGGTTGGGGTCTTAAGGCCAGCGTGGGGCGCTGTCCTAATCGATGGTGGTTGTTTGCCCGCTAGTTAGCTGGTTGAACCCGAGCAGGAGCGCCAGGAGCGCTGGATCGAGATCAACTTCCGGTAGCTCACCTGCCTGGTAATCCTGAGATTGGTTTGCTCTTTCCCGAAGGGCTTGCCAGAGCGTTTTTCGTTCATCTGACTGCACAACCAAATCGTTCAGGTTGTTTGCCTGGAGAAGATATTCTCCGGTAGTATAAAGAAAGGTTACCCTGCGCCATTTGCCGGCTGGGATAGGGTTGGGGAGGCGCTCCAGTGGACCTAATTGGATTTTGAAATATTCCTCCCGGGCGCGGGGGTGTTCTGGCTCATCGCGCAGTAATTCTGCTCGGGTCACCAGTTCGTGCCCACGCACGGGAGAAATATACTGAATCTTCCCACGATCTTCTCCAAATGCACCGGTCTGGTAAAAAGCCAGGTAATCAACTGCGATGACTTTCGGGGCAGTCCGCAAGGGGATACGGTACCAGCCCAAAAGCCGGGCGATTTCCAGATCGCGCGGGTGGTTAATCACTGCCACCAGGACAAGAGATGTAGGGAGGATGCTCATGATCCTGTTTTATCAGTTCAAACCGGCCTCGGCATTGAACTCCTCGATCAGGTTGTCGATTTCGGCTACCTGCCTCTGAACGCAGGTCCAGTAATCCGGATCGTACCATTGAGCCATGATCTCTTCATAGGTTTTTCCTTGCTGTTCGACCCAGGTGAAGTACTTGAGATTGTGGACTCGCCGGCGGTCCGGATAGCGCAGCTCGAGCATATTATCGGTGGTTGCTCCTTGCAGGTACTGGGCAAAATGGGCAGCAGCATCTCGCTCCGTGTATTCGCCGAACTCCTCGTGCATCTCTGTTAAACGGCTGCCGTACAGCTCCATCGAATCGGTGAGAACGGTTAACACGATATCGTCATGACTCAGCTCGAAATACTTGGCGAACTTGATAGCTGAGAGCACGTTGGAAATCCCTGAGAAACCGAGCAGATCGAGCTGGCTGACCATCTCCTCGGGTACGCCTTGCTTCACCAGGTAATCCTGGCCGGTTTTTTCGTTGAATAAACGTGACAGGTTCACGACTGCGTTATCATCGATGGCAACCACGACGTCTGTATTCTTGCTGTTATGGATCCATGGAACGTGCTTGTCCCCGATGCCCTCGATGCGGTGAGCTCCGAACCCGTTTTCCAGGAGGGTGGGGCATTGGAGAGCTTCGCTGGCAACGATCTTGCTAGACGGGAAGAGCTGCTTCATGTAGTCGCCGCTGGCAATTGTTCCCGCTGAGCCGGTCGCAGAGACCATACCTCTGTATGCATCGCGCGGCCCCATAATCGCTTGCAAGACCTCTTCCATGGCGTGTCCGGTGACCTCATAATGCCACAGGTAGTTGCCAAACTCATCGAACTGGTTGAAGATCATCAAATCCTGTCCAGAGTTGCGCAGCTCCCAGCACTTATCGAAGATCTCTTTTACATTTGACTCACTGCCAGGTGTGGCGATGACCTCGCCGGCAATCTTGGAGAGCCATTCGAAACGTTCCCGGCTCATTCCTTCGGGCAAAATGGCGATCGATTCGGTCGCTAACAAAGCAGAGTCATAAGCCCCACCGCGGCAATAGTTACCAGTAGAAGGCCAGACGGCTTTTTGAGTGGTTGGGTCGAATTGGCCGGTTACGAGGCGTGGCACCAGGCAGCTGAAGGCAGCGCCTACTTTATGCGCCCCAGTTGGGAACCATTTACCTACCAGAACGACGATGCGCGCTTCTGTCCCGGTCAAGCTGGTAGGGAGCTCGAGGTAGTTTACGTTACCAAATCCACCCCCATGAGGCACAGGCTCATTCTTCCAGGTGATGCGGAACAGGTTGAGTGGGTTCACTTCCCACAACCCGATCTCCTTAAGTCTTTCTTTAATCCCGGAAGGGATTAGCTCAGGATTTTTCATCTGGGCAAAGGTAGGGATGATGATGTCCCGTTCTCGAACCCTACGTATAGCACGTTCACGCCTCTCTTTTTGTACCGTCAGGTCAATCATTTCTTTCAGTAATCCTTTCGTTGTTGTTTGGTTTTGGTCTTACTCGGTTTGTTGGTCCTTCATACCGGCGCTTTCAAAAATCTCGACAGGTGTAGGGGGTTCTTCTCTAACGATATACAAAGGCCTACCTTTTGCCTCGTCATACAGGCGCCCGATATACTCACCTAATATTCCCAGGGAAATGAGCTGGACGCCGCCCAGTAGTAGCACAGCAATCAATGTTGTTGCCTGGCCTAAGAGCGGCTCTTCTGAGCCCCACAACCTCAAGCCGATGACGATTGGGATGGCGAGGATGCTAATCCCAGCCGAGATAAAGCCCATATACGTGGCGACTTGCAGGGGAAAGTAGGAAAATCCTGTAACGGCGTTGATTGCCAAACGGAACATCTTGCGGAAGGGATATTTGGTCTCGCCGGAAAGACGAGCTGCCCGGCGATACGGCACGCCCACCTGCCGGAATCCCACCCAGGCAGACATACCGCGTGGGAAGCGGTGCCTCTCGCGCATCTGGTTGAGCACATTGACGACCTTACGGTCCAGGAGGCGGAAGTCGCCTGTGTCCAAGGGTATATCCACATCCGTGATCCGGTAGATCAGGCGGTAAAATAGAGAAGCAGTGAAAAGCTTGAACCAGTTTTCGCCCTCGCGCTCGGTTCGCACAGCGTAGATCACCTCATATCCTTCACGCCATTTTTCTATCATATCCAGGATTACTTCCGGTGGGTCCTGAAGATCTGCATCGATCACAACCACTGCCTGCCCCCGGCTGTAATCCCATCCTGCGGTCAAAGCGATTTGATGCCCGAAGTTGCGCGCAAAAATAACCGGTCTGACCCTTGCATCTTGTTTCGCCAGCGCTCGCATCAAGTCCGTCGATCCGTCTGTTGATCCATCGTCTATCAGGATCAATTCCCATGATTCGCCAGTTGAATCCATCACTTCCCGGATACGCTGGTAGAGCACGGGAATATTATTGTATTCGTTGAATATAGGAGCGATGACACTAAATGTAGGAGCGGACATCCTTACCTCTTACGTTATTTTATCACCCTCTTCACAGCCTCAAGGGTAGGCTCAATTATGGGGGCTTCAGAGACGGATTTCATGGCAGCGCTGACATCTTTCAGACCACTGCCAGTGTTGAGCACCAAGATAGGGTCATTAGGGCTGATCTGGCCTTTTTGGATGGCTTTTATCAGGCCGGCGTAGGCGGTTGCACCGGCCGGTTCCGCAAATAGCCCGATCTTTCCAAGCTGGCCAATGGCCGCCAGAATTTCTTCATCGCTTACCGTAAAATAACTGCCTCCGGTTTCCCTGGCGGCGCGTACGGCCCGGACGCCGTCCCTGGGCAGGTCAACAGAGATGCTATCCGCCAGCGTACTGGCGGAGACGGGCGTGATCTGCTCGCTGCCTTCAAAGAAGGCGTTGGAGATGGCTGCCGAACCTTCTGCCTGGACACCGTAGATACGTGGCATGGCCGGCAGCCAGCCCATAGCTTCGAGATCTTTAAACCCTTTATGAAGCCCAGAGATGATATTCCCATCCCCTACTGAGACGAAGATCGAGAGCAACTTTGTCTCGGGAAGGAAGCTGATTACATTCCTGTACATGGACTCCCAGATTTCGAATGCGGCTGTCTTTTTTCCTTCTATTGTAAAGGGGTTATAGCCCGTGTTCCGGCAATACCAGCCGAATTCTTTGGAGGCTTCTATAGACAGGTCGAAGGCCTGGTCATAATTCCCATCTACCAGCAGGACGGTTGCACCGTAGACCAGGAGTTGGGCAACCTTGGCCGGGGGAGCGGTACGCGGCGCAAAGATGACAGCTTTTTGCCCTACTGCGGCAGCCATGCCAGCTAGGGCTGCACCGGCGTTCCCTGTGGAGGCCGTCACAACTACCTCTGCACCGATTTCTCGGGCACGAGCGACCACTACTGCGCTAGCCCGATCTTTGAAAGAAGCCGTCGGGTTCCGGCTTTCGTCTTTAATCCATAAATACTTTAATCCCATGCGGACGTCTGGGTCTAATGGAGAATAAACCGGTGTCCAGCCGGCTGCCCGGAAGGGAGTGCCATTTCCACCCGGTTCATCTACCGGTAGGAGGGGTAGATAGCGCCACAGGGATGATTCTGTACCCGAAACGACGTCCTCGGGCCAGTAACTTCTTCGCAGCGTGGCATAATCCAAAACAACCTCCAGGTTGCCAGAATCTACCGGGCAAACGTACTGAACTTGATCGATATCGTAGATTTCTTTACAGAGCGTGCATTGGTAGCCGATGAAGTTTTTCATAATACATTTTTCCTGCTTTCTGGAGGATCACCCATGAGTTAGCCTGGCATATAGCCCGAAGTGATCGGATGGATAAATACGGGGGTTGCCAGGCGCAGGCCGGTTCAGGATTAGCTCGCATTCTTCCACCTTTACCTGGTCATTGACAAAAATATAGTCCAGAGTAGCTTGCCTGGCTAACTTGATATTTGTGATCTGCCTCCAATTTGCCAAAAGAAATCGAATCAGCGTTGTCGCTTGAAAGAGCTTTGATACGGGAAGCGGAGTGGGAACTGTGTAATCCGGTTCTTCGCCGTGCCGTTCCTTATAAGCTGAAACCAGGTGTTGTTCCACTTCTTGTATGGTCTGGCTTTGTGGAGGGCTATTGAAATCCCCACATAGTACCAGGCCTGTCTCCCGGGACAATTCATCGAACCATCCAAACAACTTGTCCACTTGTTTTAAACGCTCCTTTGATTTCCCGGGAAACCAAAACAAATGAACGTGCGCGCAGACCAGATATTGCTCGCCTGTATTCACCCTGATTAATTGCGCCACCCGGTTTTGAGACCCCAAATCGAGTGTGACATGCTCCTCTACTGGCAACCGGCTTAAGATAGCTATCCCTTCTTCAGGTTTCCGTCCGGTTTTCGGACACAGGTAACGTGTATATGATCTCGCTTCCGGAAAGCGCTGGTTTAGCTGTTTTGCTAACCAGGCCGAGTTATCTTCCGGTAAAGCAACTTCCTGCAGAGCGATGATTTCAGGCTGAACGGCTGCCAATCCATCCACAAGCAGCGAGCGCCGCTGCTCCCACCGGCTGAGGTCTCTCAGGATATTGATCGTAACGATTTTAATTTTACTACTGCTCAATCTTGCTTAAACTGTACGCCAAGCGCCGCAGGGGGTGATGCGCGCAGCGAACGTAATACCCGGGCGATGATCCTACGGGTGGATTCAGGTAACCCAGCCAGGACCCTCTCCAGCCACTCTGTGTTGCCGATATTTACAAACAGCAGAGCCAGGATCATCAGCGGAAATGGCGCCACCTGAAGCACCTGGGAGGGTATGCCCGGCAAGCTCGGTTGCAGGACGATCCCCAACCATTGGAGCAAGACGAACAAATAGACGCCAAAAGCGGCCCGGATGGGGTTCCACCCGCCAAAAATTGTGATCGCTAAAGCAATCCAGCCGATGCCATCCAGACCCGAGATGGTCCCCATCCAGCCTGCCTTTACGCTCAAGGAGTAGATCGGCCCGCCCAGGCCGACCAGGCCCCCCCCGATGAAGGTATACAGGTAGCGCAGGCGATTGACGTTTGCACCACGTACAAAAGCGGCGGCTGGCCGCTCACCGATACCTTGTAAGACCAGCCCGTGACGTGTCTTATAGATCCATACCCAGGCCAGGAAGATGATGAGATAGCTCAAATAGGTCATCAGGTCGTGCCGAAACATTAGCGGACCGATTACCGGGATATCGCTCAACAGGGGAATATTCCAATGGGGCAATTGTGGGCCGCGTTGGCCCATGAAGGGATTGCCCAGGAAATACGCCAGGTCGCGGGTGAGCAAGGTCAGGACGAATCCGACTGCAACTTGCGATAAACCCAGGCTAATGCTGCTGAATGCAACTACCAGGGCTACCAGGCCACCGATCAAAATGCCGGACAGGAAACCGAGGGCCAACGAGTCGGTGACCGCGGCCACGGCAAAGCCGCCCATGGCGGTAAGCAAGATAGTCCCGTTCACTGACAGGTTGATGACACCGGCTCGTTCTGTGAGAGTCTCTCCAATTGTTGCAAAAAGCAATGGAGCGGCGGCTGCCAGAACTCCGGCCAGACCTATAAGAAGGGCTTCTGTCGTCATTGCTGCTCCTCAAGCCTTGCGCAGCAGGCGTTGCCGTGCGCCATCTACCATTAGGACGAATAAAACCAGCGAGCCTTGCAGGACTCCCGACAGGGACGAGTCGAGTTTTAGGACGATGGGTAATTGGATGCTGCCGATATTCAGAGCCGCATAAAACAGGGCCACAGGAATCGCCCAAATAGCTCTGAAGTTGATCAACATGGCTACTAATAGTCCCAAGAAACCGTACCCGCTGGAGATGGATGGGATCAGGCGGTGGTAAACCGCTGTCACTTGCATGGATCCAGCCAGGCCGGCAAATAAGCCGCACAGTAGAAAAGCTGCCATCATATATTGCCAGGTAGGGACGCCAAGCAAGAATGCGGCACGGATATTCTTCCCCACTGCTTTCAATTTTAATCCAAAATAGGTGCCTTGCATAAGCAGGTAGACGAGGACGATGGCGGCGATTGCTAATACCAGCGCCCAAGGGCTGAGGCGCAGGCTTTCCAGTTGAGGTAGCCAGAGCGATTCGGGAAAAGGCTCTGTACCGCTCATCGACCCGATCCCCGGCCTTTTCCATGGGCCAAAAATCAGGTACAGGGTCAGAGCAGTGGCGACAAAATTAAGTCCGAGACCTCCAAAGATCTCGTTCACACCTCCAAAGGTCTTGAGCGCTCCGGCAAGGGCCGCCCAAAGCGCTCCACCGACCATTCCAGCCAGGATGCTGATGGACAGGATCATCCAAGGAGCAAGGCTCGCATCCTGTAGTAACCGCAGAGCGCCGGTGCAAAATATTGCCCCCAGTGTGATCTGGCCTTCGATCCCGATATTCCATAAGCCTGCCGAAAAGGTAATGATCAACCCGGAGGTAACCAGCAGCAATGGCACCCAGGCTACCAGCACGTCTGAGAGCTTGCGCAGGGACCCAATGGACCCAATTATTATCTGCTGGTAAGCCTCGAGAGGGGGAGCGCCTGCCATAATCAAGATCGCGGTAGTGAAAAGCAAGGCCAGCAAGACCGCCACGACCTGGAAGCCGATATTGATCCAACGAGCGTTTAAATTAGCCATCCATGCTCCCATTGGTTTTAAATGTCTCTTCCCAGCCACGACCTCCTATCAACTGACCTAGCTGATCGACCGTGGTGGTCGAGGCGTCTAAGGGAGGAGATACTCTTCCGCTAAAAAATACCAATATGCGGTCACTGTAGCGCAAAATTTCCTCCAGGTCCGAGGAAATGAATAAGATCGCGGTTCCCTGGCGGCATCGCACTTTCAGCTTATTCCAAATGTAGATGGTTGATTCGATATCCAACCCGCGCGTCGGGTGCTCCAACAAGATAAGAGAGAGGGGTGTCTTCAACAGCGCCAGTAAGGCTCGCTGCTGGTTCCCGCCTGAGAGAGCTTCGACTGTGGTATTTGTCCCCCCACGGATATTGAAGTCTGCAATCCGCTCCCTTGCCAGCTGTTGTCCCTGCTCCCAGTCGACAAAAAAGCCTTTTGTCTTCTCGGCCAACAAGAAATGCTCGGTGAGGCTCAGGCCGGGTACCAGGCCTTGTTCCAGGCGGGAAGCTGGCAAATACGCTACCCCATGTTTTAAATAAGTGCGGTAGGATTTTCCGGTAAGATCCTGGTCGTAGACACAAATTCTTCCATGGGTTGAGCGAACCAGTCCGCCACAGGTTTTCAAAAGGAGTTCCTGGCCGCTACCTTCCATGCCTGCCAGGCCGATTACTTCGCCACAGTTTGCTTGCATATTTACATTATCAATACGCAATCGGGCGTCTTCAGCACAGAGATCCTGTAGGACTAAAGCAGGTTTCGTAGTGCCGCAGGGCTGCCTTTCCCCAAGGTTGATGACCTTGCTGAACATCATCTCCACCAGCTGGTCTGGGTCGAAGGGAGGCAGCGCTTCCCCAACCAGTTCCCCTTGCCTGAGGACGGCAACCCGATCGCAAATCGCATCTACGTCTTCGAGTTTATGAGACACAAAAATAATCGTCTTACCCTGTTGAGACAACAGGCGTAAGGTTTCAAATAATTTCTGCTTTTGTAGGGCGCTGATGCCTGTCGTCGGCTCATCCAAAATCAGCACCCCGGCCCCCAACCATAATAATCGTAGGATTTCGAGTTGTTGTCTTTCTCCAACTGTCAATGAATCTACATAGGCTTCTGGATCCAGCGAAAACTCAAACTTCTTTTTCAGCTCTCTCAGCTCTTTACGTGCTGTCCTGCGGTCTGGAAATAGACCTCCGTCATGCCCGATGAGGAAATTGTCGATTACCTGCATCGGAGGAAAGTCAAGCGGGTCCTGATGAAGCATACCGACGCCCTGGCGGATGGCGTCGGCTGGGGTTTGGATTGTAACCAGCTTCCCATTCAAAAGAATATCCCCTCTATCGGCCTGTATGAATCCGGAGAGGATTTTCATCAGCGTACTTTTGCCTGCCCCGTTCTCTCCCAGGATGCCCTGGATAGAGCCAGCCGGGATATGCAGGTTAATGCCTGCATTAGCATGCACGGTACCAAAGGTCTTGTGGATATCCTTCAGCTCAACTTGCATAGGTTCTCGAATTCTTCTATAGTTCCTAAAGGGGAAGGCAGGTGGATAACACCGGCCTTCCCCCAAAGAACGTACTCAGAGGTTTACTATTCGGTTGGAACGCTCTGGCCTTCCATTCCCTCCAGGAGCTGGGGCAGGTACCAAATCTGTTGTAAGGTAGCTACCTCTCCATCGGCAAGGTATTGAGTGCCGTCCTGCAGGTTCAAGGGGCCAGTCCATAGGTTCAAGCCGCCGGCCAGTTTTCCGATGAAATCATCCAGGTGAGCGGCAGCCTCATCGCTCAAGGCTTCGCCTTTGAGGAAACCAACCGCGCTGGTGTCGTGGGTGTTGATGTCATTCCAGTCGGGTGGGTTCCATTCCCAGATGGGTTCCCAGGTACCATTCTGTACCGCTTGTACCTGCTCCACCAATTGCTGCGGATCAACGAAGAGAACCGGCGGCTCGTCGAGTCGCTCGTGCAGACGGCGACGGGCCGCGTCGAGGTCGGCG
>CAZAQS010000004.1:0-2165 GCA_964486825.1 uncultured Anaerolineaceae bacterium | reverse complement strand
ACCGCTTGTACCTGCTCCAGGTAGGCCGGTCCCCAGTTGAACCACGGCACTCCCAGGCAGACATCTTCTGCCGGCTCACAGGCTCCCTCATAATCGTAAGGAATGGCCCATACCTCGCGACCGGTGGCTGCCAGGCGGGAGGCCTCAGTCAGGCCTTCGGTCGTATCGATGCCCGAGATCACCACGTCATGACCGGTGGTGAAGAACTCTGTGGCTACTTGAGTGGGATCGGAGGTGAAGCCTGGGATATTGAACCAGAAGCCAATCCAAATGACTTTGAATTGCAGGTCATCAGGATCGTTGCCCAGGTACTCCGTCCAGCAATGCTTGGCGCCCAGGTATGCTGCCGAAGCCAGGTTACGAGTCTCATCGTTGATCAAGGGGCCCAGGTAGCCGATTTGACCGGTCTGTGTGGTGAGGGCAGCTGCGCATCCAGCCATCATCTTGCCGTAGTCCATACGGCCCATGATGTTTGCCAGGTTGGGCTGGTTTTTGTAATCGTGGCCCTCTTCCCAGGCTGCATCGCCCGAAGCGTGGATCACTGGGATTTCCGGGTTTGCCCGAGCGAAATCCAAGGCGCTGTCTTTCATGTCGTCAGAGTTGAAGACGATCAGTTTCGCCCCTTTCGATACCAGGTCTTCAGCCAGCTGGGCTGGAGTCGTTCCAGGCCGGTCAGCTGGGTTTACCTTATCGACGTAAATCATTTCTACGCCCGGAACTTTCTCTTCCACGTATAGACCAGCGTCATAGTGCGCCTGGCTCCAACCGCGGTCATTGTACGGACCTACAAACAGCATACCTAATACAAAGGGTTCTCCTGCTGCAGGTTCTTCTGGTGCGGCTGCAGGTTCTTCGGGCTCGGCAGCAGGTTCTTCTGGGGCCGCTGCAGGTTCTTCTGGGGCAGCCGCAGGTTCTTCGGGCTCAGCTACGGGCGCCTCAGGTTGGGTGGCAGGTTGAGGGGTAGTTGTGCCAGCGCAGGCGGAGACAACTAACGAAGCCGCAACCAACAAGGCGATTATCCACCACATTGTCTTTGTTCGCATTTTTTTACTTCTCCTCTATATGGATGGGTATTTATGGAGATGGATAGGGAATTGGGGGTTTTGAAAGGACAGAGAGGATCTGTAAATGGGACCTCCTTTCTCTTACTAAATAATAAGCAGGTTTAGACTCCGAGTATCCCAACAGATAGCCCGGTACTTCAGCGTCTGCTATCAACGCCTGGTTACTCTGCTACTTTCCATATAGGATACTCGGAGATGTATTATTTAGCAAATGCCATTGTACCTGTTTTTTACATTAACGTAGTCCCATTAATGATCCTTTAGCCCACGGTAATCCAGGTCCCGGTCTCTCCTTTGAGCGCCTTTCCGATGTTTTCTGGGTTGGTGATAATGGCTTGCTTGCCTCCGTTCTCCAGGAACCAGATGATGGCCTGGATCTTGGGAGCCATCGAGCCTTTGGCAAAGTGTACGCCTTCGACCAGGTAACGCTTGGCTTCAGCCAGGGTCATCTTATCGATCCACTGCTGCTCAGGTTTTCCGAAGTTCAAAGCCACTTTTTCTACTGCCGTGGAGATGAGCAGCAAGTCGGCCTGGATCAAGCGCGCTAAAAGGCTGCTGGCAAAATCTTTATCGATCACTGCAGCTGTGCCTACGTATTGGCCTTCGCCCTGATCGATGACCGGAATGCCTCCCCCTCCAACGGTGATGACAACCACGCCGGCATCGATGAGCGCCTGAATGGAATCCAGCTCCACTACCTCTACTGGCAATGGGGAAGCCACCACGCGCCGCCAACCGCGACCTGCGTCTTCTACCACCGTCCAGCCCATCTCATTTCTACGCTGCGTAGCCTCGGCCTCCTCCATGAACCCACCGATGGGCTTGGTTGGGCTTTTGAAGGCAGGATCTTCTTTATCAACCAACACCTGGGTAATAATGGTGGCAACGGGTTTCTTGATGCCTCTCCTGTAGAGCTCATTTTGAAGGGTTTGCTGGAGGGCGTAACCAATGGCTCCCTGGGTGTCAGCTCCACATACGTCCAGGGGGATCTCGTGCATCCCCTCGACTTTATGGGCGATTTCGGACCGCCGCAAGATAAAGCCCACTTGAGGCCCATTCCCATGTCCAATTGCTACATCCCAGCCTGCTTCGATCATATCT
>CAZAQS010000003.1:0-67252 GCA_964486825.1 uncultured Anaerolineaceae bacterium | reverse complement strand
AGCTGGCGCTCGAACTCGGGGTTGCCGGCCTGCAGGAAGATGGGAATGAATTGGTTGAAAATCGGCCAGATGATGCTGATGCCTAGAAAACCGAAGCCAAGCAAAAAGGTCCTACCGTAAGGGAAACTTTTCTTCATCGGGTCCTCCGTGCAATTATGGGCTTTCACCGTCCTGCTCGGATTCCAGGCTGGCCAGGAATTCGAGGTCCTGGGGTGTGAGTGCGGCAGCCGCCAGCAGGTCTGGGCGACGTTGCCAGGTGCGCCGCAAGGCTTGCTGGCGCCTCCAGAGCTGGATGCGGGCGTGATCGCCGGAGAGCAAGATATCCGGGACGCGCCAGCCGCGGAACTCTGGGGGGCGGGTGTAATGGGGGTATTCAAGCAGACCTGAGGCGTAGGAGTCATCCTGAGCGCCGCCCGGGTCGCCCAGCGCTCCGGGGACCAGGCGGGTGAGGGCATCGATCAGCACCAGGGCGGGCAGCTCGCCGCCGCTGAGCACGTAATCGCCGATGGAAATCTCGTCGCTCACCAGGTGCTCGCGCACGCGCTCGTCCACGCCCTCGTAGCGCCCGCACAGCAAGGCCAGGCGCGGCCTCTCTTCGACTTGCGGGGCCAGCAGGTCGTAAAGCTCCTGGGCCATGTCCTGTGTAAAGGTGCGGCCCTGCGGCGTCAGCAGGATGACCGGACAGGCAGGCGGCGCGCCCAGGACGGACTCGACGGCCGCGAAGATCGGCTCGGGCTTCATGACCATGCCGCCGCCGCCGCCGTAGGGCGTGTCGTCGGTGACCTGGTGCCGGTCGGTTGCCCAGTCGCGGATATTGTGCAGCCGGACTTCGACGAGCCCGCGCTGCCGGGCGCGCTGAAGGATGCTGGTATGCAAATAGGGTTCAAATACTTCGGGGAAGAGGGTGAACACTTCGAACCGCATAGCATCATTCTAGCCGCGAGGGGACGGATTGGCAAGTGAGATCGCGTCGCTTCGCAGATTGCTTCGTCGAGCCCGGACAAAGAACGCCCGGTTCTCCAAGCACTGACAAGGGGTCGGGAGGCAATCTCGCAAGGAGGAGGGCTGTGAGGAGGCAATATCGCAAGGACATGGGGCTGGCAGATGGCGGGCTTGACGCTCCATCTAATAAAATGGTAAGATGCTGGTATGTATCTGCGAGGCAATAAATGGAATATGACTCGCCGCACGAGGCGGCGCTCGAGTCCCTGGCGGCTGGCTTTCTTGGTCTTCCTGGTGGGAGGCGCCTTATACGTGAACCAGTTCGTGGTCCCGAACGTGCCGGGGATGGTCGGACCCACGCCAACGCCTACTACCAGCCCGGAGGCCTTCGTGAACGAGGCCGAAAGCCTGTTCACGCAGGGCAAGCTGCTGCCTGCCATCCAGGCTTACCAACAGGCTGTCCTGGCAGAGCCGCAGAACAAGGCCAACTACGTGGCCATGGCCCGGGTGCAGATCTTCGCCCAGCAGTACGAGGCGGCCCTGGAGAGCGCCGAGCGCGCCCTGGTAGGCAACGACAGCTACGCCCTGGCGCATGCCGTGCGTGGCTGGGCGCTGACTTTCCTGAATGACTATTTCCCCGCCGAAGCCTCCATCAAGCGCGCCCTGGAGATCGATCCCAACAACGCCCTGGCGCACGCCTACTACGCCGAGCTGCTCATCAAGCGGGGCGAGTACGGGGATAGCGAGAAGGCCATCGAAGCCTCACGCCAGGCCATCGCTCTGGCCCCGGACTTGCTGGAAAGCAAGCGCTCCCGGGCCATCGTGCTGACGCAGACCGGCAACTTCCAGGAAGCCATCCAGATGTACAACGGGGCCATCCAAATCAACAAGAATATCCCGGACCTGTACATGGGCCTGGGATATAACTACAAAGCCCTGGACGATTACGGGCAAGCCATCGAATTTTTCTCACAGGCCAACGCCCTCAACCCCTCGGATGCCATCCCCGACCTGGAGATCTCGCGCATCTACGCGGCAGTGGGCGATTTCGGAAAATCCGTGCAGTACGCCGAAAACGCAGTCAAAGATGACCCGGAAAACCCGCACCGCTACGGCAACCTGGGGATACGCCTGTACCAGGCCGGCGAAATGCAGGAGGCCAGCCGTATGCTGGCCTACGCCATCAAAGGGGGCACGACAGAGGATGGGGTGGTCGTAACTGGACTGCCGTTAAATTACGGTTTCGAAGCCCAGTACTACTGGTTTTACGGTTTTGCGCTGGCCAAGTCGCTCCCGCACCAGTGCAACGAGGCCGTCCCGGTTTTCCAGGCCCTGATCACGGGCGTGCCTGAAGACGCGGATGCAGTCTATAATGCCAACTTCGGCCTGGACCTGTGCCGGGAGGCGATGGATGCGGCGGCATTCATCCCCGAAGATACCCCCACACCCTGAAACGGGTAGTCGATCCTTTAGCGTAGCTTATGAACCGGATTCTGATCGGTAAACGCCCAACATTTCACCGCTCGCAGCGGGGCACGAACTCCTACCGCATCATGTTGTGGATGTTCTTGATCATGGGAGGCCTGTACCTGCTGATGGGAGTCCAGCGGGGAGATGTGGAGCCGCTGTTCTCGCCAACTCCCACGCCGACGCGCGCCTTCCGCTCCTATATCCAGGAAGCGCAGGCCTATTTCGAGGCCGGCAAGATCGAAGACCCGAACTCGGAAAACGACGCCATCGGCACCTACCGGCTGGCGCTGCTGGTGGACCCCGAGAACGCAGAGGTGTGGGCCGAGCTGGCGCGCATCCAGACCTATTCTTCCAGCTTGCTGTCCACCCGGCAGCAAGTGACAGCCAGGCTCGAGGAAGCCCGCCAGGCGATCGACAGGGCCATCGAGCTAGACCCAGACAGCAGCAACGCTCACGCCATCCGGGCGCTGGTGTTGGACTGGAGCGCACCCTACGCCGAGGACTCGAGGGAGAAGGACCGGCTCTTGACAGAAGCCCTGGACGCAGCCACGCGCGCCATCCAGCTCGAACCTGAAAACGGCATGGCGCTGGCCTTCCTGGCAGAAGTGCAGCTGGACAACCAGAAATGGTCCGAAGCGGAGCGCTACGCCGAGAGAGCCATCCAGATCGCTCCGGATTCGATGGATGCTCACCGGGTCTACGCCCGGGTGCTGGAATCGCTGGGCGCTTACCGGCGGGCGATCGAGGAATACAAGGTCGCCATCGACCTGAGCCCCAACCTGACCTTCCTGTATATCCAGATCGGGGTGAACTACCGCCATCTCGAGAACTATGTCACAGCCCTGGAGTACTTCGATATGGCGGTCAAGATCAACGAACAGTTGGGGATCCGAGACCCGTTACCCTATATCGCGATTGCCAAGACCTACTCACGTACGGGCGATTTTTTCATATCGGCCCGCAATGCTGAGAAGGCACTTTCCCTGGACCCAACCCAGGCCAACACCTACGGGCAACTGGGGATCATCTATTTCAAATCCCGCAACTACGAGTACGCGCTGCCGGCCTTGAAATGTGCGGTGGAATCGTGCAGCCCGGAGGAGAACGAAGTGGTGGGAAGGCTGGCGGAGGAAAACCCGCTCTGGGAGATCCAACGCGTAGGGGTGGAAAAGCTGAACCTGGATAACGCCGAAATCGCCTATTTCTACGCGGTTTACGGGCAAACCCTGGCTTACCTGAGCCGGCCGCGCGAGAATTACTGCCCCAGCGCATTGCCGGTCTTGAGGGCAGTTGGCGAAAAGTTCCCGGACGACCCCAGCCTGATGAGCATCGTGGATGGCAGCCAGCAGATCTGCCGCAAACTGGCAGGCGGCTCTGAGCCGTGATGGAAAATATCAGAGATTTGTAAGAAACATTACCAATCCCTCTTGACTCTTGACAGAAATCTGAGTATGATTAGGGCCGCAAGTTAGCACTCACGGCATTAGAGTGCTAACTTGTAAGCATGTACTCTAGCAACCCCAAATCGTGTCAGGAGGTAAGTATGTCTATGTCTCTCAAACCCCTAGGAAACCGTGTGGTGGTCGAACCGATCGAGCAAGAAGATGTTACCCCCAGCGGTATCGTGCTCCCCGAAACCGCCAAGGAAAAACCCCAAAAGGGTAAAGTCCTCTCGGTAGGCCCGGGCGACCGCGACGAAGACGGCAAGCGTATCCCGATGGATGTCTCGGAAGGCGACGTCGTTCTGTTCGCCAAGTATTCGGGCACCGAGATCAAAGTGGATGGGAAGAAACTGCTCATCCTGCGTGAAAACGATCTGCTCGCAATCGTAGTCTAAAATCACACAACTATTCGTGAAGGAGTAAAGTTCTATGGCAGCTAAACAATTAGTTTTTGCAGAAGAAGCACGCCGCAGCCTGCAGCGGGGTATGGATGTACTGGCGACCGCGGTCGTGACGACGCTTGGGCCGAAGGGCCGCAACGTAGCCCTGGACCGCAAATTTGGCTCCCCCACCATCACCCACGATGGCGTAACCGTAGCAAAAGAGATCGAGCTGGAAGACCCCTTCGAGAATATGGGCGCCCAGCTGCTCGAAGAAGCTGCGACTAAAACCAATGATATTGCCGGAGACGGCACCACCACCTCAACCGCTCTGGCGCACTCCATCGTAACCGATGGTATGAAGAACCTGGCTGCCGGCGCCAACCCCATGCTGATCAAGCGGGGCGTTGAAGCAGCCACCCGGGCCATCGCTGAAAAGATCAGCGAACAGGCCATTGAAGTCACCACCAAAGAAGAAATTGCAAACGTAGCCTCCATTTCTGCCCAGGACCGCACCATCGGCGAGCTGATCGCAGACGTGATGGACAAAGTCGGTAAAGACGGCGTGATCACTGTGGAAGAGTCCAAGGGCCTGGAATTCGAGACTGAGTACGTCGAAGGTATGCAGTTCGACCGCGGCTATATCTCGCCCTATTTCATCAGCGATCCCGAGCATATGGAAGCCAGCATCGATGAGCCCTATGTCCTGATCTATGACAAGAAGGTCTCGGCGGCTTCCGATATCGTGCCGCTGCTCGAGAAGCTGGTCCAGATCGGCAAGCGCGAGCTGGTCATCATCGCCGAGGACGTCGACGGCGAAGCCCTGGCTACCCTGGTGCTAAACAAGCTGCGCGGTATGCTGAACGTAGTCGCCATCAAGGCGCCCGGCTTTGGTGACCGCCGCAAGGCCATGATGCAGGACATCGCCGTGTTGACCGGCGGCAACCTGATCTCCGAAGAGACCGGCCGCAAGCTGGAAAGCACCACCGTCTCCGACCTGGGCCGGGCCGAGAAAATCGTCGTCACCAAAGATGACACGACCGTGATCGGCGGCAAGGGCGAATCGAGCGGCATCAAGGGCCGCATCGACCAGATCCGGGTCGAGATCGAAAAGAGTACCAGCGATTACGACCGCGAGAAGCTGCAAGAGCGCCTGGCCAAGCTGTCCGGCGGCGTCGCCATCATCCGGGTGGGCGCGGCTACCGAGACCGAGCTGAAAGAGAAGAAACACCGCGTCGAAGATGCCCTCTCCGCTACGCGCGCCGCCGTCGAAGACGGGATCGTGCCAGGAGGCGGTGTGGCCCTCATCAATGCCATGAGCGCCCTGGACGGCCTTAAGATGGATACCGAGGACGCGCAGATCGGCGTGAATATCGTGCGCAAGGCCCTGGAAGTTCCCCTGCGCAAGATCGCCGAGAACGCCGGGCAGGACGGCTCCGTCATCCTGCAGAACGTCCGCCGCCAGCAGCAGGAACAGGGCAATATCAACGTTGGCTTCGACGTGTTGAGCGAGGAGTACATCGACATGGTCAAGGGCGGCGTGATCGACCCCGCCAAGGTGACGCGTGGAGCGCTCGAGAACGCAGCCTCCATCGCCGCCATGATCCTGACCACCGAAGCCTTGATCACCGATATCCCCGAAAAGGAAAAACCCATGCCGATGCCCCCGGGCGGCGGAATGGATTACTAAAATCCAAAGCACATTACGGCCCAGGCGAAAGCCTGGGCTTTTTTTTAACGAGAGTCAGGGCGAAGAGGTGGGTGTTTTTAGAGGCTGGATAGAACGTTTGGACTGGGGCAATGCCGGGAAGGAGTTTGACAAGGAACCCCTCGTCTCGTTCAGGCCCAAGACAGGTAGGAAATTCGTACTATTTGTAACAATTCTCCTTTACTTTTTTTAAATTTTGGTATATTTTATTTATATCACCATAACAGCAGCCTACCGATGGCCATCCTCCCGGAGAAAGTGCATGCCGCTCCTAAGGTACGCTTCTGTTAAAGCCAGTTGTTTCTATTTGCACCGAGGGGAACTGAATGAGCGAGCTGAGCAATACACCTACGATATTTATTGTCGAGGATGATGAAGATGACCGGCTCTTGCTGTCACATGAGCTAGAAAAATATGGATTGGAAAATATCAGCCATTACTTTTCATCCGTAGATGAGCTGGTTGGCGCCTGCCAACAGTATCCCATCCCATCGCTGATCCTGATAAACGCTTTCATGAACGGAATGGACATTGAGAACGCCATTGCCCTCATCCGCAGCGAGAAAAGGTTATCGCCAGCTTCTATTGCCTTAATGGTTGCTGCAAAACTTGAAAAGGACTATTTACGTTCTTCCCATTTGAACGTTATTGGGTATATAACAAAACCTGTAAACGGCAAGATATTAAAACGACTGGTTGATACCTGTAGATCTGGTGAGTAATCCACTTCCAGTAAAAGCGTAATTCTTTTGACATCCGGTCCTTTTCGTGCTACAATCCTTGAAGTTGTAACGGAATTTGAACCGGCCGGTATCCCGGCAGCGCTTGTTTTACTGAAGTCTGTGCTCGTCCAATGCTTTTTCGCAGGTATCCAGGTGAAGTGGCAAGCCCCGGCCGGTGTCTCGACGACGGGGGCTTTTTTTATTCAATAATTCGTACCCCTCGCTGCAATCATTGGCTCTCCGGTTTTTTTCCCAGGAGCCCAAAATTAAATCTTAGATCAAGCCAGGTCAGGCGGCTCCAGGTCTCCTCGAGCCCGCCTCCCCGGCTGTAAGGAAGTAACAAATGTCAGATAAAAAACTCCGCATCATCCCTCTCGGAGGGCTGGGAGAAGTAGGCAAGAATATGATGCTCTACCAGTACGGCGAGAATATACTCGTCGTCGACAGCGGCATCATGTTCCCCGAAAACGATATGCTCGGGATCGATTACATCATCCCCGACTTCAATTACCTTTTAGAAAACCGCCACCTGGTACGCGGCATCGTCATCACCCACGGCCACGAGGACCACACCGGTGCCATCGCCCACCTCCTGGAAGAGATCAACGTGCCCATCTATGCCACGCCGCTGACCCGCGGCCTACTGGAGGTCAAGCTCAGCCGCAAGGGCCTGCTCCAGAAGGCCAGCCTGAATACCGTTCAGGCTGGCGACATGCAGAAGATCGGCCCCTTCCAGGTCGAGTTCTTCCACGTTTGCCACTCCATCCCGGATGGCGTCGGCCTCGGCATCACCACCCCCGCCGGCCTGGTCGTCCACACCGGCGATTATAAGTTCGACCACACCCCGGTCGATAACTGGCCCACCGACTACGCCAAGCTGGCCGAGTTTGCCGCCCGCGGCGTCCTGGCCCTCCTCACCGAACTGAACCTCGACGCCCCCGACGTCCTGGCCCTGCTGGCCGACTCCACTAACTCCGACAAGCCCGGCTGGACCCCCTCCGAGCGCGTCATCGACCCGGCCTTCGACCAGGTCTTCAAGGAGGCCCGCGGCCGGATCATCATCGCCAGCTTCGCGTCGCTCATCTCGCGCATGCAGCAGGTCGCCAACGCCGCCGAGCGTCACGGCCGCCAGATGGCCTTTGTCGGCACGACCATGGTCGAAAACGCCAAGATGGCCCGCCGCCTGGGCTACCTCAACCTGCCCGATGATATGCTCATCAACATCGACCAGGCCCTCAAGTTGCCCCCTCACGAAGTCGTCATCATGGGCACCGGCTCCCAGGGTGAGCCCACCTCCATCATGGGCAGGCTCTCCACCGGCACCAACCGCCAGTTCGACATCCTCCCCGGCGACACCGTCGTGCTCTCCTCCCACCCCATCCCGGGCAACGAGGAAAGCGTCCACCGTACCATCAACCGCCTCTTCCGGCGCGGCGCCAATGTCATCTACACCCCCATCGCGCCCGTACACGTCTCCGGGCACGCCAGCCAGGAGGAGATCAAGCTGCTCCTGCACCTGGTCAAGCCCAAGTACCTCATCCCGATCCACGGCGAGCTGCGCCACCTGCGCCAGCACGAGACCCTGGCCCGCGAGGTCGGCGTGCCTGCCGAGAACATTGCCGTGGTCGAAAACGGGCAGGTGCTGGAATTTCAAAACGGCGAGCTGAGCCTCGGCGAGCGCATCCCCGGCGGCTATATCTTCGTGGACGGCTCCGGCGTGGGTGACGTCGTCCCCAGCGTCGTGCGCGAGCGCGAAGTCCTGGCCCGCGACGGCATCGTCCTCGTCAACCTGCTGATCGACAAGCAAACCGGGCGCCTACGGGACGAGCCCGAAGTCCTGACGCGTGGCTTCGTCCATACCCAGGACGCCGACCGCCTGCTCGGGGCCGCCCGCCAGAAGATCACCGAAGCCGTCAGCCGCGGCAACGGCAACGTCCAGGACGACCTGCAGCAAATGCTCAAGACCTTCCTGTACAACGAGACCAAGCGCCGCCCCACCATCTTCATCACTCTCAGCCGATCTTGATCTCATCGCTTTAAAAGCAAATGGGCCGGCCTGTACGCGCATGCATACAGGCCGGCCCATTTTGATTTCCAGCGCTACCGGCGGCTCAGATTTCCCAGCTATCTTCCGGCCAGCCGTACTGCCCGCGCAGTGGCACGAAAGCCACCGGCGCCAGCGCCTCGTGGCTGTAATCGCTCCCCTCCCGCTGCCACACCTCCAGGTACTGGCCCGAGGCGCTCCCCACCGGAACCACCAGCCTGCCCCCGTCCGCGAGCTGGTCCAGCAGCGGCTGCGGGGCGTGTGGGGCGGCCGCCGTAACCACGATCCCCTGGTAGGGGCTGTCCGGGGGCCAGCCCAGGGAGCCATCCCCGATATGGATGGACACGTTCAGCAGGCCCAGCCTGCGCAGAACCTGCGCGGCCTGCTCCGCCAGCGGCTCGTGGCGCTCCACGCTATGCACCTTGCGCGCCAGGTAGGCCAGCACGGCCGCCTGGTAGCCGGAGCCGGTCCCGACTTCCAGTATATTTTCGTCGCCCGTCAGCTTCAACAGCTCCGTCATAAAGGCCACGATATACGGCTGCGAAATGGTCTGCCCTTCACCGATCGGCAGCGGGCCGTCGGCGTAGGCCATCGACCGGTATTCGGGCGGCGTGAACAGCTCGCGTGGCACAGCCCCCATGGCCTCCAGCACGCGCTGGTCGCGGATATCCCGGTCAATGAGCTGTTCCCTCACCATCCGCCACCGCTCGTTCTCGCAAGATATTTGCCTTCCCATCGGCTTGCACCTCCTGCCAGTCCCCCTCCCTATTCTACACCACTCTGCTCAGGTGGATAATTCGGAAATCAAGCCTTTCCAGAAGCTGTCCCGCTGTCCCGGCAGGAAGGGGATGTACAGGGCCAGGCGATCCAGGCGCCCGCCATACCGCTCTCGCAGCGCCTCCCCCAGACCGGCCGCCTCTCCCACCACGCTGAACGCCCCCAGCATCTCGTCGCTCACCAGCCCGGCCATCTCGCCCCACGCTCCCCGCACAGCCAGCTCGGACAGCCGGGCAGCCTGCTCCTCCCAGCCGTGTAGCTCCATCACCGGGCGGTAGGAAGGCGTCGAAGCGTAGAAAGCGATCTGCTGGCGGATGAACTCTCGCTCCATCTCGTCCGTGGCCACGAAGACCGTCGCCGAAACCTTCAAATCGGCCCGCTCGCGCCCGGCCCGGGCGGCCCCCTCCACGATCGCCGGCAGCAACACCTCCCCCAGGTACCTGGCCGTGTGGAAGGGGTGCACGTGGAAGCCATCCGTCGCCTCGCCTGCCAGCCGCGCTAACCCCCGGTTGACCCCCGCGATATAGATCGGGATCTCCGGGTGGGCGATCGGTCCCGGGTTGAAGAAAGGCGTCATCAGCGTCAGTTTATAATACTCGCCCCGGAAGTTGAGCGGAGTCCCATCCTGCCACGCTCCCCAGAAAGCCCGCAGAGCCTCGATCTGCTCGCGCAGCTTGCTCACCGGCGAGTCTGGCCACGGCATCCCAAAGCGCCGCTGAACGTGCGCCTTCACCTGCGTGCCCAGGCCCAGGATGAAGCGCCCCTGCCAGGCGCTGGCCAGGTCCCAGGCCGTGTACGCCAGCGTAGCCGGGCTGCGGGCGAAAGCGATCGCCACGGCTGTCCCGAACTTCATCCGGCGGCTATGCTCCCCCACAAGTGCGGCCGCCAGGAAGGGATCGTGCAGTGTCTCCGCCGACCAAAGCGCCTCGAACCCCATCTCCTCCGCAGCCCGAGCGGTAGCCGGGATCTCTTGCAGTCCTACAGGTGGCAGACTGGCGTCTAGCAACATGGCTTACCTTCCTTTCTCCCCGTAGGGTCACATCAGGCCCGCCGTTGGACTTGCTCCTGTGTCCGCAGGGGGGCGTTTTCCTGGCGCAACTTAACCAGCAGGTAGACCAGCGCCAGCGTGGCTACCCCGGCCCCCCCGCTCAAGGCCAGGAAATACAGCGGGTCGTCGCGCTGCACCAGCTCGACCAGCATCTGCACCGGCGTGTTCGGGAAAAGCTGGTACATATTGGTGAAGCGCCACAGCCTGGAGTGCTGTAGCAAATCGTGGGTCATGAGAGCCAGCCCGCCCAGGCTGAGCAAGGTCCACGCCCCGCCCGTGTTCCCCCGCTCCCGCAAGGTGGAGTTGAAGCGAATCGCGCCCAGCACGATCAGGAACACCAGCGGCAAGATCAGGAAGCGTGAGCTCACCCGCTCGGAATCTGCCAGCGGCAGCGGCAGCCGGTTGATCAGGGAATAGATATGCCCCACCGAGAGCAGCGCCAGCGCCGCGCTCGGGCCTAGCACCGCCCGCTGCTCGCCCCCCACCTTCCAGGTCAGATACAGCCCAAAGTACAGAAGGAAGCCAAATCCCACCACGCCCACGTAATGGTCGATCTCCCACCAACCTATTGGGCTGGCCGGATCGCTCATGGCCTGCACGGGATGCTTCAGCACCACCAGGCCTGCCAACAGGTCCGCCACCGTCGGGAAGCCGGAGATGAAAGCCATCCCCTGGCTGGCGTATTCCAGGGCCGGTGGCAGGATGCGCGGCAGGCTCAGCAGCAGGCCGAAGAGCATCCCCTTCAGCAGCGGGGCGGCGTAAGCCGGGCGGAAAGCCGCCAGCAATGCCAGGAACATCAGGCACCAAAGGAACTGGTGGAACGCCCCTTGCAGAAACAGGACGAACAGGGTCACCGCCATCTGGGTCACCCAGCCCCAGCCCGCCTGCCCCTCCTCCAACAGCTTCAACACCAGGTAGGCGAAGAAGGGCAGCAGGAAATAACCCACGTACATCGAGTGGCCCACCGCCAAATGAGCCGTGATATGCCCGTTGAAATTGAACAACGCGAACAGCACCGTGAACGGCAAAAGCGACAGGCCGTAGCGCTTCTTCAATAGGAGCAGCCCCACAAAACCCGCCCCGTACAACAGCAGCGTGTTTGCCAGCACGAACTCCCCCAACTCCAGGCGGCCCAAGAGCAGCACCTGGGGTGAAAGCACCGTGTCCGGGCGGGCGATGAAGCGCTCGATGCTGGTGAAGGGCGTGGAAACGTGCAGGGGCAGTTGCCGGGCCAGGACCGCCTGCTGCAAAAAGGTATAGCGCCAGCCTTCCTGGACCCAGTCGTGCATATCGAAGCTGATCCGCCCGTAATTGAGGAAATAGGCCCAATGGGCAATCCCCAAAAAGAAAAGCCCAACCAGGTAGGCTCTCCCGGCCCACTTCGCCAGGCCGGGAGCAGACAGGGCTGAGCCGGCTGCCGTCCATATCCGCTCCACCCACTGCCCGCTTACGCTACTCTGGCTGGGCCTCTGGCTCATCAGGCTTCCCTTACTCGCGCAACAGGTAAGCGCAGATCCATTGTGTGGTCGCCAACAGGGCCTCCGTGTGGGTGCGCTCGTAGCTATGGGAAGCGTCTACGCCCGGACCGATCAGGGCCAGCGCCACATCTCCCCCGGCTCGCCAGAAGGCCTCGCCATCCGAGCCGTAGTACGGGTAGATGTCCACTTTATAGGGGATGCCGAACTCGTCCCCCAGGTCCCGGAAACGCTGGCTCAGGTCGTGGTGGTATGGGCCGCCCGAGTCTTTCACACACAGCGTGGCGTGGAATTCGTCCGAGCTTTGGCCCTCCCCCACCGCCGCCATGTCCACCGAAACCAGCTCGACCACCGCCTCCGGGATGCCCGCCGCAGCTCCATGCCCCACCTCTTCATAATTGCTGATATGGAAGTAGGTATCCTGCACCGGCGAGAGGCCCTCGTCTGCCAGCGCCTTCACCGCCCCTAACAGGCACGCCACGCAGGCTTTGTCATCCAGGTGCCGGGAACGGATGAAGCCATTATTGATCTCCAGGCGCGGGTCGAAAGCCACGAAATCCCCCACCTCGATGCCGTGCTGGCGGGTCTGGCTGCTGGAGGTGGTGTGGATATCCAGGCGCACCTCCATATTCTCATCCTCACGCTTCTGCTCCCCCACCTGGCTGCCGTGCACGTGACCGGAAGCCTTGGTCGGCAGGAGCGAGCCGCGCAGCGTCTCCGCCTGGCGGGTAAAGATCGTGCAGCCTTCGCCCTCCACCGTATTCCAGGCGAAACCGCCGATCTTGGTAAGCTTAAGGCGGCCGTTGGGTTTGATCTCCTTGACCATGGCTCCCAGCGTGTCGACATGCGCCGTCAAGGCGCGCGGCTCACTCGAGCTGCGCCCGGGCCAGTACGCCACCAGGGTCCCCTTGCGGGTCTGGCTGATCTCCAGGAAGGGGAAGGCCTCCAGGTAGCCTTCTACCAGGGCGATCGCCCGCCGCGTATACCCGGTCGGGCTGGGCGTCTTGAGCAAACGGGATAGGAAATCCAGCAGATAAGCATCGTCGATCGAAGGCAGGGACATAGGGGGCTCCAGGTGTGAAATCAGGGTCAGGTTTCCAGCCGCTCGCCTTCCAGCTCCCGGATGGCGGCTCGCCATTCGTCCGGGATCGGGATGGTCTGGCTGCTGCGGTAATCATAGGCCACCAGAACGGACTCGCCGCTGGCCAGCTCTGGCCCGCCGGCGCCGTTTTCCAGGCGGTATTCCATCGTCAAGCTCTTATTGCCCAGCCTGGAGACCCGCACCCCCACCCGCACCTGCATCCCGAAGGTGATCGGGGCCCGGAAAGTGACCCGCGCATCTGCCAGGATGATGCCGATGTCCAGGAAGCTGTCCCCCTTCCATACCCCCAGTCGCCGGATATAGGCTACCCGCGCTTGCTCCATATAGGTCAGGTACTTGGCGTTGTTGACGTGCCCCTGCGGGTCCAGGTCGCCGTAGCGCACCTCGATGGGATAAGAGAAGTGATACTCGCTCATCCAGGAAATTATACTCTCCCCCTCCTGTCCTTGCGAGCGCTCTTTGCCATAAGCATAGCGGCGTAATCTCAGCCCTCTTCGCGGGAGACTGCTTCGCCAAAAGGCGGCTCGCAGTGACAGTTGCAGAGAGTGTCCTAGGAGCGATGTGAAGCAATCTCCCTGGGTTCTGTTTGGTATAATGGGGCGCATGAATACTCCTCACCTGGATGATACGCTTCCCACTCCGCTGAAAACCGAGAGCGGGAAGAGCCAAGACAGCGCGCCCCTACAGGCCTCACAGGCCGGTCAAGAAGACAGCCCACCCCCCCAGCCGCCTGCCGGGGACCTCGCCCCCGCAACCGGGAGGCCGGGCCGGCGCACCTGGATCTATTTCCTCATCGTCGGCCTGCTCACCCTGCTCACCATCGCTGGCATGAGCGCGTTTGGCGGCTACCGCTCCGGCATGTACGAGCGCGCCCGCATCGAGTCGACCCAGCTCTCCCAGCTCGTGCAAGAACAGTTCAACATGGGAGTCGCCGATATGGAAGCCAGGCGCTATGACCTGGCCCGCCAGCGCTTCGAATGGGTCATCCAGCAAGACCCCGGCTATCCAAACGTCACCGAGATGCTGGCCCTGGTGCTGCTCGAGCAAAACACAACCGCCACATCCACCCCTGCCCCTACCCCCACCCTGACGCCCACCCCAGACCTGCGCAGCGTCGAAGAGCTTTATACCCAGTCCAAGCAGCTCCTGGTGAGCGGCGATTGGTCCGCTGCCATCGACTCCCTGCTCAAGCTCAGGAAGGACGCCCCTGACATGCACCCCATCGAAGTGGACGGCATGCTATACGTCGCCCTGCGCAACCGGGGCGTTGACAAGATCAAGAATTCTGACCTGGAGGGCGGCACCTACGACCTGGCCCTGGCAGAACGCTTCGGACCGCTGGACGCTGAAGCCCGCAACTACCGAACCTGGTCGGAGCTCTACGTCACGGGCGCCAGCTTCTGGGAAGTCGACTGGGGCAAAGCCGTCGAATACTTCGAACAGCTCATCCTGACCGCCCCCTACCTGATGGACGGCTCGGGATGGACCTCCACGGACCGCTACCGCATCTCCCTGGCGAAATACGGGGATTTTCTGGCCACCCAGGGCATGTACTGCGAGGCCTACGAGCGCTACCAGGCCTCCCGCGAAATCCGGGAGGACCCCGTCCTGGAGCCAACTGCCACCTTCATGCACGAACAGTGCTTCGCGCCGCCCGAGCCCGAGCCAGTCGAGGAGACTCCCACGCCCACCCCAACCCTGGAGGGCGATATCGTCCCCACCCTCGAGTCCACCCCCATTCCCACGCAGGAGGCCACCCCGGAAGCGCCAACGGAAGAAGCGCCGGCTTCTCCAACTCCTGAAGGATGAGCACTCCTACCTGGGCCTTGACCCTGGCTTACTGGTTCCATATGCTCGCCACCGTGGTGTGGGTGGGCGGGCTGTCCACCCTGGCGCTCTTGATCCTGCCGATCGCCCAACGCAAGCTGGACCAGGCTGCTTTTTCGGTCCAGTTGGAAGGCATCCAGAGCCGCCTGGATATCCTTGGCTGGTTCAGCCTGGCCCTGCTGACCGGCACCGGCCTGGTACAGATGAGCGGCAACCCGAATTATGAAGGCCTGTTAGCCTTTAGCAACCCGTGGTCTGCTGCCATCCTGCTCAAGCATATCTTTTTCCTGGCCATGGTCGCCGTCAGCGCCTATATCACCTGGGGCGTCATCCCCAGGCTGCGCAGGACCGTCCTGTATCGCAGCAAGCTGCAGGTGCAGAACCAGGAAGATTACCTGGAGCCAATCCTGAAAACCAACCGCAGGCTAGTCTACCTGAATCTGGCCCTGGGGGTCATCGTGCTGGCCTTTACGGCCGCCGCACGGGCTTTGAATTAACCGGCTTCGGGTTCGACGTTTCAACAAAAGGAGCTGAGAAAAATGACAGCTTCACCTGCGCGCCTTGATGCGCGGCGATGACCGCTGGCCTTACGAATGAGATGCCCCTCTCAGGCGGGCTTGTTCAGGGGTCCCTGGGGGCCAGGTAGAAGCGGCCTGGCTCTTCCACGTAGTAATGAAAGAGGTTCCGCTCGGGGAAGTCGGCAGCCACGGCCTCATCGGCAATCGGGCCGCGCGACCAGGCAAAGATAAAGGGGGTCGTCAAGCGCGGGTCTTGCAGCTCGAGCAAGGATCCGTAAGACATCCAGCGCTCGCTGTGTACGATGATCAGGGCTGGCGTCAATTCCTGGGCTTCTGGGGCCAGGAAAGGGTACAGGTCCGAGCGGCTGATGGTATACAAGCCGTGCATCTCCCACAACCTGCCGGGCAAGAAATACACCAGGTTGTAAGCAACCAGCAAGACCAGCGCCATGGGGACCAGGTATTGGCGCACCTTGAAAAGAGCCGGCTGGTGGACCGCGCTTGCAGCTCGCTCGGCAAACCAGCTATAAGCCGGCGCCAGCCTCAGGCGCAGGCGGTCGAGCAGCCCAACTCCCCCGCTAGACTGCCGTACGGCCCCAGGATAGTCCTGTGGTTCGGGATCGGGTTCGACCCGCCAACCGGCTAACCAGGCCGCCCCCAGCGCGCTGAACAGGGTCAGGCTGTACAGGCCTTCGTAATAATAACGCGGGCCGAAAAGCTCCGAGCCAATCCAGTAGAAGATATGGATGAGGACCAGGCTCGGGAAGACCACTCCCAGCAGCAGGCCCTTGGGTTTTCTCAAGCAAGCCAACAATCCAAATGGTAAAAAGAGCCAGGAGTAGCTACTCCATCCGAACAGGTCGCGCCAGGCGGCCCGCAGGCTAAAGCGCGTGTTGATGCGCGCGATATGCAGGCTATGCCCGTCTTCGGTCACCCCCACCCCCGGACCAAAGCCGATCTTATCGTACTCCCACCAAAGGGTATAGGGGTTCAGGAAGGGGTCACCCGTGACCCGGTACTGCCAAAGGAAGTGCAGGCCAGCAAAGGCCAGGCCGAGCGCTCCGAATCCCAGCAAGTGGAGGCGGGTCTGCCGGCGCTGCTCAGGCGTACAACCTCCATAAAAGAGGAGGTACAGCCCGTGCAGGCCGAACGGCAGGGCTACGCCCAGCGCCGTAAAGGGGCGCGCCAGGATCAATAAGCCCATCAATACAGCCGCCCCCAGGCTATAGCTCCAGCGCCGAGGGGCGTTCCTGTCTCCGAAGGCCGCCAGCCAAAGCAGGGCGAAGCCGGCGCTCAAGACCAGACCCAGGGGATGGGAGAGCAGCGAGCCAGAGTTGATTAAAAAGAATGGTGAGCTCAGGGTGAGCGCCGCAGCCAGCAACCCAACCAACGGCCCGAAGACGCGCTTGCCGAGCAGGTAGGTCAGCCATACCCCCACGCCGGCCAGGATGGGGTTTACCAGGCCGCGGGTGCCCAACGCCACCCCCAATGAAAGCACCAGCGGCCATCCTGGCGGGTATTTGCCGAAACGCTCGCCGTTATGGTCCACCACAAAGGGCACCAGGAAACTCTTTTCGTGTTGGGGGGAGGGGATGGTTAGCTTACCCTCGACCAGCAGCCGGGCTTGCCAGACGTAAGCGATCTCGTCTTCCAGGTGGGGCACATTTTCGAAGATATTGCCGGCCACCAGGGCGGCGGCAAAGACGGCGAGCAGGCTTACGGCAAGGGCCAGTTGATCGGTGCGTGACATACAGGGACCTGCTTATACCTCCACCCGCCCTAAAGCCTCCAAGAAGGCCGCTTGCAAAAGCCCGTTGGTGACCAGGACACCGCGGTTATTCAGCATCTCGCGGCCCGCTGAAAAATCCAGCCTCTTTCCGTGCAGGTCGGTCACTTTCCCGCCGGCTTCCTCGACCACAATCGAACCCGCCGCCAGGTCCCAGATCTTCTCCCGGTAATCGGGCCTCTCGAAAGGTACCAGCCGGATCAGGACGTCCGCCTTGCCAGACGCCAGGATGGCATACTTGGCCTGGCTGTCCATCAGGACCGGCTTGGCCTGGATGGCCAGGCTTTCTACCAGCTGGTCCACGTGCCGGACGTTGGTGTGCTGGGCTTCGAAGGAGCGCAGCAAACGCGCCTGGGATGGGTCCTGTCGCTCGGAAACTGTCAGCCGGTCAAACTCCAGGGCAGAAGCCATCGAGGTCGTCCAGGCGCCTTCCCCCCGCGCCGCGATCACCACCGAGCCTGGCCCGCCAATATCAGGCCGGTAAGCGTCGCTTAAATTCGGGCAGCCCAGCACGCCCAGGCGCACCTGCCCGTCTTCGATCAAGGCCAGGGCGATCGCATACTGGTCGCCGCGCAGGTAGCCCTTGGTGCCATCGATCGGGTCGAGAGTCCAGAACCGGCGGGTGGGGTTTCCCCCGCCCCGGTCGATCCAGTTACACACCTGCTCGGGCCGGGCGCCGTTCACGAATCGCCCCACGTAACCCGCCACCCGTTCGAGCAGCTTCTCCTGGCCCGGACTGCACAAGGAAGCCGAATCCTCTTCTGCTACCAGTACATCCTCCGGAAAGTATTTGTCCAGCATGAACCCAACCAGCGCCTGGGCGGCAAAGTCGCCGACAGTGACGGGAGAGAGATCTGTTTTGGAGAGCGCAACAGAGACCAGCTCTGCCTGCACCTGGCGAACCAAATAGGAGGCCTGGCGAACACTCTCGATGGCAAACTTGGCTTCAGGGCTGTAGATATCGAACATGGGGCTCCTCGAATGATTGTGTCTCCATCCTCACCCAGCCAAGATCTGGGTGAGGCCTTCCGGGGCGGGCAAAGCGCCGCTCAGGTCATAGGCCATTGCCCCGGTTATTCTTACGGGCAGCAGGGCGCCTACCGGAGCAGCTCCTTCAATGATTACCATCCCGTCGATTTCGGGGGCGTCCCGGTAGCTGCGCCCCAAAGCGATGCCCTGGCCCTGGCCTTCGACCAGCACGGGCAGTGTTTTCCCGACAAACTCCTGGTTGCGTTCCAGGGATATGCCCTGCTGCAGGGCCATCAGCTGCTCGTAACGTGCTTGTTTCACTTCCGCCGGAACCGGGTCTCCCAACGGCTCGCTGGAGGTGCCTGGCTCGAAAGAGAACTGGAAAGCGCCCACCTTGTCGAAGCGCACCTGCTGGATGAAGTCCAGCAGGGTTTGAAACTCGGCCTCTGTCTCACCCGGGTACCCCACGATGAAGGTCGTTCGCAAGGCCAGCTCCGGCATCGCCGACCGCATCTTCTCTAATGTACGTTGGACCCAGTCGATATTCGCAGGCCGCCGCATCCGGCGCAGGGTCATCGGGTGAGCGTGCTGGAGAGGCATGTCCAGGTAAGGCAAGATCTGCGGGTGGGCGGCTATCACGTCGATCAAGCGATCGGTGACATAACCGGGATAGGCGTACATCACCCGCAGCCAATCTATCCCGGGAGCGGCTTTCACCAGGCCCTGTAAGAGGTCTGCCAGGCCTTCCTTCATGCCCAGGTCGTGCCCGTAATCGGTCGTATCCTGTGCGATCAGGATCACCTCCCGTACGCCCAGGTCTTGAAGCTGCCGGGCCTCCTCCAGGATGCTCTCCATGGGCCTGCTTACGGCGGTCCCCTTGATCTTGGGGATCGCACAGAAGGCGCACGGGCGCCGGCAGCCATCCGCGATCTTGATATAAGCGCTGGCGCCTTGCACGGAGACCCGTAGAACGCCGCCTTCGTCCTGCCCAACCGTCTCCACCACAGGCAAGTGGTAGAGCGGCTCCGGATGGCGCCCGTTGCGCAGGCTCTCCACCACGTCCACGATATCCATCCAGCGCCGTGTGCCCAGGATCCCATCGATCCCCGGGACCTGGCGGGCGACCTGCGCCCCATAGCGCTGGGTCAGGCAGCCGGCCGCGATCAAGAACTGCCCGCGGCGCTTCCTGGAAGCCAGCTCGCCGAGCACATCCAGCGATTCCTGTTTGGCAGGCCCGATAAACCCGCAGGTGTTGACGATCAATACTTTCGCTTTATCCGGGTCGGCCGTCAGGCGGTATCCCGAGTTCAGTAATAGTTGAGACATGGAATCCGAATCGACCGTATTTTTGGCGCAGCCCAAGGAAACCATGTGAAATGTCTTAGCTTTCATCTTTAACCATCCAATCCATTCATTACCAGTAAATGCCAGGCTGAGTTTACCAGAATAAATCCAGGCTGTCTCGAACGATCCTTCTTTATCTTCGCGATATACCCACCGCCTAGGGCGCTGGCGTGGCTGCCGGCAGCTCGGTTTCGTTCAAGGTGGGGGTTGGGGAAGGGGCTGTCGGAGTCGGTGGTGGAGGGGTGGAGGTAAGCGTGGGGGTGGGCGTCTGGACTCCCTGGACCGTGAACACCCGCTGCACTACCTCTCCCAGGGCGCCCAGGGGTCCCAGCTCATCCTGGTTGAAGAATACCTCCAGCGCGGCCCCGTTGCCGGTCAGGATCTCGATACTTTCGTCGCCAGAAAATGGGTATGCGCTGCCGGGAGTCACCCTACCGTCAAATTCGACCTGTTCATCGACCAGCACGCGCATCCAGGCCCGCTGCCGGACGATGATATACACCTGCAGGGCCGAGTTGTCCGGCACAGGCGGGTCGGGCTCACCCTCCTCCGGCGTCTCCTCTTCCAGTCCCTCGACCGGCAATAAAGCCGCCACCTCAGGAGTAAGGGTTAAAGAAAGGTCTACTTGCTCTTCCTCGGGATTGGACGTGGAGGCGGACATTTCCTCGGTCGGCCCAGTTATCAAGACATCTGCGATGGAAGGCGGGGAGGCTGTGGGCGTCGAATCCGACTCCTCCGAGCGGATGCCGGCAATGCGCGAGCCTCCCCACAACATAAACCCGAATAAAAAGACTACGATAAAACCAACCACCAGAAAATCGATCGACAGCAGACGCCGCAGCGGGGAGCTGGAGCTGACGGGCCGGTGGCGGACGACCGGCCGGCGGCGGGGCTCAGCCACCTGCTTTGCAGCCAGGCTGGCCTGCAGGCCTTCTGCAAAGCGCAGCAACAACGCATCCGAATCCATTCCCAGGAACCGTGCGTAATTGCTGAGCATACCCCGCCCCTGTACGGGAGAGGGCAACCCCTTAAAGTCGCCGGCCTCCAGGGCCTTCAAGTAATGGATGCGCAGGTGGGTGTGGCGCTCGATGTCCTCCAGCGAGAGACCCAGGATTTCCCTCTGGCTGCGCAGCTTTTCGCCCAGCTCGATGAAAATCTCATGCGATTCGCCCGGGTCCTGGGGGGCAGGTTCGGCCTTTTTCACCGGACTGCTCGGCGGCGAGATCGAGAAGTGGGCAGACACCTGGCCCAGATCCTCCAGCAACGGTTTCGGGTCCAGCCCCAGGTACCCGGCGTAAGCGCGCAAAAAACCGCGCGCCTGTGCAGCCGAAGGCAGGGCCTCATAATCGCCCTCTTCCATGGCAACCAGGAAACGCACGCGGATGCGCGTGGCCTGGGCAGCTTCTTCCAGGCTCAAAGAGCGTGCCAGGCGCGCTTCTCGCAATCTCTGCCCGATCGAATCAATCATTATCCGATTCAGAAAAGGTCCAATAGAGCCAACAGATGTCCATTTTCATCCTGGGTTTACAACCTGGATGTCCACGATCCTTCCATCATCGGGAGTATTGGAGGGAGCATGATCAAATTATAAAGCATACAAAAAAAACCGGCCTGGCTATCGAGGGGTTTCCCCGATCCTACGGGAAAGCCAGCACTCAATCACCGGGCCGGAAGGTTCGATCTCTACTGCGTGGAGAAGGAAGGCTTGTTTAAGCCTCCTCGGTCAGCTCGACCTCATCTCCTGGCGCCTCTTCGCCTGCTTCAACTTCTTCTAACGCTTTCACCTCTTCCAACTCTTCGCTTTCGAAATCCTCAGCTTCAAAGCTTTCCTCAGCAGCCTGTATGGCTTCCAGGGTTGCCCGAACAGATTCGCCTTCCCTGTGCACGATAACGTTGATGGTAGGGATCAAATCCACCGTCAGGCGGATTTCCACAGAATGCTCGCCCAAGGTACGCAAGGGCTGGCTCTCGATCTGCCGCCGGCTGACTTCCACGCCAGCTTTCTGGCTGACTGCCTCGGCGATCATTTGGTTCGTGATCGACCCGTACAGCTTACCGGTCTCGCTGGCGCGGGCGGGGAAAGTAACCGTAATGCCTTGCAGCTTTTCGGCGATGCCGCTCATCTCTTTATTGACCACACTACGCTGGATATCGGCCTGGGTGCGGATATGCTCGGCCTGCTTGAGGGCGCCCGGCGTGGCCAGCACCGCTAACCCCTGTGGGAGCAGGTAATTGCGGCCAAATCCGTCTGCGACGCGCTTGACGTCTCCGGCCCGGCCTAATTTATACACGTCTTTTATGAGGAGAACTTTCATCTTGCTTCAAGCCCTTTCTTTTTTGATAATGGCGCTCATAGCGCCATGCGAAATTTATCCCGAGTGAAGGGTACAACGCCCGGGAGTTGTGATTGTACCAGAAGGAACCAGAAGCGTCAACAAGATCGAATAGCAGCCGCCAACCTGGATTTATTATAGGGAAAGAAATCCCATCCAAGAATCAGGAAATCCCCCCACGAAGGTAGGGAAACCTCCAAGCGAGGCCCGCCAACCAATCGGTTGGGCCCACTGATATAATGGAAATATGCCATCAAGAGAACGTTCCATTCGGGTCGAGGCCATCGTACTGAGCCACAGCGATTGGGGGGAAGCAGACCGCCTGCTGGGCCTGTACACCCGCGAGATGGGCAAGCTGCGCTCCATCGCCAAGGGTGTGCGCAAACCGCGCTCTCGCAAAGCCGGTCACCTGGAGCCATTTACCCGGGTCAGCTTGCTCCTGGCAAAGGGCAGGGATATGTGGATCGTTACCCAGGCAGATACCGTAAACGCGCACCTGTGCCTGCGGGAGGACCTGGAACGAGTGGGGTACGCGGCTTACGCGGTCGAGTTGCTGGACCGCTTCACCTACGAGGAAGGAGAGAACCCGGGTTTGTACCGCTTGCTGTCGGAAACCCTTGCCAGATTGGACACAGAACCGGACCCGCAGCTGCCCATCCATTATTACGAGATGCGGCTGCTCGACCTGTTGGGTTTCCGGCCACAGCTCTTCAATTGCACCAGGTGTGGGGAAGATATCCGGCCGGTAGACCAGTATTTTTCAGCCTCCCTGGGCGGTGTGCTGTGCCCGCGTTGTGGAGCCGCTACCTCCGCGGCTAACCCAATCTCGATGGAAGCGCTTAAATACCTGCGCCACTTCCAACGCAGCGGTTACACGGAAGCCGCGCGCGCCCGCCCCAGGCAGGAGATAGATCGAGAGATCGAAAGACTACTGCAGCATTATCTGACCTACCTGCTGGAACGGGGGCTTAATTCACCCGCATTCCTGAGAAAAGTCAGGCAAAGAGCCGGGCAAGCGGGGGAGTGATAGCGGCTTTTCGTGGGCTGGCGGGGGACATCTAAAAGAAAAGGTTATAGTATACTTCTCCTATACCAGTAAGTTAAAGTTTTCTCAATTCTGCATCTAACAAAACCAAACGCAGAAAGAGCCATCTCTGCTTGTTCAAGGCATCTAAATCCACGGATTAAAACCGTGAGGTCGATTATGGATAGGATAACTCCAACGAACGTCATCATTGTAGGAGCGGGACCCATCGGATTGGAATTGGCAGCCGCGTTGAAGCGGGCGCGAGTGGACTATATCCAGTTCGATGCCCGGCAAATCGGGTACACGATCTCCTGGTGGCCACGTAACACCTACTTCTTCAGCACCACTGAGCGCATCGAGATCGCCGGCATCCCTTCCCAAAGCATAAACCAGCACAGGCTGACCGGCGAAGAGTACCTGGCATACCTGCGCAGCGTGGTAGAACAGCTAGACTTGAAGGTCAATACCTACGAAAAGATCGTCGATATTCAAAGCCTGGATGGGGGATACCTGGTCGGCAGCCAGTCCCAAACTGGCCCGAGGCTGTATTTCTGCCGTAAGCTGGTGCTGGCTACGGGAGATATGCACGCTCCCAACCTTTTAGGCATCCCAGGTGAAGACTTGCCCCACGTAAGCCATTATTTTACAGACCCGCATGTATACTTCCAGAAGAGGTTGTTGATCGTGGGCGGACGGAATTCGGCGGTCGAGGCTGCATTACGCAGTTGGAGAGCCGGCAGCCGGGTAACGCTCAGCTACCGGCGGGCAGAATTCGATGCCAGCCTGGTGAAGAGCCACCTCTTACCTGACCTTTTGGCGCAAATTGAGTTCGGGAATATCCGCTTCTTGCCCTGCAGCATGCCGGTCGAGATTACGCCTGAAAAGGTAACCCTCGAGCATGTCTCATTCCCTGGGAAGGCGGGCCATCAGAATGGCGACTACCAGAATAGCGGACAAACGAATGGCGGCCATTCTGAAGGCTTGAGTGAACGGTTCGAACACCCGACCGACTTCGTGCTGCTCAATACCGGCTTCGTGGCGGATATGAGCCTGTTCGAGATGGCGGGGGTCAACCTGCACGGGGAACAACGCCTGCCGGAGCACAACCCTGAAACCATGGAAACCAATATGCCGGGATTATATGTGGCCGGCACCGCGGCTGCCGGGTCTCAAAAGCGATATACCCTGTTCATAGAGAATTGCCATGACCACGTCGGCAAGATCGTAGCTTCCATCAGCGGGATCTGGCCCGATGAACTGGGGACGGTGCACCCACGCAGGTACAACCTGCCCTTCCAGGATATCCAGGCCAACTGAAATCCTAACCTCTTTCTCCCAGGGTGTGAAGCAAAGCGAAGTTAGGCGTGCCTCCCTCGCCGACCGGATAACTGGCAATCAGGACGACCTGCTCACCTGGATGAAGCTCCTGAGTGGCCAAGAGGGCATTTTCAACGTGCTCCAACATCGCTTGCATGTCGTCAGCATACGGGACCAGGTAGGGCGTGACGCCCCAATACATCCCCATGCGCTGGTAGGTCTCCTGTTCTGGTGTGAAAGCCATAATGGGAACGCGCGGGCGAGCCTTGGACATATAACGGGCGGTCCGACCGGAACGGGTAAATACAGCGATACGAGAGACATTACGGTCATGAGCTAACTGGCGGGCGGCACGGGCCAGGGTTTTGGCATCCACCTCGATCGGCTCATCATTCACAATATCGGACACTCCCCATTCCACAAAATGCCCTTCTGTCTCGCGCACAATGGAATCCATCATAGAGACGCTTTCTACAGGAAACCTGCCCACCGCACTTTCTGCCGAAAGCATGACCGCGTCGGTCCCATCCAGGATGGCATTGGCGACGTCGGAAGCCTCCGCTCGGGTGGGACGCGGGTTTTGGATCATCGATTCCAGCATCTGAGTGGCGGTGATGACGATCTTATCGTTCCGGTTGGCGGCTGAGATCATGCGTTTTTGAAGGATCGGCACCGTGGCAGGAGAGGTCTCGACAGCCAGGTCTCCGCGGGCGACCATAATGCCATCAGCTGCTCGCACGATCTCATCCATGTTCTGAATGGCGTCGGGGAGCTCGATCTTGGCGATGATGGGTGTGCTCGCCCTCTCGGGTGAGAGCTCTCCTATAGCCTCCCTCACCACCTCGATATCGCCAGCGGTGCGGACGAAGGAAATGGCGACAGCATCCACTCCATGCTGCAGGCCAAATTCCAGGTCCCGGCGGTCTTTGGATGTAAAACCGGGGAAATCCAGCTTTGCCCCGGGCAGGTTGACGCCTTTGTTCGAAGTGAGCAGACCGCCCAAAATTACCTGGGCTTCCACGGCCTTACCACTGACACCCGTCACCTCCAGCTCCAGGTGCCCATCGTCCATCAGGATATGGTTTCCAGGAGAGAGACTGTTTTCCAGGTCGGGCACATCCATCGGAATAAGGATAAATCCCGGGTCCAGAGAGCTCTCCGGGACCGTTTCGTCGATGCGGGTAAGCAGTACATGCTGTCCGGCATGGAGCTGGATGCCCTCCTGGGGAAGCTTCCCGACCCGCAGCTTGGGTCCCTGTAGGTCTTGCAGGATGGTTACCGGCCTACCCAACTCGCCTGAAAGCTTGCGGATAGCCTGGATATAGGATGCGTGCTGGTCGTGGGTGCCGTGCGAGAAATTGAGGCGGGCAACGTTCATGCCAGCCTGGATCATCTTTGTCAGGACCGGTTCATCTGTTGAAGCAGGCCCAATGGTACATACAATCTTTGCCTTTCTGGTAATCATTTTCCCTCCTGGTCGTAATTTAAGAACGGCAAATATAATAATCTACGCCATTATATCAATTTTACTTTACGGCGGCCCTACCTTACCTGTGCTGCAGAAATCGACTGAACAAGGGAGAACGGAAGAGTAGATTAAAGATCGATGAATTTCACAATTTGAGGATATTTATCCCGTGACAATCTCAGAATCTTTTGTCATAATAGGGATGCGCTTACCAGAACCAGCTATCTTTAAATTTCCCGGAGGTTAATTGATAGATACCACTACTCGTACCTGTCCAGATTGTGGGGAAAAACTGGCTATTCACGAAAATTCCACATTCGTTCGCTGCCCCCAATGCGGTGTATGGCGCTTTATCCCCACTGGACAGCCAGGTGAGCTCAGATTTGGAGATGGGGGCGTTCCAACCATTAGCATCCATAGGCTAACAAATGAGGTGAAGATCCTGGAAAACCAACTGCTTGCTCTCGTCGGGCGGTGGGGATTGATCGACCTGATCAGGAATATCGGCTTCATCCTGGTAGGCACGGGCATCGTGTATGCACTGCTGAGCAGTATGACCAACCTGGCCCTGCTCGATTATGGGGTATATGCGATATTGGCGGGCATCCTACTGCACGGAGCAAGCCAGTTGTTTGGAAGAGAATATTTTATCCAGAAGGCTTTTCTGGAAGAGCTGATTCTCATCCGGTTGAATGAGATCGAGCAGCACCGGTCAGGGCTGCTGAAATCTGGCAAAATTTCCTTGTAAATTATTCAACACATTACGAGAAAAGGGGCTGCCGTGAAGTGGGATATCCTCGTGCTGGGGGGAGCGAATATGGATTATGCCATCCGCGGACCGAGGCTTCCGGAGGCGGGCAAGTCCGTCCAGGGGGATATATTTTTAGAGACGCCGGGAGGAAAAGGCGCCAACCAGGCCATTGCAGCAGCACGTTTGGGAGCGAAAGTGGCCCTGGTAGCCTGCGTCGGTCGAGACCGGCGTGGGGAGGCGGTTCTAGAAGCCTTAAAGGCGGAAGGGGTGGATACAAGTTACGTCGTACAGCACACGAGTGAGCCAACAAGCGTGGTGCTGATCCATATAAATGACCAGGGTGAAAAACAGACCATGGCTGTAAAAGGGGCCAACTCACACTTGCGCAGCCAGGACCTGCCCGAGGAAGCTCTCCGGGGAGCACGGGTTGTTTTGGCACAGCTAGAAATCCCGGTGGAGACGGTCCTGGAAGCTGCTCGAAAGGCGAAAGCAGGGGGAGCGAGCTTTATCCTGGATCCGGCCCCACCCCTAACCTTACCTGACGAGCTATGGAGCCTGACAGACCTGATCAAACCTAACAGCTTCGAAGCCGAGTTCCTGACCGGGAAAAAGGTACAGGACCAGGAGTCTGCCCGGGAGGCAGCCGGGATGTTGATGGCGCGGGGAGTTAAAGCGGTAGCGATCCAGGCCGGGTCACAGGGAAACCTGCTGGTTTGGGAAGGGGGAGAATCCTGGAACCCTCACCTGCCTGTGAATAGCCTGGACAGCACCGGTTCAGGGGACGCCCTGGCAGCAGCTTTAGCGATGAGCATGGTGGAGGGGTGGGGGTATGCTAAAGCCGGCCCATTTGCGAACACGGCCGCGGCCCTGGCTACAAAAAAGATGGGAGCTCAAGCTGGGTTGCCCAGGCGAGCGGAAGTCTTTCATCTTCTACAAAATGGGGATGACCTTTTAAGCAGCGCCAGCAGTTAACAGAAGGTTGAGCTGGTTCTGATATTATTCCAACGATATCTTATTAAAATTGGGATTTGGAGGCAAATCGCTATCGTGAGAGGCCTGTTTTTATAAGTGATTGTGAAAACATAACAGCGGTAAGTCCAATTTATGAATAGGAAGTGGAATGATGTTTGATTCACCAATTACAACCAACGATCAAGGCATCGAACGCGTGCTGGCTGCTGGCCTGCCGGTCGCATTGGTATTTATTGATGGCACAGCAGGAGAGGATCTCAAGGTAACCATGGAGCGCCTGGCACGGGAGAAAGCAGGCCAGGTCCTGGTAGCGAAGCTGCATATTCAGGAAAACCCTGACAGCGTACAGCGCTTTCAGATCGGGCGGACGCCCGCGCTCGTCACGGCGAGGAACGGCAAGGTGGAGACCAGGGCCGAGGCGATCAAAAGCCAGGATCTGGAAGAGCATGTGGCCTTTCTGCTTGGCAAAGGCCCGCGGCCAGAACAACCCAAAGTTAAGCCACAGGAAACTGGCAGCCGTCCAACAAACCAAACGGGAAGCGGAGGGCGCCCGCAGGCTGTAACGGATGCGACCTTCGACCAGGAAGTGATGCGTGCACATCTACCCGTGCTGGTCGATTTCTGGGCGCCGTGGTGTGGGCCCTGCCGGATGACGGACCCGATCCTCGAAAAACTGGCTGTTGAAATAGGCGGGCGGATGAAGATCGCCAAGGTGAACGTGGATGAAAACCCACAAACCGCCATGCGCTACGATATCCGCAGCATCCCGACCATGATGATCGTCAAAGGAGGCCAGGTGGTAGACCGCTGGATGGGCGCACTACCAGAGCCGGCTTTGCGTAGCCGTATCGCCAGGTCGGTTTAAACAAAGGCTATCAAAAAATCAATAGGGGGATGGAGGAAATCTCGGATGGTCCAATATAAGCCTGAAAAAGCAATCACGGATAACCACTTTATGGAGGTATACAACCAGGTTTCAAAGGGGATGGAGGAATTGGAAATACCGGGGGGTATCCTCGGGATCATGCACGAAGGGAAAGAACAAATCGTGGGGTTAGGGGTCACAAATATTGAGAACCCACTGCCTGTGACGGCCGATACCCTGTTCCAGGCGGGTTCGATCACCAAGACCTTCACAGCCACGGCCGCCATGAGACTGGTTGAACAGGGCTTGCTCGAACTGGATGCGCCTGTGGTCGCCTATCTACCCGATTTACGCCTGGCAGATAGGGATACCGCCGCAAAAGTGACCATGCGACATCTCCTCATCCATACCGCAGGCTGGCAGGGTGATTATTTTGAAGACTTCGGGCGGGGAGAGGATGCGCTGGAAAGGGCCGCCCGGCGTTTCTTTGATCTACCCCAAATCACCCCATTAGGTGAGGTCTGGTCTTATAACAATTCTGCCTACTGCCTGGCAGGCAGGATCATCGAAGTCATCACGGGTAATTGTTATGAGCAAGCTATAAAGGACCTGGTCTTGAATCCCTTGGGGCTCAACAATAGCTACTTTTTTGCCGAGGAGGTTATCACTCACCGATTCACTGTGGGGCATACCTATGCTGAGCAGGGGCATCAAGTAGCCCGGCCCTGGAACCTTGCCAGAGTTATGAACCCTGCCGGCGGATTATCATCCAATGCCCCCGATCTGCTGCGTTACGCACGCTTTCATATGGGGGATGGAACCAGCCAGGACAGCCAGCGAATTTTATCGCCCGAATCGCTTCGTGAAATGCAAACCCCCACCATTGCGGCGACCGGGATCGAGAAGATGGGCATGGCCTGGTTCATCACGCAGGTGAATTCAGACCGTATCATCGAGCATCCGGGCGGGACGAACGGGCAGGTATCATCTCTGCTGCTGGCGCCGGGTAAAGGCTATGCGATGGTCTTGGCTTTCAACTCGGACCGGGGTCGCCGGCTGGTCGAAAGAATTAAATTCATGGCCCTGCAAGAATTTACCGGCATCCAGGTCCCGGAGGCGGTTCCGGTAGATCGTGAACCCGGGCAGTTAAAAGAATATTCCGGGCGTTACACGACCGTCGGGCAGGTCGTGGATTTGGTACCCTCCGGCAAGAACCTCGAATTAAAACTGACCATGACGGGCGGCTTTCCAACCCCTGATTCGCCGCCCAGGCCTTCGCCGCCGCCTGCATTATTGGGTTTTTATGAGGAAGACCGGGTCGTGGTGATCAATCCTCCCTTTCAAGGAGAACGCGCCGAATTTGTGCGCGACAGCCGCGGCCAGGTGAAGTGGATGAGATTGTTGGGAAGGTTGCACACCAAAACCTAGGCCTGGCTGCTTACCGCTCATATAGATTTTGGATGGCGGGTAGATACACGCTGAAGTCGACAAACGAATCGGGAAACGCACCGATGAACGGCAGCCGCGCCTCACCCTCAGGGAAGGAAAAGTGGAAGTAGTAAGCGTGCGGGCCGGGATCCAGGCGGGTGGTAACGCGATAGGCGCCATTGGAAGCTGAGCCGCTGATAAGCTCCATCGCATAAGGGGTATCATCCACATAAACCAGGGCCGATGCTCGCAGTATAACTTTCCTGCGAATATTCCGAGCTCCCGTTGGAGTTATACGCTCACAGGCGGTACCAGTACGTCTCTCCCAGCACGGGCGGCTCATCTTCATATTCCGTGCTACCGGCAGGCAGCGAAGCCACGACCTCATACCCGGAAGCTGCCAGGGCACCCGTTCCTCGCTCGACCTCGATGCCAGTCTCGATCGGGAAGCTGCTCATCCACTGCAGTCTAACGACATTCTCCGGCATTGCCCCCACCTCCAGGCTGCCTGGCGCGGTCGGGCAGGGAGCCCTCACCCCCTCCGCGAGCTGCACCGCGCTCTCGAATCAATTTTCATCGTACGCGCTGACCCCAGCATAACCAATTCCATCCGTCGAAACCCCCTCGATCCGGTACTGGTTGGAGCTCCCCGCATCCACCACGGTCGTGGTCTGTCGCGAGCAAGCGCTATAGTAAACATAGCTGCTGGAGGCGGTCGTTGGCGTCCAGATTAGATCCCAGGCCTCATCGTTTACTTGTTCCAGGCTGACCCCGGTAGGGCTCGCCAGCCCGGCAGGCTCAAACGGAAGGGCGCCGATATCCGTGCCTGTGGGAGTGCCTGCCTCGTTGGCAGGTGAACTTCGATAGTACAGGTCTCCGGATCGAAGCACCAGGATGATGATCGAGCGGGGCCCCCCTACACCTCCCCGATCCTCGCCCTAGCGCTGGCGCCTACTTAATCAGGTTCGTCCTTTTCCGTGTACATGTCCGGTTTCCCATCTTGCTTGTGTGAGGCCACCAGGCTGGCAAAGGTTTTTAGACGAGCGGTTACGGCTTGGTTAAAGCTACCCTGCGGGTAGCGCCCGTCTGCATCTCGTTCCCCCGGTTCACATCCAGTCAATATGGCTACGCATTGATCGATTCCGTTTACAGGCCAGATATGGAATTGTCCGGCAGCCACGGCCGCAATCACTTCTTCACATAGCATCAAGCTTCGCTGGTTGGCAGTTGGGATCACGACGCCCTGTTCACCGCTCAAGCCCTTGGCCTTACAAATTGAGAAGAAACCTTCGATCTTCTCATTCACGCCACCGATGGCCTGGATTTGACCGTGCTGGTTGATAGAACCAGTAATGGCCCGGTCCTGGCGTAGGGGGATATCTGCGATAGCTGAGAGCAGGGCCATCAGCTCAGCAGCTGAAGCGCTATCGCCTTCTACTTCACTATAGGATTGTTCGAAGGTCAGGCTCGCGGTGGTGCGGCCCGAGCCGGGCAGGCCCAAGACGAAGATATTGTAGTCTGTCCCCCCAACTTCACTTCCCAGCTCCAAGGCCCGCAAGGCGCGAGGTTGCCCGATCACATCTTGCAAGTCGGGGAGCTCATCCGTGGTTTTAAATCCGAGCTTGGCTGGGTTGCCTGGAAGACTCAGGGCGCCTGGGGGCAACTCTGCCGGGGTAAGCTGGACCGGGTGGATCGAGCCATTGAGAGTCTGGGTAGCCATTACAGCTCCTTTCGCTCGGCTTCTGAAAGGATGGAGGTATCTCCAAAACCAGGAAAACTATTAATTCCAGTATACAGAAAAATGGACTCCATTACAAATTTAGTTCTCGGTTAGAATCCAGTTAACCTGTATACGATCTCTATTCCTATATCCCAATCTTAAGCCTAGCCTTTTCTGGAGACAGAGCCTGTGTCCAGCACCCTGCTAACCACCAAGTTTTACTACCCCCAACCTCGTCCGGAGCATGTGAGACGTCCCCGCCTGGTAGCTCGATTGAACCAAAGCTTCAGGAACAAGCTGGCCTTAATCTCTGCTCCCGCGGGGTACGGCAAGACTACCTTACTGGTGGAATGGATTTCTCAAATTCCGGATGCGAGGGTAGGATGGCTATCCCTTGATGAGGGAGACAACGATACGGCGCGTTTCCTGCGTTACTTGATGACCGCGTTTCAGAAAGCAGTACCTGGAGCCGGGGAAAGAGCGTTGGAGATGCTTCACTCACCACGAACCGGGCATGCGAAACCTCTCTCGTTAGAAACAATCATGACCATGCTGGTGAATGAGCTGGAGCCAGTTCCCGATGAGATCGTCCTGATTTTAGAAGATTACCACGCCATCCAGACCCAACAGATCCACGAAGCCCTGGCCTACTTGATCGAACATATGCCAGCCAATGCTCATATTGTCATCGGTTCCAGGGCAGAGCCGCCGCTACCTCTTTCCCGCCTGAGAGGTCGAGGGCAGCTGGTGGAGCTACGTACCCAGGATTTATGCTTCACGGACCAGGAAGCCGGTGAATTTTTAAACCAATCCATGGGGCTGGGCCTGGATGCTGAAAAAGTGACCCGCTTGAGCGCGCGCACCGAAGGCTGGATCGCTGGTTTGCAAATGGCAGCCATGTCCTTATTAAACAGGGATGACGTGGACAGCTTCATCGATGCTTTCACTGGTAGCTACCGCTTCATCATGGACTACCTGGTTGAAGAGGTGCTCCAGGGACAGCCTGAACATATCCAGGAGTTCCTGCGATACACATGCCTCCTGGACCGGTTGTGCGGCGAACTTTGTGGCGAGGTAATGGATGAGGCGTTGAATTTTGAAGGGCGAGTGGGTGCAGGTCTGAGCGAGCTAAACTCCGCTTCAATACTCAAGGAGCTCGATCGCGCAAATCTTTTTATCATGCCACTGGACGACCAGCAAGAGTGGTACCGCTATCACCGCCTGTTCGCAGACCTGCTGCGCAAGCGCCTGGGACTGGCAAACCCGCGCCTGGCGCCAAAGATCTACGCAAGGGCCAGCCAGTGGTTCGAGAGGAATGGGAATTTGTCCGAGGCTATCGAGCTTAGCTTTTCGTCGGGGGATTTCGAGCGGGCTGGGTACTTAATTGAACAAGCTGCCGAGCCGATCATCAGGCGTAGTGAAACCGGTCTCTTCCTCAGTTGGGCAAAAAAGCTTCCCGAAGCCGTTATCCAAATCCGCCCCAGCGTGGCGATTTACTATTCCCTGGCTTTGTTGATCAACAATCACAAGCTCGAGGAGGTCGAGACCTGGATAAACCATGCAAAAGCAGCCTCTCCCGAGGGCGTGCTGGACGGGGAAGCTAACGCACTGCGGGGGTTGCTTACAATGCTGCGGGGAGAAATCCCAAGGAGCATCCAACTGTCCCGCCAGGCACTGGAAGACCTGCCGGAGAACCAGGTTTTGTTCCGGAGCCTGGCAGCAGATAACCTGGGGATGTGTTACGTTTTGAGCGGTGATATGGTCTCTGCAATCCAGGCTTTCGAGGATGTGGTCAGGATGGCGAGAAGCTCGGGGAATATGATGATGGAAGCCGCAGCTCGCTCTAACCTGGCCGGCCTTAAGTATCTCCGGGGCCATCTATGGGCCGCATGGGTGGACTACCAGAAAATATTAGACATGAGCACTGATTCAGGCGGCAGGCGATTACCGGTGGCAGGAAAAGCACTGTCAGGAATGGGTGAACTGGCACGAGAGTGGAATGATCTCGAAGCGGCGGTAGTCTACCTGAGTGAGGCGCTTGAGCTGCTATCCAATTTTGTGGAGATCGGGGTAGTCTTTTGTTACCTCTCCTTGGCCAGGGTGAGGCAGGCCCAGGAAGATTGGGAAAGCGCGTGGGAACTGCTCGCAAAAGCACAAGAGCTAGCTGCAGGAACCAGGTCTATTCCTATCGATGACCACCTGGTAGAAGCCGCCCAGGCACGTTTCTGGATCCAACAAGGTGAATACGAGCAAGCCCAGGCGTGGGCCCAGAAGTGGAGGCTGGATGAGAATGCCCTAACAGGGATCCGGAAAGGCGCAAATTCTCCCGGCTATGAGGTACTGGAATCCGAATACATCACCTTAGCCCGCCTGTACCTGGCCCAAGGCAGCCCCGAAAATGCCCTGGAAATCCTGGTCTCGCTACAGGAGATCGACGAGCAGAAGGGGCGTGGGCGCCGGCTGGTTGAGGTGCTTTGGCTGAGGGCACTGGCCTACCAGGTGAAGGGAGAAATGGACAGCGCCTTGTCCATGCTGAGGCAAGTTCTCTCCTTGGGCAGAGCGGAGGGATATGTGCGCACCTTTATCGATGAGGGAGATTCTGCCCGGCAGCTGCTCCGGCAAGCCGTGCGGCAGGGGATCGAGTCAGAATACGCTACCAGGCTGCTGGCAGCGATGAAATCTAGGGAGGGTGGGGATCAAAGGGCGGTCAAGACAGGCCTGATCGAGCCGCTCAGCGATCGGGAGCAGGAAGTGCTCGAGCTGGTGGCGCTGGGCTTATCGAACCCAGAGATCGGGGCCCGCCTGGTGATCTCTCTGAGCACCGTCAAAGGGCATACGGCAAATATCTACGGCAAGCTGGGCGTGAACAGCCGCACACAGGCGGTTGCAAAGGCCAGGCAACTGGGCATTATAGAATAACCTGACGCAAGTAGTCCCTTATCAAAGAGCGTGAAAAGAACAGACAGCAGGCCTGTTCTTTTTTTGATTCTCGAGGGAATATAAAAACAGTACTACAACCATACTTTCGGCCGGTCACAACCATACCGTTTGAAGGGTATCCTGAACATAAGGAAAGGACAACCGTAGAGGATGGCAACAGTTAATGATATGGATGAGTACCTGATCATGGTAGCGGGAGTGATAGACCCCAGCTGGTCTGAATGGTTCGACGGGTTGGCTGTCGAGATCGTGAGCGAGAACGACGTCCAACCTGCCAGCCAGCTGAGCGGTAGGGTTTCGGACCAGGCCCGCCTGCGGGGAGTGCTAAACAAAATTTGGGATTTGAACCTGAAAGTTATCTCCGTCCGCCTGGTCCTTTCGACGGATGAAGAACAGGATAAACGAGGGAGCAAGCCATGAGTGAAAGAATGACCTTTGAACAAAACGACCTCCGTGAGAATGCACTGGTGACAACCGGGCTGACCAAGTCCTATGGAAAGGTCAGGGCCTTGAGAGGCGTGGATTTGCTGGTGCACAGGGGTGAGATCTTCGGTTTCCTGGGCCCGAACGGCGCGGGAAAAACGACCACCATCCGCTGCCTGCTGGACATGATCCGTCCGGATGGTGGGCGCGCTAGGGTATTGGGGATCGATCCACAAGCGAACCCCAGAGCAGTGCAGGCTCGCTGCGGGTACCTGCCCGGAGAGCTGGAGCTGTTCGGGAACCTGACCGTAGAGCGCCAGCTGAGGTTCCTCAGCGATATGCGCGGGGGTAAGGCGGATTGGGCTTATGCCCGGCGGCTTTGTAAGCGGCTGGGGTTGGACCTAAAACAACAGATCAAGAACCTTTCGAAAGGCAACAAGCAAAAAGTGGGCCTCGTCCAGGCCCTGATGCACAGGCCGGAGATGCTCATGCTCGACGAACCCACCAGCGGCCTGGACCCCTTGATGCAGCAGGAAGTGCTGGGCTTGATAAAGGAGGCGCGCAGCGAGGGCGCGACCATATTCTTCAGCTCACACCTGTTAAACGAGGTCGAAGCAGCAACCGACCGGGTAGCTATCATCAGGGAGGGGACGATCGTGGAGGTAGGTGAGACAAAATCCCTAACACGGCGGGCCATGCACCAGGTCAAGGTGCGCTTCCTGGCGCCAGTCGACTTCAGCCATCTCAGAGACCTGCCAGGCGTAAATATCCTGACCCAGGGAGATGGAACGAGCGTCGACTTGCAGGTGGTAGGAACGATGGACGGGTTGGTCAAAGCCCTGGGCGCATACCCGGTGAGTGAACTTGAGACTTCTCGCCCTTCACTCGAAGAGGTCTTTCTGGCTTATTACAAGAAGGAGAATAACTGATGAAGACGACATTTCGGTATACAGTGGCATGGATGCGCGGGCAAATCCTGGGCTGGGGTGCAGGCATTGCGGCGCTGGGCCTGATCGTGGTGCCCTTCTACAAGATATTGATGGACCAACAAGCGGATTTCTTGAAGATGATTGAAAGCTACCCACCCGAATTCCTGGCCTTCTTTGGAGGTGATGCGGCGACTCTAATGACGCCGGAAGGATTCCTGGGCATGTATGCCTTCTCGATGCTACCTGTCATTATCGGCGTTTACGCCGTCATTGCTGGCAGCGGGCTGTTGGCAAGCGATGAGGAAAACGGCCGCCTGGACCTGATCCTGGCCCACCCCGTCGGCCGGAGCAGGTTGTTTTGGGGACGTAGCCTTGGGTTTTTAGCAGCTTTAACCGGGATCATGGCGATAGGATGGTTGGGATTCTGCATCCTATTGGGCGGCTCAGGTCTCCCGATCACCTGGGCAGAGATGGCCCTGCCATTCTTGCCAGTGTTAGTCCAGGGCCTGATTTATGGAACGCTGGCGCTGCTCCTGAGCATGCTGCTGCCCTCCAGAAGCATGGCGGCAACGGGAGCAGGCCTCGTCATGGTAGCCAGTTATTTCCTGTCATCGCTGTCCTCAATGAACGAGAGACTGGCAATGATCGCCAAATTCCTGCCCTACGAGTACTTCCAGGGAGGCGACGCGTTGAATGGGTTGCGAATGGACTGGCTGCTTGGCCTGTTGGGCGTGAGCATGGTTATGGCGGGGCTGGCCTGGCTGCTGTTCCTCCGGCGCGATATCCGGTTGGGTGGAGAAGGCAGCTGGCGAATACCGGTTTTTCATGCTAAAAGGATTGCGGCTGATTAAATTCCGGTATACTTGTCCAAGAGGAACCGTAAATGCCCAGGGACGAGAACCGGACCGTTTACTCGACAGACCCGAACTTTTCGAAACGCTGCCCGCGCTGCGGCAGCTATCCGTGCCGCTGCCCCAAGCCAAGGAGCCTCCCGCCACAGCAGCAAACCGCTGCCATCCAGCGGGAGGTCAAAGGTCGTGGCGGTAAGACAGTCACTGTCATCCGAGGCTTGCAGCTCAACGCTGAGGACCTGGCAGCCCTGGCGAAGAAATTGAAACAGGCCTGTGGGAGCGGCGGCACGGTCAAAGACGGGAATATCGAGATCCAGGGGGACCACCGCGATAAGATCGCTGCCAGGCTGAGATCCCTGGGATATAAAGTGAAGTTTAGCGGGGGCTGAGGCGCTCTTTTGAGCGGCCCAGGATGGGGGATTGAAATTGCCATGGCACAGGGAGGATAAAGAAAACAAATGAAGAGCGTTGAAATGATGGCTCCAAAGGAGCTGGCTTTTGATGGGGAAAGCGGCTCAATGCTGGCCCACCTTGAGAAGGAGGACATCGATTTAGAAGAGAAGCGCGTAACCTTTGAAGAGCGGGCCTTCGAGTTGAAGGATGAATTCCATATCACTATCCTAAGCCGGGAGGCAGCCGAGGCTGTCCGTAAGCACCTGGAAGAAAATCCCGAACAGGAAGAGCAGGTGCGCGGCCTGATCGAGGAGAGCAATTGGGAATTCCGCAAGCTTGAGCGTTTCTACCATGTCCAGGAGGAACCGGAGGCGGAGACGATCATCCAGATGGTAGAAGTGCCGGGACTGGCCTCCTTTTTCAGGCGGCTGAGTGAGTTGGTGGGGAAGGAGCTCGAGATGCCTCCAATGCACGTGACCCTCTACATGCGGAATACCGAAAAGGGCATCGGTTTACCCACCCAGGCTGAATTCGAAAAACTAGCTCAAAAGCAGGTGGGCTTGAGCGATCTCGAGGGAAAATAGGGCCGTATGCCGGGGATCAAGCTGGTCATCTTCGACGTCGATGGCACCCTGGCGGAGCAGTTCACCCTCGAGCTGTTGCCAGGGGTAGAGCAATTCTTCCAGCTGCTCTTACAGGGCGGCTGCTCGCAGGCCCCCAAGGCAGCCATTGCGACCAATCAGGGGGGAGTGGGCATGCGGTATTGAATGGGCCAAGGACTTTTTCGGCCGTTCCTGGGGCAGCTGCCGCCAGTTCGAGCAGCTAGCTGACCTCTAAGCTCGGGTTGATCAGGACCGCCTCCTCATCACCCACACCCTGCTCCGCTTGCTCCAGCCGGCGGATGGAGGGCGAAAGCAGTCCCAGCAAGCCGGTCAGCCCGCCAAACACGCTGGTAAACAGGAACATGACCGCCATGCCCGAGCCAGGCCCAAAACCAACCAGGCCGGATAAGGAAGCCGCCAGCCCGCTCCCGCCGAGCATGAAAGGCTCGAAGAGATGGTCAGCCAGAAGACCTCCCGCAAGGTATCCTATCGGCTGGGAGGTGACCTGGACCATCTCGCGCGTGGCAAAGACGCGCCCCTGGACATCGGCAGGTACCTTTTCCTGCCAGATGGCGAAATAGGGGCTGACGATGAAGGCGATGGTGAACTCTGCCAGTAACCCGGCCGCGATCCAGCCGGTAGCCGTAGTGCTGATTGCCATCAGGGCGTCGAAGACCAGGAAGGACAGCATCACGCTCACCAGGTAGATGCGCGCCTTATGCTTCGACCAACCCCATGCGCTTACCACCAGGCCGCCGGCGATGCCGCCTAAGCCCATCGCCGTACGCACCCAGCCCAGGATGGTCTCGTTACCGCCCGTGCGGGCCAGGATCATCGGCGAGAGCACAGCAAAATAGGTCAGCGTGCCGAACAGATTGACCAGGAAGAAGGTGAACAGCAGCCCACGCAGTCCCGGGCGACGCAGGATATAACCTGTACCAAAGCTTAACTGTCGCCAGAAGGAACCCTCCACCTGGCGACCTTCCAGGCTGGCTTGCGGGCGCGGGATGCGCACGAACAGTAGCCCCAGCAAGGCCAGACCCAGGGTAGCAAGGTCAACGACCATGATGAGACCCAGCCCGGCGAACGGCAGGAGAACCCCGGCGATGGCAGGCGACAGCATGCGAGCTGCCGATTTACCCAGCCCAAGCAAGGCATTGCTACGGGTATAATCCTGGCGAGGCACCAGCAGGCTGACGGAGGCGGAAAAAGCCGGCTCCTGGAAGGCCTCGAAGACACCCACAATACCGACCGCCAGGTACAAATGCCAGAGATCCAACTTGCCCAACAAGAACATTGCCAGGAGGAAGGCGGTTGCCAATCCTGCACCTATGTCAGCAAGGACCATGACCGTGCGGCGGTTCCAGCGGTCTACCAGGACGCCGGCGAAGGGGCTGGCAATGACGTAGGTGAGGCAATTGAAGAAGCCCAGCAAAGCCAGGGCAGTAGCGGTCCCCTGAACCTGAAAAGCCCAGATCATGACCGCGAAGCGGGTCATCCCTGAACCTAGCAGGGAGAGCGACTGGCCCGCCCATAAGATCCGAAAAGCGTTGGTGCCGGTTTGGTGTTGTAGTTTCATTTTTCTACCCATTAACCCATTAAACAAAAAACCCGCCGGCCTGGTTGCGCGCCGGCGGGGGAGGAATTACTAAAGAATTATGTAAAATCAATCACAAGGTGGACAGGCGCGCGAATATATGGCGCCGGAGTCGCTCATCTGAATAAAGTGGGCAAGAGGTACGTAGTTCATAGGATGGGAATTTTATCACAGGTTTTGAATTTCGACCAGATTCTTAGGGAGGAAATTTGTCCGTATTCTCATTTCGGCTTACCTGCTTAAGGTCAGGTGGACGAAACAGAGCGCACGATACCTGCTGCCTGGCTCAAAGCGAACCGCCGGGAGGTCGCGGCCGGCCTTTTATCTGCCTTCAGCCTGTCGGACAAGGATCTAATTCGGGACATCGTCTTAGAAGCTGGATATCAGAAGGTCGAGATGGAAACTGTGCAACTCGACCTGCATTTGCCAAGGCTGAAGGATTTCGTACCGCGCCATATCAGCGCCACCCCCATGGCGGCGGGATTCAACTCAGTCCCATCGGTCCTGCGGCAGACGGTCGTCGATGAAGTATGCCGGAGGCTTGCGAATTACAATACTCAAGCTGGGTATCATATCCCATTCCGAACTCTGGTAGTTCTGGCATCTAAATAAGGACCCGAGCGGCTACCCATGATTGTTAGGCTCGGCGATCCGAATTCTGCCAACGAATGACGAAGTGGAGCATGGAGGTACACGCACCCAATACGCTCACCTGATCGACAAGTACTACCAGGTAGATTACGAAGCCATTTTCAGTCCGCTGCCCGACCTTTCAGACACGACCCGTTTCCCTGAGAGCGCAGGACCCATAGAGGATCCGGAAGCCTGGGCTGCCTGGGAGGCGATGAGCCGGGAGGACCGCGAAGCAGTAAACCGGATCTACGCCAATATTGGCAAGGCCATTGCAGCATACGAAAGACTGATCGTACCCGGTCCTTCCCGTTTTGACGCTTACGTTGAAGCGCTGCTAGAAGGCGATGTCGGGGCCATGGATGCGGCCATGACCGGAAATGAGATAGCCGGACTGCGCCTCTTCATTGGTGAGGCAAACTGCATCCAGTGCCATAACGGGCCGCTGTTGACAAATAACTCCTTCCACAACACGGGAGTCCCGCCTCGCAGTGGCACGCCCCCCGATCCCGGTCGCCAGTTGGGAGTACAAGAGGTACTGAAGGATGAATTCAACTGTCTAGGTCCGTACAGTGATGCTGAACCCGACGAGTGCGCCGAGCTGCGATTCCTGGTGGACAACGGAGATGAGCTGGCCGGGGCATTAAAGCCACCCACGCTGCGCAATGTGGCAGAAATGGCGCCTTATATGCACGCCGGGCAGTTCGGTGACCTGTTCATGGTTGTGCGCCACTACCGGCATGCACCGGCAGCAGCTATCGGGCAGACGGAGCTGGAACCGCTGCCGTTCATGGGTCCCAGTATGATGCAGCTGGAGGCGTTTTTGCATAGTTTGAGCGGGCCGCTGGCGACGCCTGCGGAATGGTTGCAAGCGCCTTAGGGGGAAGACTGCATCGGCTGTGGAGCCTGTGCAACAGTCTGCCCGACTGGAGCCATCCATATCGAGGATAAGGATGGACAGCGCTTCCTGCATTCCTGGAATACGGTGGTGAAGTTAGAGCCTTGCCAGGCGTGCGGGAAGCCGTATACCCCGGAGCCGATGGCTTTCCTGAAAGAGCAAGATTGGACCATCGAAAACGGCCCTCCAGGAGGGCCGTTTATTTTTAAGGTTACTTTTGTTTATGTAAACCTAATCCCCAACCACCTCACCAGTTATAGCCGGTCCTTTTCCAGGGGCAACCTTCCCCAGGAATTCGGGCAGCTCCACCCCGGCCATGGCGGCGACCTCCTGGAGGGGCGGCAGCGAGCGGACAAAGCCAGACAGGAAATCGGCGGTGGTATTGCTGCTCCCATTGTGACCACCCGAGTCCCATACTGTGATCTTGTCGATCTTCAAGTTGCTGATGGCTTCCATCTGTGCCTGGACGATATCACTGAGCTTCTCGATCATCAACAGGCTGGTAGCGGCCTGGGAGTCGCCGTTGCAGCTTTCGATAAGGCGCTTATAGCCATCTGACTTGGCCTCCAACAATTTCTGCAGACCCTCGGCTTCAGCCTGGTACTTCATCAGGATGGCATCTGCCTGACCCCTGGCCTCACGACGGGTCATTTCAGCGTTCGCTTCCGCATCGATCTCGAGCTTGATCTTGTTGGTCTCCTGCTGGGCGACTTCTTCGGCGCGCAGCTGAGCCAAACGCTTCTCGTATTCGGCGGCTTGAATGGCCTTCTGGGCTTCACGCTGGGCGACTTCCGAGCGCTGGAAGGCGGCCGCCCGCTTGACTTCCATGGCCGCGTTCGAATCAGCGATCTCTACCTGGGAAAGGTTTTCGCCCTGCACCGCCTCGGACTCTTTCTGCTGCACGAAGATGCGCTGGCTGGCCATGGCGGATTTCTTGCCCTTTTCCGCTTCGGCCATGCTTTCTGCAACGCGGATGGTTTCTTCCCGATAGGCTTCGGCTTCACCGATGGCGCCAAGCTTGGTCTGCTGGGCCACATCCACCTTGGCCTTGTTGACCGCTTCGGCGGCGGCTTTCTTACCAATGCTCTCGATATAGTCGCTCTCATCGGTGATATCGGTGATATTGACATTGATCAGGTACAGGCCGATCTTATTCAGCTCTGGCTCGACGTTCTTGCGGACCGCTTCCAGGAAGCTCTCGCGGTCCTGGTTGATCTGCTCGATGGTGAGAGAGGCGACTGTGAGACGTAGCTGGCCGAAGATGATCTCCTTGGCCATCGCTTCGATCATGGCGGGCGCCAGGCCGAGCAAGCGCTCGGCCGCATTGGCCATGATCTCTGGCTGGGTGCTGATGCCAACCGTGAAGGTGCTGGGGACGTTGATGCGGATGTTCTGCAGTGAGAGGGCATTCTGAAGCGGGATATTGATGGTCAGGGGGGTCAGGCTCATATAGCGGTATTCCTGTACCACCGGCCAGATGAAAGCCCCACCACCGTGCATACACCTGCTGGCTGAGCCCTTGCCAACCCTACCCGAAATGACGAGCACCTTGTCGGAAGGGCAGCGCTTGTAGCGGCTGGTCATGAAAACAACCGCAAAGAACATCAGCATGATGAAGACGATGACAGCCAGGAAAAGAAGAGGCAGAGTGGGCGAGATCATAAAACTAACCTCCGTTCTAAATTATTTGGTTTCGGTTAATTGGTCGGTGACCACCAGGATTTTCCCAGCGGTGATGCCAACGACCTTGATAATACTCCCGGTAGGGATGCGGCGACCGTTCTCGGATATGGCATCCAGGTTACGCAAGGAGCCCTGCACGGCAATGCTGACCGATCCGGAGCCTGTTTCCGGAATGGTCAAATACACGGTACCGGTCTGCCCGATGGCGTTACTGATCACCAGGGTGCCTTCGGATTGCAAGCGTCGCATGGCCAAGAAGATCATGCCCGTGCACCAGGCGGTAAAGACTCCGGCAGCCAGAGCCCCGACCAGGCTCAAGACATCCGAGGCGTTAATCTGGAGGAGACCTAACCCCACCAGGCCAAACATGGTAAAAAAGCCGGAGATGGATTGCACGGATAGGAAGGTGAAGACACCACCTCCATCATGCCCGGCGTCTAAATGGCCATCAAGATCCACATCCACACTGGCATCGAAATCGACTCCCGCGTCTCCGTGATCCAGACCAAACAGCATTAACAGGAACCTGAGCGCAAGCACCGTCCCCCCGGCGATCGCACAGACGGTATAAATTGTAGCGAGTCCCATGGGAAGCCTCCTATCGTGACGAATACATTATATAGCAAACTTTGAAAGGGGGGGAATTAATTCGCTGCTCCATGGCCTCAGAAACTACCAGATCTGCAGGCCGTCTTCTCCTTTTTGGCAGGCGGCAGTAATTGGCCATTCCTTATCTGATCGGTTGGGGGAGTAAACGGAAACAGATCTTGGGGGTAGGCCCTCAAGATCTGTTTTACTGTACATTCAGTTATAGACAGAGGAAGGAGATGAATACCCTCAAGCAGTCTCTACGGCGCGGGTATAAACATCGAACTCAGGGGGATGCTCGATATGCTTTTTCACCGCGCATAGCTCTGCCGAGCGGATCAAGGAAGGCAGGTATTTACCTGGGAAGGTGGGCGGGACCTGGATCTCGAGGTCGATCTTGTCTACCATGCCTGATGTTGGGTCGCTATGCGTGCGCTGGATGATGCGAATGCCTTCGGTTGGCAGCCCACGCTGGCGGCAAAAGCCCAGGACATAGATCCCGGCGCAGGTTCCCAGGGAAGCCAGGAACATGGCAAAGGGGGTTGGCGCAGCGCCGCGCCCGCCGCCCGAGGGAGGCTGGTCTGTTTCAACGGTATAGGCTCCAAAATGAGCATTGACAGAGGCTCCCCCAGGAAAATCGATCACCATTTCCATGTAATGTACTCCTTATTTTTGTTAATTATTGGTCAAAGCTTCCCGCAGGTTTCTTTACGGATGCCTGTTCGCAGGGATGAACCTGTGGGAAATGGCGCAATCATAGTCATTCTTATGATGCAGGAGGGCAGGAAAGGTTACCGAGATAAGCGAGATTTTTCACATTCTAATAATTGATCAATCTCCTGGGATCCTGACGGCGGTCTTTTGAGCTCTGGAGGGGGAGCGCCAAAAAAAGCTCCAGTAGAGATAGACAGCAATCGAGTACAGCAGGATGGTGCCCATGTAAGGCGGGCCAAAGCCATAGTTCACCTGGAACCAGCCGCTGATCATGGGGCTGAAGGCCCAACCGAAGTTCCAGGACATACTCACCAGGCTGGCGACGGTGGCGCGAGCGGAAGGCTCGACGTTTTCCATGACGAAAGTCTGGTAAACAGGTTGGCTCATATTCATCAGGGCCAATCGCACATAGTAAGAAGCTGCACTGAGCCAAAACCAGGGCGAAAAGCCGAGCAAGACCAGGAACGGGATGGAAATTCCCTGCGTGATCACCACCATCTGGATCTTGCCCATTCTCTCTGCCAGGGGAGGCGCGACCAGCAGGCCAAGCGCCATGGCCAGCGAACCCCAAGCGAACAGGGAACCGATAACGGGATCTGGCTGGTGGTAGACCTGGCGGTAAAAGACGTTCATGAAGGGCATGATCAAGCCTGCACCAATCGAGGTGAGCAGCATGGGCAGGATCAGCCGGCCGAGCTGGCGCGGATGTTGGGCTGCATAGTTCAGCGGGGCAAAGATGGTGCGATCGGAGCGGAAAGAACGCGGCGTGCGCAGGAACAGCAGGGGCAGCAAGCCGAACGCGGATGTGATCGCCGTAATTGCCAGAGCGCCGCCATACGCCGTACTGCTGGTCGCATCAACCCCGCGGCTCAAGGCCACCCAGGTCGGCAAAAAGCCACCCACCCAGTTACCGATCGAGGCAGCCGTCATTTGAAGGCCGGAGCCGATGCTGAATAAATAGGTGCGCTCCTGCTCGCCGGAGTTTTCCATCAAGAAGGGCGCCATGGTGACCGCACCCAGGCTTTGAGAGATCCCAAAAATGATATTGGTAACGTAAAAAACGCCCGCAATTGGCCAGACCACCATGCCGGTCAAGGAAACGCTCATCAAGGCCACCGACAGCAGCAGGGAATTTTTCCGGCCAAGTATATCCGCCAGGTAGCCCATCGGCAGGGCAAAGATCAAAGCGGAGAGACTACTGGCGGTGACCAGGCGCCCCAGTAAGGCTTCATCGTATCCCAGACTGAGCACATAAAAATTGAAAAGCAAGCGGAAGATGCCCATGGCCGCACCGGTAACCAATACATTCAACAAATACAGGCGCGCGTTGGGCTGAAATGAGCGGACACGCGAGATATAGGTAACGGTGGTCCCGCTGATACCTTTAATGTATTTCATTGCCATGTTTAGTCCTCACTGCCGCTTTCGAGAAATGCTTTCAACTTCCTGAATGCGCCTTCCACGGCTTCAGCCCGGGCCTGGTACATTTTCTCTCCCTCTCCAACCAGGGTCAGGTGGACCAGGCCAGCCAGGCGTAGGGCGTTCAGGTGGTGGATCACCGTCGGGGCTCGTAAGCGTAGCAGGCGGGCCAATTGTGAAGGAGAATATGGCCTCTGCCCCAGGTAACGCAGGATCTTCAAGCGAGTGGGGTCCGCTAAAGCTTTCAGAGCGCGCAGCATCGCATCCGGGATATACTCCCCCGGAACCAGCGAGATATCCTTGGGACGGGCGCCGAACAGCATCAGGACGCAGCTCGGATCCAGCCTTTCGATCACGATCAAGGGGGAAATCCAATAGGAGGGCACCAGGATGATGCCTTCCAAATCCTTTACGAATTCAACCCTGACGCCCTGGGAAAGCTCTTCTATCAATTCCATGGTGGTGTAGGAAACTGCCAGCTCTTGAGCCTGGGAGAGGGCCTCTTGAAGCATGCCCCGGATATGCCCTTCTTCTTCTGCAAAGAAGGCCGCCTGGTAGGCATGCAGGGCTTGCAGGTAGGCTTCACCAAACTCGGCCGGGTGGGACCAGGTATCCAGGAACCTGCCCAGGTATTTGGATTTTAGGGGTGACTTGCCCGGTTGCAAGGAACGCAATTGCTCGCGATCGCTTTCATCCCAGCTGCCTTTCCTGGCTACCGACAGAAGGAGTTCCATTGCAGGAGGCGAATAATCACTGGTAAAAGTCAGGGCCGGCAGCCGTTCTGCCGGGGGGTGAGCAGCCAGGGCACGCAGTGCAGTTGCGGCGTCCTTGGGTGAGGGCAGGGTGTGGATCCACCCTAAAGGAAAGTGGATCACGTCCAGGGAGGCCTCCAAAACTTCACGGTCGCCTGGGGAGAGGCGCGAGCGGACGCCGGCCGCCCAGGATGGGCGCAGGTCGAACTTTTCCGGCTCGTTGAGCACGCGCAAGCTTACGAATAAATCGTAGGCGGTGCCCGAGTCCCATGATATGCGAGGTAGAGTGTTCTCTTCAGCCATTTGTTTCCACCCATGGAGGATAAAATTATTTATATGTCGTTAGATATATATCTAATTAGATCATAATCTAATGATTTTGTCAAACACAACAGCAGAACTAATCTCATCAAATAAGTTTTTTAGGCAGTACGATTTGAGCGAGTAAAAGGTGTGCAGACTGACCGGTTTGTTGATCTTTATAATTTTGTGTCAATTCATACCCCATAGGTGGGGTTTAGTTTTGTTGCCATCCTATATACTGGACACGAAAACCTGTGGATAACTCGCGAAAATCTGTGGATAAGATATATTAATTGTGGAGAACTATCGAGGTTGTAAGAATTATTTGCAAAAGACGACCCCCATATATAGGGGGCGCTTCTCTCATCGCCCATCCCTATCTCATGATGGTTGGGTTGGGGAGAACCGACATCCTGTCCAAGCGATTGACCACAGAAGGGCTGGGGATAAAATCAAGGCCAGGAAGTACTACCTGTGCCGGCCAGCTATCCCTCTCCCCCTACATATAGACAATATCCCATCCCAAAACCAGTTTCTCCACATATCCACAGCCCCTACTACGACTACTATTCTTAATTAAACACTTATATACTATGTATAGATTATTGACCTGATTCTTTGAAATACTCATCCAATAAGGGTTGTATATTTTCTTGACTATGTTCTGCTAAGATATCAAAGAAATCTTCGGCGCTGGCCAACCCAGAGCGTTTTTGAGCAGTTATGGAGACGTACTCCTGGAGGAAGGAAAAGAAAGCCTGGTCGCCAATCAATCCGCGCAGCTCGTGCAGAAACTGGGCGCCGCGCAGGTAAGTGGCGTCCCGGTAAGAAACAAAACCGTTGTAGTCGTAAATCGAACCATCGATCAGGCCGCTAGGCTGCTGATAATTGATTCGGAACCCCCACCATCCTTCTACTAATTCAGGGTACAGGTTTTCGTAATACAGCAGCTCGGAGTAGGTGCACAAGGCTTCATCCAGCCAGGGCTCCAGGGCCTGGTTATTGCCCACCAACCCATACCACCATTGGTGAGCGGTCTCGTGCACAGCGATGGCAGTCAGGTAGCCGAGTGGGCTGCCATCATACAGGGCATAGAACCCGCGGCTCAGGAAGAAGAGCCCATCATATTCCATGCCGTCCAGGAAATCAGCTTCCACAACGCTCAAAGAATTATGCGGGTAAGGTCCAAAGAGCTCGGAATACAGATCCAGGGCGGCAGCGGTATCCTTGAGCGCTCTTTCACCGGCCCTTTGATCGAAGGTGAAAGCATAGCTGTAAACCGTTATATCACCGACTTTCCTGCTAAAGACGGTATACATATTGCTGGCGGACAGGGCAAAGCTGCGCGCAGCCTTCATCTGGTAACGGTAAGTTCTGCCTTCCACTTTTGCCGGAGCGCTGGCAGCCAGGGTAACATTCTGGCGCACGCCCGTCATCTGGATTTCAACCTCATAGTCGGCCAACTCGTAAACCTGGTGCTCGCCAAAGAACCACGGGTCATGTACAGCCCATCCGGTCTCCGGCAGGTAGGGGGGGAAGAAGGGATACCAGTCTACCAGGTTGGTCTGGCGGGCAGAATATCCGAACGGCAGCGGCCGGTCCACAGCCGAGGGGGAGGGGATTTCGGGCAGGTTCAAGTCGTAGGAAATATTCAAGATCACTACCTGCCCGGGCTGTAGGGGTTGGTTGAGAGGGATGCGCAGGCGGTGGAACTCAATCTGGTAGCCTTCGACGGGATCTCCGCTCTCCCAGGATAAGGACTTTAACCGGAAGGCGTCGAAGCGCCGGTTGGCTTCTACCACCAGGAGCAGGTCCTGGATGGGGAAACCGGAAGCATTGGTGTATGTGATGGTCTGGTCTACTGAGACGAAATTCCAATCGTAGTCGAAGCTGGCGGAGATTTCGTAGTGAGTCAGCGGGTAGTCCGGAGCGGGCGTTGCAGAGGGTTGAACTTCAGGAGTTACTGCTGCCGGCGATGGTGTGGGGTCGAGCAGGAAGTCTTCTGCTGGGGTTGGGTTGGTAGAGGGGGCGGTAGGATTGGGGAGTGATGTGAAGGTGGCTGTTGGCAGCGCCTGTTCATCCGTAACCGGTCTCAAGGGCAGGCAGGCTGCCAGAAGCAGCACCGCCAGGAGGGTATAGATCAGAGATATTTTCATGATAGCCGTCAGAAAGGAAATACCACGGGGATTGAAAGCATAGCCACCACCAGCGTGACAAAGATCAGGGGTACGCCCACCCGGATGTAATCGCTGAAGCGGTAGTGCCCAGCCCCCATCACCAGTGTGTTAGCAGGCGAGGCCACCGGAGAAGCAAACGCCATCGAAGCCGCGATCGCGATGCCCATCAGGAAGGCATACGGTTGGACACCTAGCTGGACGGCGGAAGCCAGGGCGATCGGAGCAAGCAGAACGGTCGTGGCGGTATTGGAAAGCACCTGAGTAAAAATGGAAGTCAGCAAGAAGAAACCCCCCAGGACGATACTAGGCCCGTAATTGCCTAAGCCTTGTGTGAAACCCTGCGACGCCAGGTCAACCAGGCCTACATTTTCCAGCGCCGTGGCCATCGGCAGCATGCCGGCGATCAGCACGATGCTCTTCCAATCAACCGCCTCGTAGGCCTCGTCGATCGTCAGGCAACCGGTCAGGATCATCACCAGGGCAGCCAGCATACTGGCAGTTGCCAGGGGCATCAGGTCTGTGATCATGACCACCAGCATCCCTAGCAGCACAAGCGCTGCCAGAGGAGCTTTGGCCCGCGCCGGAGCTCCTAAAACCTGTTCCGGTTGCCCCATGACGACGAAGTCCCGACGCTTCTGGCGTAGGTCGAGGATATTCTTCCACGGCCCCTGCACCAACAGGGTATCTCCGAATCGCAGCTCGGTTTCCTTTAGATCCAGAGACTCTTCGATACCAGGCCGGTTGATACCCAGCACGGTCAGGTGGTACAGGCTGCCAAACTGCACGTCGACCAGGCTCTTTCCAAGCAGGGAGGAACGCGGCGGTAGAAGGACCTCTGCCACACCAACTTCTGTGCTGATCAGGGAGGATTCATCACTGTCAGCCGGTTGAACACCCAGGTTCAAGCTCGCGGCGAGGTGTCCGATATCTTTCGGGTCGACTTGTGCGATCAAGACGTCCCCGGATTGAAGGATGGTGTCAGGAGTAGGGGGGATGGAGTGATACCCGTTGGTTTTGTTAGCAGTTCGCCTGGGCCTGCCCTGCGGATCACGCTCCTTAGCCGGGCGCAAGACGTCTAAAACAGTCAATCCGTGCTCCTGCCCCAGGCGAGCCTCCAGGATCGATTTGCCTGCCAGGGCCGACTCACGGCGCACACGCAGCCGGAACAAGTTATCCGGCAGGCGATAGAGGTCGATCAGCTCCTCCGGCGTTTCGACACGTTGGACTTCCTGTTTGGGCTTGTGATCCGGTAGCAGATGCCGGCCAAAGAAGAGCATGAACAGGACTCCTGCAACGAACAGTAACAGGCCCACCGGAGTATAGCTGAAGAAGCTAAATGGTTGCAACCCTTGCTCACGCAGGATATCGCTAACGATGATATTGGGGGGCGTGCCAATCAAAGTCGTCGCTCCACCTAACAAGGAGCCGAAGGATAACGGCATCAGCAGCTTGGAAGGGCTGATCTTTGCGCTGACCCCTAGGCTGATGATTGCCGGAAGCAGGACAGCGACCGTACCTGTATCGCTCATCACAGCCGACAAGAGGGCTACGGCTGTCATGATCACTACAGTCAGGCGACCCGGACGTGTTCCGGCGACTTTCAGGATGCCCTCACCGATCGTGGCAGCCAGACCGGTTTGCATCACACCGCCGCCAACGATAAACAGAGATGCGATGGTCAACACAGCCGGGTTCGAGAATCCGGCGATGGCTTCCTGGGCTGTCAGCAAATTGGTCAGCATCAAAGCCACCATAACACCGATGGCTACTACATCCACTCGTAACCACTCGGTAACGAACAGGACGATGGCGGCGACCAGGATGCCCAGGGCTATCCACATATCCAGGCTCATTGATTGTACCGTTGCTCCTTATAACTGCTTTCGGACACGATTTTACAACAAATCTATGCCTTTGCACGCACCAGCTCTTCTCCTCGATCTTACGACTTAGTCTGGCGAATTCGGCCATCTCGTTGTATACTCTACTCTGAAATCCGCCGGTCTTTATGCCGCCAATGATCCATAATGACTTGAGGAGGGGATCCCGATGAAAGTGTCCGTCCTTCAAGAGAACCTTGCCCACGGTTTGAATATCGTCTCGCGTGCGGTCTCTCCCCGAAGTACCCTACCCGTGCTTGCCAACGTATTGGTCGCCACCGATGAAGGCCGCCTGCGCCTGTCTGCGACCAACCTGGAATTAGGCATTACCTGTTGGATCGGAGCCAAGATCGAGGAGGAGGGATCCACAACCATCCCGGCCCGTACCTTTACCGATCTGGTCAGCACCCTTCCCAGCGACCGGGTGGAGATGAGCCTCAACGTGCGCACCCAATCGATCAACGTGGTGTGCGGTTCTTCGAATACAGATATCAAATGCATCGATGCACAGGAATTCCCTCCCATCCCTGTCCCTGATCTTGGGCAGGGCATCCAGATCAACGTGGCAGACTTGAAGGAGATGATCCAACAGGTGGTCTTCGCCGCTTCAACAGACGAAGCCCGGCCGATCTTGACGGGTGTGTTGGTTACCTTGCAAGGCAATAAGATTGGATTGGAGGCCGCGGATGGCTTCCGGCTATCTGTACGTAAGGCTGAACTATCTACTTCCGTACCTCGCCCGATCAAGGCCGTCATCCCGGCCCGGGCTCTGGCTGAGCTGGCTCGCATCGCGGGGGATGGGGACCAGGTCCTGACCATGGTCATCCCACCGGGTAGAGGCCAGGTCATCTTCCGAATGAAGGATATCGAGCTGGCTTCCCAACTGATCGAAGGTAGTTTTCCCGACCTGGAGCAGGTCATCCCGCGCTCTTACCAGACTCGCACTGTGCTTTCTACTGGTGCTTTCCTGAAAGCCTGCAAGCAGGCTGAGATCTTCGCCCGTGAGGGCTCGCATATCGCGCGTATCAATATCACGCCAGGCGGGGATATGCAACCGGGGACGGTCGAGATATCCGGGCATTCGGAGGAAACAGGCTCGAACCAGACCACAGTGGACGCCAGCATTGAAGGCCCGCCCATCCTGATTGCCTTCAACGTGCGCTTCATGCGCGAGGTATTGGACGTCATCAAGAGTCCTAACGTGGCCCTGGAAACCACCGCAGATACCAGCCCAGGGGTGATCCGGCCAGTAGGGGAAGAGAATTTCCTGCACGTGATCATGCCAATGCACCTGGGCAGTTAATCCGGGGTTTTTAACGCAGCCAGATCTGTCCCTGGCGTCATGATTGAAGTAAATATTCGATAGGCCTCATGTCCCTTCCTTCTGTATCTTCAGACAGGACCCTAAGCATCTACTTGGCCCTGGCCCAGTATCCCATCTTGAGCACCCAAATCCGGGCGCGCATGCGCCGGGAGATGTTCGAACGCGGCGTCATCACCCAGCATACCTTCGAAGCCGAGGTCCGTGAGCATGCCATCCGTTCCCAGGCCCGGGAGGCTTTGCATAATCCTTTCGAGGAGGAGCCGAACAATGTCTGGGAGCTGCGCTTGATGCGGGTGCGTGATCACCTGACGGATTTCTATTTCGCGTATAACCTGCCTTACAGCCTGTTCGAGCAGATCGTTCGCGAAGCGCTGACCGAGCGGGGAGCAGCTCCGCAAGACCTGCTGGTATCCTTCAATCCCGAGCTGGCGCCTCAAGACATGCTCTTCGAGCAGGCATTAGCTATCGAGAAGATGTCACCGGAGAAGCGGCAGCAGGCGGAGGCGCGCCTGAGAGAGATCAAAGTCGTACTGATCCGCACCATGATCAGCGACCAGCTTGCTTATGTGAACATCGCCAAAGATTGGTTTACGATGACGGACCTGATCCAGATCCGCCAACACAAGATCGGCGAAGGCAAGATCGGTGGGAAATCGGCCGGCATGCTCCTGGCGGCCCGCATTCTCCAAGAAGTGGGCGACGACGAGATCCGTTTTTCCGTGAAGGTACCCGAATCCTATTTCCTGGGCGCAGATTTGACCTATATCTTTATGAGCTTGAATGGGCTGATGCACTGGGGAGATCAGAAGTACAAGACCGAAGATCAGTTCCGGGCAGAATATCCTCAGATCCAGGCTGATTTCTTGAAAGGCAAGTTCCCGCTGGATACGCTCGAGCGATTGAGCGAGCTGCTAGAGCAGGTCAAAAACCAACCCCTCATCGTACGCTCTTCCAGCCTGTTGGAGGATAATTTCGGCACCTCCTTTGCCGGCAAATACGAAAGCCATTTCTGTCCAAACCAGGGCAGCCCAGAACAAAACTTGGATGACCTGACCCGGGCCATCAAGCGGGTATACTCCAGCATCTTTAACCCCGATGCGCTCCTGTATCGTCGCAGCCGGGAATTGCAGGACTACGACGAGCGCATGGCTATCCTGCTTCAAGTTGTACAGGGTGAGAAGTTCGGAAAATTCTTCATGCCCCATGCTGCCGGGGTGGCCTTCAGCCGTAATCTATATCGCTGGTCTCCTAACATCCGCCAGGAGGACGGTTTTGTTCGCCTGGTATGGGGGTTGGGTACCCGAGCTGTTGAGCGGGTGGACAATGACTACCCGCGCCTGATCGCCCTCAGCCACCCTTTGCTCAGGCCTGAGGAGTCTCCTAAAGCCATCCGGCGCTATTCGCAATCGCACATAGACCTGATCGACCTGGAAGAGAACCAGTTCAAGACCTTGCGGGTCATGGAAGTGATCTCCCCGGATTACCCGGCCTTGCGATACCTTGCGCAGGTCGAGCAGGATGGGTACCTGGTGCCCATGCGTAGCAAGCTGGCAGCCGGGAAAACAAAAAACCTTGTGCTTACCTTCGACGGTTTGCTCAGGCGCACGAATATGGCCAACCTGATGCGCAGGATGTTAAAGATCCTGGAAAAGAACTACAAATCTCCGGTAGATACGGAGTTTACCATCCACATCCAGGACCCGCAGTCCTTGAAACCGGCACTGGAGATCTCCTTGCTTCAATGTCGCCCACAAAGCCATATCAAGGATACCATCGCCCACCTGCCAAGCACCTTGTTCACCGAGGATATCGTCCTGTCTACGCGGCGCATGGTACCGCATGGGACAGTGGACGATATCTGTTTCGTGATCTTTGTAAGCCCGGAAGGCTATTTCTCCCTGGAAACCACTGCAGAACGCAAAGAGATCGGACGCGCCGTTGGACGGCTGAATGCCATCCTGGCGGGGAAGACTTTCATCTGTGTCGGACCGGGCCGTTGGGGGACTGTGAACCCTGACCTGGGCGTGTATGTCAGCTACTCGGATATCTACAACACTCGCGCCCTGGTAGAGTTGGCCGGTAAAGGCATCGGCTCTGCGCCAGAGCCCTCTTTTGGGACGCACTTCTTCCAGGACCTGGTGGAGGCGCATATCTTTCCGCTGGCTGTCTACCTTGACGACGATGATGCCATTTTTAACCGGGACTTTTTCTATAACACCTCCAACCGCTTGCTGGATTATGCCCCGCGGGAGAAAGGGCTGGAAAAAGCCCTGCGTTTGATTTCAGTCGGCGATTACCGTCCAGGCCACCACCTGGACCTGGTCATGGATAACGAGAAGGGGCGGGCGGCAGTCTTCTTCTCTCCAGACGAGGAGGCGGCGTGAAAAAATTTGTCGTGATCGCTGGCAATATCGGGGTGGGGAAATCTACCCTGGTGAGGCTGCTCTGCCAACATCTGGGCTGGGAGCCTTTCTACGAGCCGCATTTGGAAAACCCCTACCTGGCCGATTTCTATGCGGATATGCGCGCCTGGGCCTTCCATTCCCAGATCTACTTTCTAACCCACCGGCTTAAAGGCCACCACCAACTCCTGCACCACCCCACCTCCGTTATGCAGGACCGCAGCGTTTACGAGGACGCCGAGGTCTTTGCTCACAACCTGTATCGGCAGGGCTGGATGAACGAGCGGGATTACCAGACTTACCGGGATCTGTACGAAGTACTCACCCGCTTCCTGCCCCCGCCCGACCTGGTGGTCTATCTACGCGCCTCTACGAGCACCTTATTGCAGCGCATCTCATATCGCGCCCGGGACTACGAGCGGAGCATCACCGCTGAATACCTGCAACAGCTCAACGATCTATACGAGGAATGGATCGCCTCTTTCTGCCAGTGCCCGGTGCTGGCCATTCCATCGGATGAGCTCGATTACGTGGCTAACCCGGATCATTTGCAGCTGGTGGTCTCAAAAGTACAAGATAAGCTGACCGGGAAAGAAGAAGTCACCTTTAACGGATGAGGGGCTAATAAACTCCAGGCTTGAGAAATTTACCAGCCCAATTGGCTGCAGGAAATCTGGCCGAGCTTGATTTCCTCAAAGGGGAATTCCCCGCGAGCAATGCTGGTGACCACCCAATCCACCCTTTTTAAAATCTCACGCGTCTCAGCGGCGGTGATCAGCCCTACATCCAGGGCCTGGGCCAGGTCCGGCAAGTCGTACATATGGTAAGTGCGGTTGTCGTCTGCCACCAGGATGTCGCAGAACAAATCCTTCATCATCCAGGTGTCCAGCTCTGAATGGTACTCGAAGTCACAGACGTGGATATACCATTTCCAGTTGTTGTCCGGCGGCGGCAAATGGATGTTTTCGATAATCGATAGACCGCGCTTCAGAAGGTAATAGATGCGTGTGTCCGGGCCGGTATGCTCTGGTGAGGTATCCCAACGCTCCACGATCAGGTTTTCATCCACCTGCCACCATCTCCAAAGGTTGTCGGGCGTTTGGCGAAACTCATCGATTTTCTTCTGCAGATGAGAGCGCACCTGTTCGGTGGTGTTGAGCTGGAATTCTTCACCACCATGCTCTTTCCCAAACCTCCACCAAACGATCAATGATTTCTTGAATGCGTGCTGCAGCATGAGCTCCTCACTTTCCATATCCACGTGATTCATAGAGCCGTAATCGTATCTTCCAATAAACGAACGGCCCTGCTGACTGTACGCCGGTCAAAAGATAAGCTGGCTCCGGCTGTCTCGAACAAAACCGGCAGGGGGACTGTACCCCCCAGGGAAAGGGCTTTGCGGTAGGCTCGCACGGCGCCGGTATGATCATTTAGGGAGTTACTCCAGACCTGGATGGCCCCCAGGCCTGCCAGCCCGTATTCGATATAATAAAAAGGCACCTGCAGGATATGTAACTTCCGCTGCCAACCGGTAGCCGCCCACTCTTCAAAACCACTCCAATCCACACCAGGCATAAAACGCGCCCACAGCTCAGACCACTTTGCGTCGCAGTTGCGCGGGTCGCTGGCCTCGGTATGATTCTCGTATACCCAATGCTGGAAGGAGTCGACCACGGACATATAGGGCCAGAAGCGGATAAATCCTTTAAGGTGTTCTATGCGAGCCCTGGCTGCATCTTCCTTTGAGTAAAAGCCGCCCTGATCTGAGGAGATATACGGGGCGCTCAGCAGCTCCATAGCTGTGGAGGCCACCTCGGCAAATTCTATCCCAGGCTCCCTTTGATGGTAATAAGGTAAGTGGACGGATTCAAAGATATGGAAGGCATGCCCGCCTTCGTGGAGAATGGTTTGCACGTCATCATGGATCCCAACCGAGTTCATAAAGATAAAGGGCAGGTGCTCCCTAGGGAAGTCGATGCAGTAGCCACCGGGGGCTTTCCCTTTGCGGTTCTCCAGGTCCAGTAAGCCCTGGCGGCGCATTTTGGAGAAGTACTCGCCTAGCTGGGGGTCGACACGTTGGAAGATCGAAGCGGCTTTCTCTTCCAGGTCCGGTACCGATTCGTAGGGGTGCAATGGAGACCGGCCCAGGGGATCCACGGCCCGGTCCCAGTCCATATCCCAGGGGCGAAGCTTATCCAACTCCATGGCCTTACGGTGGGACTCGTAAATACGGTAGGCAGCCGGTACGACCAGCTCTTCGATTGCCTTATGGAGCGCCTGGCAATTTGCCGGCGTGTAGTCGAAGCGTAGCAACTGCCGCCAGCGATAAGAGCGGTAATTATCCAACCCAGCGTTTGCAGCCAACTGCCGGCGCAGGTCCATATACTTCACCCACAGGTCATTGATCGCCTGGCGGTCTTGCATCTGCCGCTCGGAGGCCTTGCGCCAGGCATGCTCCCTCTTCTCACGATCCAGGTCGAGATATACGGGTAAGAGCTGCGATAGGGTGACCTCCTTGCCTTCCCACTCGATGACCTGTGCTCCAATAATCTTGTCGTACTCTGTGTTCAAGCGCCGCTCTTCTGCCAGCAAGGGCAGGTTCTCCTGGCGAAACAGGGCCGATTCAGTGTGCATATTGAGCAAAGGCTGCTCGAAGCCATCCGGGCGGAGTCCGCTTTCCAACAGCTTTTGTTTCAGGGCCTGGTCTCCGGCCTCAGTATTTGGGAAGATATCCTCCAGGAAAGCCAGCAAGCGCTGCTCTACCTCCTGGTTGGTCGTATCGCAAGTATTGGCTACATACAGGCGATTATAGGTCTCTACGACCAGCTCTTTTAACGCGCTCCAGTCTGCAAGCCACTCCCGGATATTGGATGAGCTTAAGGATCGGGCTGCCAGGTCCTTGTAATAAGCTTCGATTTTCGACCAGGGCCAATACTGGAAATCATCGACTGTTACAGGTAGAGAGGCGAACATAGGATCCTTTCAAAGGCTTGCTGGGCGAATTACCTGTCCAGCTTAATCTAAAGGAGGCCTGCGGTGGTGCCAATCCGAAATCTGCTGGTAGGCATGCACGGTCTGGAAAAGGCGTTCTTCCTGGAAATGAGGGCCCATCAATTGCATACCCACAGGCAAACCCTGGTTGTCGAATCCTACCGGGAAGGTAATGCCCGGCACACCAGCCAGGTTAGCCGGCAGGGTGAAGACGTCCTCCAGGTACATCGAGAGAGGGTCTCCGCTGTGCTCACCAATGCGGAAGGCGGTGGTAGGGGCTACTGGGGCGGCGATCATATCGACATGCTGGAAGGCCTGCTCAAAGTCGCGTTGGATCAGCGTGCGGACCTTCTGGGCCTGGCCATAATAGGCCTCGTAGTAACCGGCAGATAGGGCATAGGTACCGAGCATGATGCGGCGCTTGACCTCCTGTCCGAACCTGGCTCCCCGGGTCTCGTAGAAAACGTCCCACATTTCTTTCCCTGATATACGAGGCCCGTAGCGCACACCATCATAACGGGCCAGGTTGGCAGACGCCTCGGCTGGAGCGATCAAATAATAGACCGGCAGGGCGTATTGCGTATGCGGTAAGCTGATGGAGCTGACCTCAGCGCCAAGCGCTTCAAGCCTGTGGATGGCTTCCCAGACCGCCGTTTCAACCTCCGGCTGGATGCCTTCGATGAAGTACTCTTCGGGCACACCAAGCCGTGCGCCTTTCAAGGATGGCTCCGCATCAACGCTTGCCGATTGGTTAGCCGGATACATACCATCCAGGGACGGAACCGGGAGATCTACGGAGGTTGCATCCAGCGGGTCTGCGCCGGCCATAACCTGAAAAAGCAGAGCGGTATCGGCAGCGCTGCGGGCGAACGCGCCGACGGTATCCAAAGAGGATCCAAATGCCACCAGCCCATAGCGAGAGATCCGCCCGTATGTTGGTTTGATGCCGGTCACACCGCAGTAAGCGGCCGGCTGTCGTACGCTGCCTCCGGTATCGGTGCCCAGGGCTGCCGGGACAAGGCGAGCCGCTACTGCCGCAGCGCTGCCGCCGGAAGAGCCGCCCGGTACATGCCTGCTATTCCAGGGATTTCGGGTGGTGAAGTAGGCCGAGTTTTCCGTAGAGGAACCCATGGCAAATTCGTCAGTATTGGTTTTGCCTAAGACAATGGCTCCGGCCGAGAGCAACCGCTCTACGGCGGTGGCGGTATAAGGCGGGATAAAGTTTTCCAGGATCCGAGAGCCACAGGTGCAGGGCATGCCCTTGACGCACAGGATATCCTTGACTGCCAACGGGGCGCCTATAAGTGGCGGTAAGGACTCGCTGGAGTTTCGTCGCCAATCCACCAGTCGCCTGTCAACCTGGTCTGCCTGGTTCAGGGCGCTTTCAGGCGCCAGGCTCAGGAACGCCTGTAGCTGGGGATCCAACCTTTCGATCCGTTCCAGGAAAGCCTGCACCAGCTCCCGGCTGGAGACATCTCCCCGGCGCAGAGCATGCAAGGCTTCGTGGAGAGATAAATCGGTTAATCCAATCATGCTGGTTTCATGGTTGCCGGTAGGTACAGGCCGTTTATTCCAATACAGGCGGTACTCGGAACTGCCCCTTCTCGCTATCGGGAGCATTTCGCAGCAGGTCTTCGAGGGGTAAGCCCGGGCGGGACTTGTCCTCGCGCAGGACGGAGCGCGGCGGGAGAACGCTGGAGGTAGGGGGGATGCCGGTGGTATCCACCGCTTGCAGCCGGTTGGCGTAATCCAGGATAGCTGATAGCTGGGCGCGGTAACGCTCGATTTCCTCGGGTGTGAGCTTCAGGCGCGCCAGCTGGGCAATATGCTCAACCTGTTCTTTGGTTAGGGTCATGCTGGCGATTATAACACCAAGACCTGCCACGGCAGTCCTGGTAACTGCCTACCAGTCCTGCGTGTACCAGCGGAGATACTGCCGGGTATGTTCCTGCCAGTATTTCTCCTCGTGATATCCCGAGAACAGGTACCATTCATGGGGGATATTTTTCTTAGTAAGCGTTTCCTCGAACCATATGGTTGAATCGATCAGGGCTTTTGTATCCTTGTCCCCGATATCGATATAGATGCGGGGGAGCTGTGGTGTGGGTATGGAATCCAGCCAGCCTGGGATGCGTGGACTGTCGATGGAGAAGAGCGCCAGGGAGTGCAGGCCGATCACTCCGAATAGCTCCCACTGAGAAAGGCCCAGGTGTAACGCCCAAGCTGCTCCCATCGACAATCCGCCGATAGCACGATTCTGGCGATCCGGGAGGGTGCGATAGCTTGAATCGACAAGCGGGATCAAGACTTCGACCATAGCGATGCCGAAGTTATGCTCGTCTGGCTGGTACCAGATGCGATAACGAGGCATGACGATGATGAAAGGCGAAGCCTCTCCGTGGTAGATTAATTCGTTCGCTGCCTCATCCGCTCCCAGGCGCTCCCACTGGTCGTCGTTATAGCTTTGCCCATGGAGAAGGTACAGCACAGGATATCGCCGGTCTGGCTCCTGGTCGTAACAAGGCGGCAGGTAAACCCGGAAATCGATCGGATAGCGTAAGAAATCCGTTGAGACCTGGTCCTGTAGGATGCGTCCCTGGCGCTGCCGGCAGACGAAAGGCGTGGGGCTGGGCAGGATGGCGGGCGGAGAGTGGGTTGGCATAGCGGAGGCCGCCGGGGTAGGCGCAAGGGAGCTTGTCGCCGAAGGCCTGGCTGTGCCGGTAGCTTTCGGGCTGGGAGCTGACGTTGAAGTCACGGAGTCAGCTTGAAATCCGGTCGACTGGCTTTGCGAGGAGCATGATGTGAGGCAAAGGCCAAGGACCAGGCCCCAGGCGATGAGGATAACGTGCTTAAGCATATGATCCCATTTGTGCATCTCGAAGCATAACCCAGACAGCGGAAACAGTTTACCAGAAAACCAGGCTGCGTGAAGCTAAACGGGCTGGTACAATTAATCGATCTTCCCAAAACCTTTTTGAAGAAATGAGGAGGGATCGACCACGCTTCAATGCAAGGTGAGCTGTGGGATGGTGGTTGGCTTAATTTATTATTGGAGATAATTTATGGTAAGAACAAGATGGATTGGATTGTTACTACTGGGATTTTTGCTGGCAGCCTGTGGAGGACGGACGCCTGTAGATGAAGAGGAACCCACGCCCCTCCCGCCGACGGATACGCCCGTGCCTGCAAGCGGGGCAAGCTTCACGACCGCTTGCACAGTTGTCAGCGCATTACCGACTCCCAGCCCGGAAGAGTTATCCCTCTTCCCAGACATCACGCCTGACGAGCACAGCTTAGGGCCTGAGAATGCGACCGTAACCATCGTCGAGTACAGCGACTTTCAGTGACCATACTGCGCACAGTTTGCGTCCGTGATGACGCAACTCCTGGAGCAATACCCTGACGATCTACGGTTGGTTTTCCGCCATTACCCGTTAATTGGAACGCCCGAGAACCCATTCCATGATAAGGCAGCTCTGGCTGCTCAAGCGGCGGAGTCCGCTGCAAACCAGGATAAGTTCTGGGAAATGCATGACCTGCTCTTCGAGCGCCAATCCGAGTGGGCCCCACTGGATGTAGCCGAATTCGAAGACTGGCTGGTGGAAGCGGCCGGCGAGCTGGGCCTGGACCAGGAACAGTTTGCATCAGACCTGACCAGCGCCGAGATGGAAGCGATGGCTCAAGAAGCCTGGGATGAAGCGGTAGGCATCGGTATCCCTGGCACACCCTTCCTCCTGATCAACGACCGTGTCTGGCCTAGCAATGTGCCTGCCAACGTAGATACGGTTTCTGCGCTGGTGGAAATGACCAAGTTGGAAGAGCGACAGTTTACCGAGTGTCCTCCGCAGGTGATCGACCTGGCAAAGCAATACAAAGCCACCTTGCATACCAACAAGGGGGATATCGTGATCGAGCTATTTCCGGAAGAGGCTCCCATGGCGGTCAATAGCTTTGTTTTCTTATCCCAGAATGACTGGTTCGATGGGGTCATGTTCCACCGGGTCCTGCCCGGCTTCGTCGCTCAGAGCGGCGACCCGACCAGCACCGGCTTTGGCGGCCCAGGCTACGCCTTCGACAACGAGATATCAGCCGGCTTGAACTTCGACCGTCCAGGTTTGGTTGGTATGGCGAATGCGGGACCGGGGTCGAACGGCAGCCAATTCTTTATAACTTTTGCGCCCATCTCGGACCTGGACGGCGGTTACACAATCTTTGGACAGGTCATTTCAGGGATGGAGGTGGCAGAGTCGTTGACGCCTCGCAACCCCGCTCAGGGCGGCGATCTGCCTGACGGAGATCTGATCCAGGACATTACCATCGAAGAGAGATAAATGAGGGAATCCCCTGTCCCCCGGCAAGTTGGGACGAAATCCCAGGCTTCCGTAGAGGCAGGGTCACCGATGATATGAGAAATACGGGCATCTACCAAACTCCTGATCCTGACTACCTTTCGCGGCCACCTACTCACTGGCCTTCTGTCTTCCAGCTCGCGCTTAGCCTGCTGGCATTCTTTAGCTTGTTTTCCTTTGCTGCCGGGCTGGTGACGCTCGGGTTGGTGCAGGTATACAATCCCGAGGTCTTCTTTTACGATACCACTCCGATCTTCTTGATCTCGGCAGGGACGGCTTTGAGCTCGTTCTTGTTGTTGCCTTCGGCCTGGTACGCTCTGCTGCGCTTGATCGGGAGGCCGGCTGGTGAACCCGGGCGCCTGGGGAGGATCGCCAGGAGCTTGACAAGGCCAGTGCTGTTGGTGCTCGTCATCATCCTGGTGGTCCTGCTGGGAGATTACGTTTCCAGGTCCGGGGTATTGGAATGGGTCTTACTGCCGCCGCTGCATGTGCTGGCGGTCGGGCTACCGGTCCTGCTGCTTGCTTACCTGGGTTGGAGGGGCTTGCCCACCGGCTCGCTGCAGCGGTCCTGGGGGGTGTTTGCCAGCGGGCTTGTGCTCGGACCACTCCTGACTTTGGCAGCCGAGCTTTTTGCCATCCTTTCCCTGGTAGTTATCGGCATTATTTACCTATCCTTGCGCCCGGACCTGCTCCAGGAGCTGATGCTCCTGGGCGAACAGCTAGAGAATTTCCGCGATGCCCCTGAACGGGCCCTACCACTGATCAGTCCATACCTGACCCAGCCGGCGGTTATCTTTACTGTTTTCAGCTTCACCGCGGGGGTCGTGCCGCTGATCGAGAAGCTGTTCAAGCCGATCGGGGTGTAGCTGTTAGCCGGGCGGCGACTGTCTGCGGCAGAAGGCTTTACCGGGGGGCTGATTAGCGGAGCCGGCTTTGCCCTGTTCGAAAACCTGGCCTTTACTTCCACCGGAGGGGATTGGACCACTTCGGTCGTCTTGCGGATGGGAACCGGGCTGTTGCATATCCTTACGGCAGGCTTGACGGGCTGGGCGCTGGCTTTAGCCTGGAGCCACCGCCGTTACTTGCGCCTGGTGGTGATCTTTTTCTGTGCTGTCCTGCTGCATGCCGTCTGGAACGGGCTGGCGCTGGTCACATCGGTTTCACTCCTGGATCTACCGGCCCAGATCGACGCCCAGACGCTGGCAGCCTCGGCGGGTGTAGCGCTGATCCTGATCACCTTCATAGCCTTCACCGTCCTGATTGGCCTCAACCGCGCCTTGCGCAGGGACCAGAACCTGCTTTCCACCTGATCTCCAGGGACTTCGATAAGGAACATTTGAGACCTCCTGTCTAAATAACACGCAAGATCTAAAACCTTTCCGAAGCGTTGATTCAAAAACCCAGCCTGTGAGGTAAAATGCGTTTATGAACCAAGTTAGCCTGGAAGTTAAACTGGCCGACCTGCGGTTGGGCAGCGTTCGCTTCTTCGAGAAGACCAGCTCGAGCAACGATGAGGCTGCCCGCTGGATTGAAGAAGGTGCTCCTGACCTGGCCCTGGTGGTAGCTGACCAGCAAACGGCCGGCCGCGGCCGGATGGGCCGTAGCTGGCATACCCCAGCCGGCGCAAGCCTGGCCTTCAGCCTGGTGCTCTATCCCGATCAGGAAGGGGCATATGTACTGCCGCGCCTGACCGCCCTGGGTGCGCTGGCAGTTTGTGATGCGCTGCATATGCTGTATGGATTAAGTCCCAAGATCAAGTGGCCTAATGATGTCTTGCTGGAGCGCCGCAAGGTCAGCGGGGTGCTGGTGGAAGCCCAATGGTCCGGGAGCCAGATGAGCGCGCTGATCCTGGGGATTGGCATAAACGTTGCACCCGCCTCCGTCATGGAGGACACGCGGCTGCGCTTTCCCGCTACCTGCGTCGAGTCCATAGCGGGTCACCCGGTCGAGCGGGTAGAGCTGCTGCACGGCGTATTGGCGAACCTGTTGGAATGGCGGCCGCGCCTGGCCTCCCAGGCATTTTTGCAAGCCTGGGAAGAACGCCTGGCTTTCCGAGGCGAGTGGGTGCAGGTCTCCCCAGGACAGAGCCCTGGGAAAGACGGGCTGCCGAAGGACCTGGAAGGGCTACCCATCCCGGTTCACGAGGGCCAGGTGATCGGCCTGGCGCCGGATGGCTCTCTCCGGCTCAAGACACGCGCGGGTGAAACGGTTTTGATCCACGTGGGTGAGGTACGCCTGGCGCCGTTGGCATAAGACAGGCCGTTCTTTGGAGGTAGGATATGTTTGAAGAATTTCGAGCAGAGGCTGGAGAGTATTCGTTTGATGAAGGGCTGGAAGAGCGGCCAGAGCAGGATGTATATGCCTTCAAGGAATCCGCTGCCCCGCGCAAGAGCTATTTCCTGGGTATGACGCCCGTACAGCGCTTCATCGTCGCGGTGATGATCCTGTTGATGTCTTGTATTTTGAGCAGCTTCTTTTTATTGGTGACCGAACGGATCGCGCCTCCCTTTTTACCCTGATTCTCTCTCCATACAAGAATAAATTAGCCCGCGCCGACTTTTTTAAGGTCTGCCTCAGAGATGCGAGCCAGGGAGGCCACATGGTCGCCGGCCTGTAACTCGATCAGGCGCACCCCGCGCGTGGCGCGGCTTGCCTGTTTGATGGCGCGTACCTTTGTGCGCAGGATCAGGCCTCCGGCCGAGATGATGGTCAGATCGTCAGCAGGCTGTACTACCCTGGCAGAGACGATCGGGCCAATACTAGAGAGGGCTTTCTGGTCGATGGTCTTGACTCCGCCCGTCCCGCGTCCTTTTGCTGGGTACTCCTCCAAGGAGGTGCGCTTGCCAAAGCCTCTGGCAGTGATGACCAGGAGGTCGGCCTCTGGCTCGACCACTTCCATGCTGGCCAGCCGGTCGCCGCGTGATAACCTTATGCCTGTCACACCGGCTGCCTGCCGGCCCATGGAGCGGATCGCTTGCTCGGAAAAACGCAGCGCCTGCCCCTTTTCGGTTACCAGGATGATATCGTTTTGGCCGTTGGTCAGGCGCACCCAGCCTAACTCATCGCCTTTGGTCAGGGAGATCGAAATCATCCCGGACGGGCGCACGGAGGCAAATTCGGACAGGGGGACGCGTTTGATGCGCCCGGACAGGGTCGCCATGGTGCAGTAGGTCTGCGCATCGAAGACCGGGACAGGCACGGCGGCGGTAATGGTCTCCCCAGCTTCGAGGGCGAGGACATTCACCATAGGGATGCCCTTGCCCGTGCGATCGGCGTCTGGGATCTGGTAAGCCTTTTCGGAATAGACTTTACCGCGATCCGAAAAGAAGAGCAAGGTGTCCAGAGTCCGGGCTGGGAACACGATCAAAATCTCGTCCTCGTCCCGGGTCGTGTGCCCGGTAACGCCCCTGCCGCCGCGGGCCTGGGCCTTAAAGCTCTTGGCAAGCACCCGCTTGATATAGCCCCTTTGCGTAATGCTTACCAGGATATCCTCCTGGGCGACCAGGTCTTCCTCCCGGAAGGTCTCGTGAGCTTCGGGCGCGATACGAGTGCGCCGGTCGTCACCGTATTTATCAGCAATCCCTTCCAGGTCGCCCTTGATCAAGGCAAGAACCTTGCGTGGGGTAGCCAGCAGGTCTTCCAGCTCAACGATGCGCTGCCTGACCTGGGTCTGCTCATCCTGGATCTTCTGCCGCTCCAGGGCCGCCAGGCGGCGAAGCTGCAAGTCGAGGATGGCCTGGGCCTGCAACTCGGACAGCTTGAAGCGCTTCATGAGTTGGTCGCGAGCAACATCCGCATCGGCCGATTCCCGGATGGTGCGGATGACCTCATCCAGGTTTGCCAGGGCGATCAGTAAGCCTTCCAGGATATGGGCGCGCGCCCGGGCTTTATCGAGCTGGAACTGAGACCGCCGGACGATCACCTCCCGGCGATGGTCGATAAAGATTTGCATGGCGCGTTTGAGGGGCAGCAGGCGCGGCTCTCCGTCTACCAGGGCGAGCATCTGGACGCCGAAGGTAGACTGCAAGGGGGTGAACTTATATAACTGGTTGAGGACTTTGGTGGGCTGGGCGCCGCGCCTGAGCTCGATGATGATGCTCATTCCGCGGCGGTCGGATTCGTCGCGCAGGTCCGAGATTTCGTCCAGCCGGCCATCGCGGGCAAGTTCGGCGATGCGCTCGAGCAGGTTGGTCTTGTTCAATTGGTAGGGGATTTCCGTAATGACGATACGGTGACGGTTGGCGCCCATCTCCTCGATATGGGCCAACCCGCGCAAGACCAGGCGTCCGCGCCCGGTGCTATAGGCCTGCTGGATACCCTCCATGCCGATGATAATGCCACCGGTGGGAAAGTCGGGCCCAGGTATATGCTTGACCAGGTCGTCGAAGGGCAGCTCGTCGATATCTACCGTCCCATCTTCGCGGCCGTAGTTATCGATCATGAAGATGATGCCGGAGGCCACTTCGCGCAGGTTATGGGGTGGGATATTGGTAGCCATGCCCACGGCAATCCCGGAGGAGCCGTTCAGAAGCATATTGGGCAGCAGGGAGGGCAGCACGGATGGCTCCTGCAGTGAACCGTCAAAATTGTCTACGAAATCGACCGTATTCTGCTCCAGGTCAGCTAGCATTTCGCCTGCCATAGGATGCAGGCGGGCTTCAGTATAGCGCATGGCAGCGGGTGCGTCGCCGTCTATGGAGCCGAAGTTGCCCTGTCCATCTACTAACAGGTAGCGCAGGGAGAAATCCTGTGCCATGCGGGCCATGGCTTCGTAAACAGCCGAATCGCCATGCGGATGGTATTTACCCAGCACCTCACCGACGATACGGGCGGATTTCTTATAAGCTGTATTGGGGCGGATACCCATATCGTGCATGGCGTACAGGATGCGCCGGTGGACCGGCTTCAAGCCGTCGCGCGCGTCGGGAAGGGCGCGCGATACGATCACGCTCATGGCATAATCGAGGTAAGCCGAGCGCATTTGCTCATCTAAATCAATGTTTTGTACAGTACCAATGTCCATTGCTTTCCTTGTTTACTTGTTTTCCCCGTCCAGATCTTTCCCCAGGGAACATAAATTATAACCGTTAATATCTTGATGATGGCTTGGTATGTTTGGCGGTGATACAATAGGTGAACAGGCCCTGGTCTAAAAAATGAGCCACTCTACTCCTCACAACACCACCTCCCAGGACGTGGAACGCGCCATACAGGCATTATCAATCGTCCGTCACTTCAACGAGCTGCCTGCACACGTACAAACCGCTCTGGCCAGCGTGGCCGTTCCACGCCAGTTCGAGGAAGGTCAGGTCATCTTCATGGAAGGTGAGCCTGCCAACTGGCTCTATATCCTGGAGTCCGGTTGGGTCAAAGCTTCGCGTATCTCGCCAGAAGGGCGAGAACAGGCCTTGCTCTTCTTGAAGAAGGGGGATGTATTTGGTGATGTCGCAATTCTCACCGACACAAACTATCCAGGGACTGTGGTTGCGCTCGAAACGGTGCAGGTCTGGGCCATTGAAAAGGCGGACATCCTGAACCTGATAGCTCGACACCCTGAGCTGGCCCTATCCATTATTCGCAGCCTGGGCCAGCGCATCCTTTACTATATTGGGCTGGTCGAAGACCTATCATTGCGGAGTGTGGAAGCTCGCCTGGCACACACACTGCTCAAGAACGCCGAATATTCCGGGGGTCAATTGATCGTCCCGCGGCGTGCCTGGACCACCTTTGACAGGATGGCCAATCGCCTGGGCACGGTGCGGGATGTGCTCAGCCGGGCCTTGCGCAGTCTGGAAGAAGAAGGCCTGCTGCGGGTCGAGAAGCATGCCATCGTTCTGCTGGACCCGGAAGGTTTGGCGCGGCGCAGCGATACCTGAGCGAGCCACTCCCGATCCTCCTGCATACGACCTAGGTCGTATACAAGCATTACTTGGGGCTGTCTGAAAATAACCTTCAGACAGCCCCTTTTGGAT
>CAZAQS010000002.1:0-68596 GCA_964486825.1 uncultured Anaerolineaceae bacterium | reverse complement strand
CGTAGAGAGATCCTCGCCAAACCTCACGAATATTCGGGAGAGAGCATGGCGCGAGCGGGCATCATCCTTGGATGGATCGGGGTTGTCCTGATACTGTTAGCAGGTTGTGCACTTCTGTTGTTCCTTGTGCCATTCACTGTAAGGACTTTCTAGCGAGTGATGCTGGAGGACCGTGAGCCGTCCGGTCGAGCGCTGACGACCTGATTTCCCTTCACCAGATATCCTTCATAAGCCCGCTCTCCGGCCTGAACTTCCCAGCCGCTCAAAATGAAGGGCGCCATCCCACTGGCGGGCAGCCATTCTCCGTTGTATTTTCTGGCCAGGTGCACATGCGTGCCCGTGGAAGTGCCGCCTTCACAAGATGGGTGCCCGATTGGGTCGTCCACTTCGACCCATGTACCGGCTGGCACACGTCCGCTTTCTGCCACATGCAGGTAAACCAGCGACCAACCGGTCTGTTCGAAGCCGTCTCCATCCAGATCAATCACCACGACTCCGCGCTCTGAACGGGCCACTACCCCGGATGCGGAGGCAGTTACCCAGGCCCGGGAAACTGCACAGCGCGGCTCACCAGTTACGGGAGCGAAGTCTACGGCCCCACGTGGCGTGCCGGTATTCCAGGTGATATGCGGCCCGCCGGTCAGCGCCCAACGCTCGCCAGGGAGAAAAGGCAACTCAAGAGTCGGCTGGGTCAAGCCGGCAGGAAAGAGGTCGCCTGCACGTTCAGCTCGGATCCAGGGGTCACCAAACATCTGTTCATATAATGAGTTGAAGCTGCTTGCCCCATATAGGGCCTCCTCCCACAGGTTCTGGCTGAAAAACCGGGCAAATACGTACTGGACAGCCACGCTGCCGGCGTTGGATTGAGGGTCCAGGCGCAGACTGCCGCCATTCGGGAACCTGAGCTGCGTGAGGTCTCCGTTACGCCAGGCATAATAGGCGGTGTTGAGCTGTTTAGCCGCCAGGGCAAGTTCTTTATACAGCCCGGTGTACTCAGGGACATAAAACCCTAGCGGGTAATTTTCTGCTTCTTCGTTGACGGGCTGGCCTCGGACCCAGCCAGAGCGGTACTCCAACAAGGCCAGCAAAAGGCGCGGGTTGGTGGATGTGTCGTAGGCAACCCGCCTGACGATTTGGGCTCCAGTTAACAACTCTTCATCCATACTCTCTGTGTAATGGCTCAGGTACCCGCCAGAGTCGTAAATGAAACGATCGATCGAAAAATCTATACTGGTAGGAGAGAAGACTACCTCGCTATCCGGGAAAAGCGCATGCAAAGGGGCAAAGGATTCTAAAAGGTCAGGGATAACCAGCAGCTGACCGGGTGGTAAGAGGCTCCCGGTTGCAATCCATTCACTGGAGCTGATTTCAGAAGCATCCACCTCAAAACGACCCGCCAGCCCTTCCAGGGTGTCCCCTGGCTGTACGGAATAGTAGAAATAATAGGGGTCGGAGACCAGGTCACCAGGGACGCCAGCCGGTGGGACCGCAGTAGCCTCGATAACAGGCTCGGCAGGGGATGAAGGTGCGCTGGTCTCTATGGGTGCTGGGTCAGCAAGTGTAGGAAGCGATTCGGTCGGCCTGTGAAGCTCCCAGGCGGTGGCAACCAGCTGCGCGACAATCGTCTCCCGTGCCTGTTCCTGGGAGATCGAGCCATTTGAATCTGCAAATGGATAATTACAGGCTAAAGCAGGAAGCAACCAGAATAAGAGGGAAACTGGTGTAAGCTTGCGGAGTATGGTTCTCTTTGACAAATGCACTTCTCCAAACCGGCAAGATTATACACGCTTATCCACATGATCCGGGTGAAAAAGACGTTAAGGAAGAGAGAATAAGCTCATAGGATCCAATAACCTGAAATCGCCGCTCACGCGCCAGGTACAGTAGGCCGCCATTTCATCAATAGAGGCGGACGGATCGTAATGAGCCATGGAGGCAAAGCGAGCGCCGGCGGGCCCAGTCCGTATCTCCAGGTGCAGGTGAGGATTTAGGGCATTGCCGCTGCTACCGATGCGACCTACCATTTGACCGCAACCGATCTCGTCCCCCAATTCAAATACCGGCGGTGATTGCAAGTGTGCGTAGAGCAGGTAGAGCGAATGGTTCTCGTTGTCCCATTCCGGTTCGATCGATGGCTCCGGGCAGGTGAGAGTCGTGCCTGCAGAGGGCGACTCCTCATGCCCTGGCAAAGCAAGGCGGGCAAGCCAATCTACAGGCAAGCTATCTAGCCGGCTCTCTACCAGCAGAGCGTTGCCATAAGGAAAGCGTTGCTGGATCACAGCGGCCACCTGGCCAGGCAAGACGCTGTTGACCTGCAACCCCTGGCGAGCTATTCCTTCCACGCCGGTATCAGCCAGATCAACGCCCTGGTGAGGGTCATCAGAGCCGGCTGGGGGTGGGCTGAAAGGGTTGGAGATATGTTCCGCCAATTGGTCAACCAGAACCCCCTCTAACGGTGAGCATACCTTCAATTGAAGGATGCTATCTTGAGGCGGCGATGGGGATGGCAAGACCGCAGGAAGAGAAGGGACTGGAGTGCTGGCAAGGTTTGGCGCTGGAGAAGCTGTTACGGATGGCGCCCGCGCCAGCTCAACAGTTTGAGGCATACTCTCTTTAGTCTGGCAACCCGCTGTGAAAAGAATCCCCCAGCAGAGCAGAGATGCCAGCTGTCTAAAGTTTGAGAACGCTGTAAGATAGGCCACACATTTCATGGGTAAATTTTAACCGTAATCCAGAGAGATTTTAATTCGGTCTAAAGGCAGTTTAGGAATTATTAACTTGAACTTTTAAACACTTCTGCTACAATGTTATTGAGGGAAAGTTAGTGTCTTGTTGCAACACTGAGGAAGTCTCAGGCTTGCCTCTTAATAGTTGCATTTGGGGCTTTATTGAAACGACCCCGTATCTTTACACAATTTTCCCTCATTTGATTCCCCTCAGCAGTCCATACGGTGAAATTTTCCTTTGACGAGTAGCGGGTTGAGGCCGGGTTGTGCTTACCTGTCCTTCATCCTTTATAATACTAAGCGATTGGCCTGAAACAATTGGAGTATAAAAACCCGCATTAGCCCTTCCCAACGGAGCGATCATGGCATATGACTTTGACACCTGTCCCCAGCGGCGAGATACAGACAGCATCAAGTGGAACAATTACCCCCAAGACATCCTGCCGATGTGGGTGGCGGATATGGACTTCAGATCACCACCGCAGATCGTCGAGGCTTTGATAACGCGAGCCAGGCACGGCGTGTTCGGTTACCCGGTGGGGATCGTGGGCAACTCAAAAGAACTCGATGAGCTGAAAGGCGCCATCCAGGAGCGCCTGGCCACCAATTACAACTGGCAGGTCGATCCAGGCGACCTGGTATTCCTGCCGGGTGTAGCGCGGGGATTCAATATGGCATGCCATATGTTCTCTGGCCAGGGCGGCAGCGTGCTCGTCGAAACACCCATGTACCCTCCCATCTTGGAAGCTCCCTCCAATGCAGGGTTAACCCGGCGGGATGTGGAGCTGCAGCAGGACTCGCAGGGTGAGTACAGAACAGATTGGGACGATTTTGCCCGCGGCCTGGATGACCAGGCGCGCTTGTTCATCCTGTGTAACCCACACAACCCGGTGGGCAGGGTTTTTACACCACAAGAGCTCGAACGTAAAGCAGCAGCTTGCCTGGAAGCAGGGGTTGTGATCTGTTCGGATGAGATCCATTGCGAGCTGGTATATAACGGGGAGCAGCATGTTCCTATCGCCTCTCTCTCTCCAGAGATAGCCGATAACTGCATCACACTCATGGCCCCAACGAAGACCTTCAACATGCCTGGGTTACAGTTTTCCTTCGCGGTTATACAAAACCGGGAGCTTCGGAAAAGGTTTATCAAGGCAGAAAATGGCCTGGTTGGCTGGGTGAATCTTATGGGACTGGCAGCCGCCCTGGCTGCATACCGCCATTGCCAGGCCTGGCTGGACGAACTATTGGCCTACCTGGAAGATAACCGTAATTTCCTTTCCATCTACCTGCAAGAGGAACTACCGGAGATAAATATGGTCAAGCCGCAAGGCACCTACCTTGCCTGGCTGGATTGCAGGGAATCTGGCCTGGAAGAAAAAAACCCCTATCAGCATTTCCTTGAGAATGGACGGGTAGCAGTTAACGATGGAGCTACCTTTGGAAAGGGCGGTGAAGGTTTCGTGCGCTTGAATTTTGGTTGCCCACGAAGTGTGTTAGAAGAAGGACTCCGGCGGATGAAGGCAGCCTTGCAGGTTACAAAACTGTAACAACGAATTACCAGCTCAAAATAAGCCTGCCATCCATCGGTAATATAAGACGGCTAAAATATAGATAACGTGACCCTGGAATGTTATATATAGATGATGAGGAAATAACTATGTCTCCCTTTAACAAACAAATAGTAGCCAGGCTGGTTGCTTTTACCTTCCTGACAGGTCTCCTATTGGTCGCCTGTACCTCTGCCCCTGGGCCTGCGCCTACTCCCACCATGGATTTGATCGCCACCATCGTCCAACAAACGCTAGCAGCTCTACCCACAGAAGCGCCCCCCACCCCGGTCCCTACCGAGGCTCTCGTTCCATCCCCTTCCCCTACCCTGGAACCTACGCCCACCCAGGAGCCTACCGCCACCCCTCAACCCAGCCCCACCAGCCCTCCAACCGCAACCATGGTGGCTGCCACGGCCCTGCCCGCCGGAACTGACCCCCGCGACCAGCTTGGCGCTCCAACTGTGAGGGATACGATGAGCAGCAGCCAATATTGGCCGACCGGCGCTGACGACTTCACCAGCGCTAGTTTTCGTGACGAGCGCATGTATGTCACCGCACTGACGGGAACGGCTGGCTGGCGCCTGGCTACCCTGCCAAGCCTGGTAAATTTTTATGCCGAGGTTTCCGGGGCCTTTGAAGCTTGCTCGGGTTCCGATCACTTTGGCTTGATCGTGCGCATTCCCGAACGCAACCCAGCCGACCGCGGATACCTGTTTGGCATAAGCTGCGATGGTAGATATTCCTTCAGCGAATGGGATGGAAGCGTGGAACCGCGCGGCCTATGGACCACCCATATCAACTGGACCGAGCATTCTGCCATCCTTCGCGGCGCCGGACAAACGAACCGGGTCGGCGTCATGGCAACCGGGAACCTGTTCGAGCTGTATGTGAACGGGGTCAAAGTCGCTGAATTTCAAGATGACTCCTTCCCAGAAGGCTACCTGGGTATCTATATTGGCTCGGACGAGACAGACCAACTGACGGTAAGAGTAAGCGAGTTCGGTTACTGGAACCGTTAAGCCGCTATCAACTTTAACTACACAAAAATGCAATCCACTACTCGCTTGACGGAGGTATTGGATTGTGCTAGTATCATGCAAGTAGCGAAAATAATTTGCTTGTTTAGTGCTCTACTCACAGCATTTTGATTTTCCGGTCAGAATTGTGACCTAACAACAGCTAAGGAGATAGAAAGATGAAGATAAAGCACTTCCTCCTGGTTTTCCTGATTGGTTTGCTTGCAATCGGGTTGGCAGGCTGCCGGCTTCCGGCCTCGACAGCGCCTGAGCCTACTGCAACGGTGGAGGAAGGGGGATTTCCGATACCAGGAGCGGGCACAGAAACTATGGGGCTTTTTGAGACGATCGCCACTCAAACAGCCATTGCCATGGGCGGTGGAGCTCCCATTCAAGAAGTCACGCCAGAAGCCCCAGCCGTAGAAGCTCCCACCACCGAACCGGTTGAAGGACAACCCAGTGAGCCGCCGGCCGAACAACCTGCTGAAGCGCCCGCTGCCCAAGAGCAGGTAGCTGAGCCACAGCCCGAGCCTCCAGCTCCACGGGGAGGTGGAATACCCGAGCCAACGCAGGGAGTGCCTGAAACCTACACCGTACAAAAGGGTGAATTCCCCTTCTGCCTGGCCCGTAGGTTCAATATCAATCCGAGCGACCTTCTCAGCGCTAACAGCCTGGGACCAAACTCTCAAATCCAACCTGGACAGGTATTAAGGATCCCGCAGTCGGCCGGTGAATGGCCAGGGCCGCGCGCTTTACAATCCCATCCTACGGATTACACGGTGCGAGCCGGTGACACCATCTTCTCGATTGCCTGCCAATTTGGAGACGTGGATCCCTATCGGATCGCTTGGGCAAACGAGCTTAGCGAACCATTTACGCTCTCGGCCGGGCAAACCCTGTATATCCCCTAGGGATTGTACGAAACCCTTTCTTATATAAGGAATTAGGGTGTGCGACGTTGCGCCGCACACCTTAAATTTGATACCATGGACAAATTTGAATTAATTCAATCCGATACGGTTTATCATGGCCGGGCTTTCAAAGTCCGTAAAGACCTGGTGGAAATGCCGGACGGCAGGCAAGGTACGTTAGATATCGTTCAACACAGTAATGCTGTTACCATCATCCCGTTGGACGGTGAAGGACGCATCTGGCTGGTCCGGCAGTACCGGCATGCTGGGGGAGAGGTGCTCGTAGAGCTGCCGGCAGGCACGCTGGATGAGCAGGAACTCCCGGAGGTGTGCGCCCACCGGGAGATCCGGGAAGAGATCGGAATGTCAGCTACTGACCTGGTGAATATCGGAGAGTTCTTTCTGGCCCCCGGGTATTCTACAGAATATATGTATATCTACCTGGCGACCGGTTTAAAACCGGCCCCGCTTGAAATGGACGATGACGAGTTTCTGGAAGTGGAACAGATGCCAGTAAAACAGTTATATGAAATGGCTGAAAGAGGCGAGATCCAGGATGGTAAAACGCTGGCGGCGTTGTTGCTGGCGCGCCCACTCCTGCTGACCTTCATCAACCAGGAATAAGGCGCTGCTAGAATTGTTACGTTTGCGATAGATCTAGATGAGAAGGCGTGCTCTTACGACGCCGGGAGGAGAGTTTACGCCCGGCAACCGGGTTCAGGATCGTGTTCAGCCAGCTGATGGCGCGCGCGTCGTAATCACGCCGCCCGCACATATCACATACCCAGGCGGGAAAGTTTGGAACGGTTATCAGTTCCTCGTCCAGCCAGGTAAAATAGGTCAGGTAGCGCAGCCGTAGGAGGCCGGCCTTACATTCGGAGCACAAAACAGGAATTTCTTGTGTCCCATTTTCCACGTTTGTCATCGATTTAGCTCCTGTTCTACTGCAGCATACCCTTGATGTTCTATCATACCCCAGGCCGGGGGAGGCCAATAAACGAGAATTGCCTTTCCCACAACGTAACTGACGGGAACCGCTCCCCAGCTATGCGAGTCGGATGAGTTGTTGCGGTTATCTCCAAGTACGAAAAGTGAGTGATCGGGCACCAACCAGCTACCAGGATAAATGGGTGCAGCTGCGATATAGGGTTCCTCCAGCAGGACGCCATTAACAAACACACTACCATCGCTGATGTCGACCTTGTCACCCGGCAACCCGATCACTCGCTTGATATATTCTTGTTGGGGGTCACGGGGGTAATAAAACACGATCACGTCGCCATATTCGGGCTGCCCCAAGCGGTAGCTCAATTTATTTACCAGGACGTACTCCCCGCCATGTAATGTGGGTTCCATGCTGGAACCATCCACACGGATACGGGCAGATATAGCGTTGATGGCGACGAATAAGATCACCGCTAAGATCAACGTTTCAAGTATATCGATGATAAAGCTAGGAAGCCCCGATCGCCGTTCCCGAAGCAAACCTGGCTCAGTAATGGGTTTAGACTTTATATCATCCACAGACTCAGGTACCTACAAGGAAAAAGATACTGGCATTATATAACCGGAAGACAGGCTGAGCAAGGGATATTGAGAGGTTCGTTGGGAATCCCCCATGAATACCTAACAAATCCGAAAGGGGCTTGATTGTGCTTAATTGTAATAAATATGATCACCGTCGGGCGCGGAAAACCAGCCTGATAGGAGTCCCTAGATAATTGTTGGCTTCTCGAAAGCGGTTTTCCAAGAATCGTTGGTAACTAAAGTGGACCAGCTTAGGATCATTGACATACATGAGGAATGTTGGCGGGTCGCTGCGGACCTGGGTCCCGTAATAGATCTTGAGTTGGCGTCCTGCATGGGATGGGGCAGCATGTTGGTCCTGCGCTTTTTGCAGGACCTGGTTGATCTGCGAGGTGGACATCCGCACGAGACGCTGCTCCTGCACTCGCAACGCGAGTGGCAATACCTGGTTCACTCGCTGCCCGGTTAATGCCGATATAAAGAGCACGGGCACATAATCCAGGAAGTTCAACTCCTGGCGGACGTGTTTGGTGAACTCATCCATGGTATAGGTGTCTTTCACGATGGCATCCCATTTATTCACCAGCACAACGGTTGATTTCCAGGCTTCCAGGATAAAGCCTGCGATATGAGCGTCCTGAGCTGTTACCCCGCTGGTGGCGTCCACTAGGAGCAGGGCAACATCCGAGCGCTCGATGGCCTTCAAGGAGCGTAAAACCGAGTACTTCTCGACTCCCGGATCGATCCGACCCCTGCGCCGAATACCAGCCGTGTCGATTAAGGTAAGGGGTTCGCCTTCAAAAATGAGCTGTGTATCAACAGCATCGCGGGTTGTCCCAGGGATGTCGCTGACGATGGCGCGCTCCTGGCCCAGCAGACGGTTCAACAGGCTGGATTTGCCGACATTAGGCTTTCCAACGATCGCAATCTTGACCGATTCATCCTCTTCTTCGACACCCTGATCTTTAAACGTAGCTACCAAAGCATCCAAGAGGTCTCCCGTCCCCGTTCCGTGCAGTGCAGAGATTGGATAGGGGTCGCCCAGGCCCAGCTCGTAGAACTGTAAGGCCTGCACCCGACGCGTCTCGCTATCTGCTTTATTGACTGCCAGGAGAACCGGCGGTAATTTCTCTCCCCCCACCTCTTTCTGCAACCGGCGCAGGATGGCGGCAACTTCCTGGTCAGCAGGCGTCACTCCGCTTTCTGCGTCGGTTACCAGGATAACTGCGTCGGCCTCACGGACAGCAACCTCCGCCTGCTCTCGGATCTGTTGGATGAAATCCGCAGAGCCAACTGATAGAGGCTCGGTTTTTCGCCCAGGACCGGTTTGCGTAGGATCGATTCCCCCCGTATCGATAATATCAAAAACAACCCCTGCCCAATCCGCTTCCGCGAATAAACGGTCACGCGTGGTACCGGGAGTAGCATCCACAACAGCCAGGCGCTCGCCTGCCAGGCGGTTGAAGAGGGTGCTCTTTCCCACGTTCGGTCGCCCAACCAATGCAACGACTGGCTTTCTCATGGTGAGACCGTCGGGGTCACGGTTACAGCGGGCGTAACCGTTGGGGTAGGCTCAGGCCCTATCGTAACCTCCACACTGGAAGGTTGGATGGACTCCACTCGAAGGCGATTCGGGAGGTGCGAGACTGTCGGATTGAGCTGGTAAACTCCATCCTCACGGCCGTTGATATCGACCACCACCCGGATATCACCCGGTTTGAGGCCGTCCAGGACAGGCACCGGGCCGGAAAGAATTACATCCACCAACTGAGGGGAAACCAAAGCCATCTCTCCGGGCGCCAAGCCGATCACCTCTACAGGCACAGCTATCCTCAAGTTGCTTTCGATGGGCGAAATGCTGACCTGCACGAGGACTTTTTGATCGTTAACCACCGTAATACCCTCCGGGGTTATCAATTCCAGCAAGGTTTCGATATCCTCTTCTGTTCCGGTCAGGTCAAGGGGTTGGGTCTCGATATATCCGGGTAACGCCTCCACCAGGCGAGGGTCGCTGGAAAATACAATCACGGAAGGAGGGGTAACGACGATATTTGTCAGCCGGTACCCCGGAGCAGGCGAAGTCTCCTGGGTATCCACCCGGACGATGACGTTGCGGTAGCCTCCTAGCAAAGTGATCGGCTGGACGACAGATACCGAAGCAGGCGTCAAAGTAACGCCTTCGACCTCTTCTCCTTGGGCATCTAGAGCACGCAGGGGAAGACTCGCCTCAACGGTTTGTCGTTCTCCAGCGATCTCAAGATAAGCCTGTACTTCCTGTACCAGGCTCACCCGGCTGGATGGACCGGTGATCGTCACCTCCTCAGGCTCTATTGTAGCAGGCGCTGCCATATAACCCAAGGCTGGCTCACCTTCCACCACCAGCTCGATTGGATCAACCCGCATCACTTCAGGCTCCAGGACAATCAGGATTTCAGCCGGGTCCACGCTAGCTACCCTTACCGGGCTAATGGCAGGCTGAACATCAACTTGAACCAAATGCTCTCCGGGGCCCATGCCTTCCAGGTCAATCCAGGCCCGGACCGAGCGGGGGTCGCCGGTCAGAACACGCCAGCGAGAGTTCGGCGCGTTCAACGTGATGCGCACCTGGCCTGGGATCTCATTCATAATCAAGAGCCCCGGCTGGAGATCTTCAACTTCCAAGGTCACAGGCCTGTTCAAGGCCTGTTCCACATTTGGATCGGCTGCCACAACTGCAGAAATCCAGACAACCATCGATAAGATGAATGCCATCACCAAAGTACCGACATTTTTACCTAACCATCTCAAGACTACCAATTCTATCTATCCTTCCTCTCGTTTACGGCGAGGTTGTTCCGGAATAAGGCGCGATATTAAGCGACTCATGCCTTTCTTGCTTTTTAGAGGCCAGTAGAAAGCTCTTAAGATATTCTCCAGGCGCTCCGAATCCAGCCTGCGGATCATTCGACCACCGTGCACGACGGAGATAATGCCCGTTTCTTCAGATACGATCACAGAAACCGCATCACTGACCTCCGAAATACCCAGGGCAGCCCTGTGGCGCAACCCCATACGCCGCTCGGGAGAACGGGTCAGGACACCACTCGCAGATAAGGGCATCACGCAGGAAGCAGCTAGAATTTGTGATCCGGCGATAATAGCAGCCCCATCATGCAATGGAGTGTTCGGGAAAAAGATCTGCATAAGCAAGTCTGGCGTCGCTCGAGCGTTCAAGGGAACTCCTGTACGAACGTACTCATCCAGGCTGTCCAGGCGTTGGATGACGATCAGAGCTCCGTGCTTGCGGTCAGAAAGCCGGATGGCAGCCGTAACAACAGCTGAAATGGCGCTCTCACTATCCGAACTGGCATTGGTTGTTGAGAGCAGGGTGCCAGCTCGGCCGAGGCGTTCTAATCCCCGGCGGATTTCAGGCGCAAAGATCACCGGGATGGCGATAACCAGGGCAGGCAAAGCGTTGCTGGCCAGCCATGAAAATGCTGGCAGGACCTCCAGGCTATTCAGTAGACCTACCAGGGCTACCAGCAGGAGCACGCCCCTCAACAGCACCATGGCTTGGGTGCCTCGCAGAAGGAGCAGTATGCTGAAGAAGATCATGGTGACCAACATGATGTCGACCACGTCTACCCAATCTAAACGTTCAAAAAGGAAAACCAAGTTATTATAAAAGGCAATGATCAAATCATACACAGAACAAATCCTGCTGTCCGGACGTTTCCCCATGCTATTTGACTTGAACTTTGGATAGCCAATAGCAGATCAGGTAAGCTCATACCGGCCGTAACACCCTGTCCTTACGCAATTGCTTGAACAATAACACTGTTCCATCTGGCATGGATTCCTGAGCAGCTTCCTGCCATGCCCGCACCCCAAGGCTTTGAATAGTGCGAGCTTCATATCCCAACCCGCGCCAGGTGTCTTCCCGGCGGGCGAGCTTGGGCGGTAAGAACAAGAGTGAAACCTCGCATTGAAGATCTCGGGAGGAACGCTCTACTTCATTCAGGATAAGGCGCATCCCTTCCGGTGCCGGCAAAGCAGGGTCCAGGTAAACAGAATCCGTTCGGGAGACCAGATTTTCCACTTGCCAACCTGCCAACCCTGACAGCTTGCCGCTGACCTTTAGCAGTAAGAATGCTTTCTCTCCAAAGCATGCCATGATATCCGCAGCGCTTAAAGGATGCTTTTTATCAGGATAACGATTAATAAAAGCAGCGATTTCTGCCGCCTCGCTGGGACGGGCTCGCTCAACCAGCATTTCTCTGCGCTCTGAAGGCAGATCCGAGGCCATCTCCTCCTGCGGGAAGAGTTCTTGCCAGGCTGCGCTTACCTGGAGCCAGGTATCCTCGAACGTGCCGTCGTTACGGATCACGATATCGGCGGCGGTAATCTTTTCTCTTTGAGGAGGTTGCGCTGCGATCCTCTCCCTGGCAGTTTCAGGCGTCATCTTGCGTTTATCCACCAGGCGGCTGAGTTGAACGCCTTCCGGTGCGTAGGTTACTACGATCCGGTCACATTTCTCTCGCACAGGGGATTCGAGCAGCTTAATGGCTTCGAGGACGATGACGTTCTGCTTGGAACGACGCACCAGGATGTCCACCGCTTCTCGAACCAGGGGATGAACAATGGTTTCCAGGCCGGTTAAAGCGCCCGCATCAGCAAAGACGATTTTCCCAAGGCGTGACCGGTCGATCTGTTCATCGGGATCCAACAACCACTTCCCGAACATGTCCAACACAGGCTTATAACCGGGCGCGCCCTTGGCAATGGCGCGGTGAGCGAGCGCGTCTGCGTCGATCCCATAGGCGCCTAAGTGCTCGAACATTTTGCGCACGACGCTTTTGCCTGTGGCAATATTACCTGTCAACCCGATCACAAATTTGCCAGGCCAGGCGCTCAAGGTAGCATCCTTCGCGCTATAACCCAATCTTGCCGGGGCTGGATGAGATGTCGAAAATACAAGCTCATAAGTATATTCCTTAAGGAATCCACACGATGATTACCATTGTAGCTGGGGTAATCTAGAATGTCAAAGGTAGTTAATTGTATATCGAAATTGCAAAAAGCTCATCAATTGGCGCACCTCTAACCAGATCATAAGCTTGAGGAAATCAAAAAGGGTTCACCGCTAGCTATCTGGTGAACCCTTTAGTTTATTATTGCCCACTTTTTTCGAATCGTGTAATGGCTAGATCGTACCTTATTGGCTAATAGCCGCTTTGAGCCAGGCGTGGGTCAATTGCATCTCGCAACCCATCCCCAAGCAAGTTGAAGGACAAAACGGTGATCATGATGGCAATCCCGGGGAAGAATACCAGGTGAGGCGAGGTAAAGACCTGGTTGCGCTCGGCGCCTAACATGGTGCCCCATTCTGCCATCGGTGGTTGCGCTCCAAGCCCCAGGAAGGAGAGGGCTGCGGCATCCAGGATAGCGGATGCGATTCCCAATGTGGCAGCGACGATCAATGGGGGTACAGCATTGGGCAGAATATGCTTGATGAGGATTACAAAATGGCTTGCTCCCAGGGCCCGTGTGGCTTCGATATATTCCTGTTCCTTTACGGATAGGACGCTAGCGCGCACCACGCGCGCATAGACCGGTATGGTGACGATGGCAATCGCCAACAAGGCGCTTTGCAAGCCCCTCGACAAAACAGATACAATCGCAATCGCCAGGAGCAAGGAGGGGAAGGCAAGCAAAACATCCATAAAACGCATGATGATATTGTCCAGCGATTTCCCGACATAGCCTGCCAGGGAGCCCAAGATCGTCCCGACAACAATCGCGAAGCTAACCGTGGTGATGCCGATAAAAAGGGAGACACGCGTTCCAAAGACGACGCGGCTAAACTGGTCGCGCACGTTCCCATCGATGCCCATGATATGCTGAGGGCGGTCCGTTGGGCAACCCAACAAGTGGATACAGGGCGCCTCTCTTCTTCTTACAGGTTCTATACCTATCAGCACATCCGTGGGACCGTATGGAGCGATCACATCAGCGAAGATAGCGACAAACAACAGGAACCCTAATAGAGTCATCCCCACAACGGCAGAGCGCTGCCGTACCAGTCGCCTGAGCATGAGGCGACCCAGGCTATTGGAGCGGAAATCGGCGGTGCGGAGGGGTTTAGCGGTAGCAAGGTCGGGTATAGCCATAATCACTCTCAATCCAGCCGGATACGCGGGTCAATGAAGATATATGAAAGGTCGATCAACAAGTTAATAAAGACATAACTGACCGCAATCACAATGGTGAAGCCTTGGATGATGGGGAAGTCACGCGCGGTAATGCCTTCGAACAGCATGCGACCCACACCGGCCAGGCCGAAAATAGTCTCGGTTAGGACGGCGCCCGCAAACAACGCCCCAACTTGTAGCCCCACAATCGTGACGACAGGGAGCATCGCATTGCGGAAAGCATGCTTCAAGACGACCGATTTTTCAAGCAGACCCTTGGCGCGCGCGGTACGGATATAGTCTTGCTTCAAGACCTCCAGCATACTGGAGCGAGTCATCCGGGCAATGATCGCCAGCGGGATGGTGCTAAGCGCCAACGAGGGCAAGATCAGATGTCGAATTGCATCCTTAAAGATGACCCAATTCCGAGTGATAATGGAATTAAGGATATACATATTCGAAATAAACTGGCTGGCGCCGTATAGGAAGGAATCACGCGCGATCTCCAGATCGTATACCTGGTAGAAAGGCGTGGGCGATAACCCGGCAGTCAAACGCCCTGTCGGTGGAAGCCAAAATGGGGTATCTCTGAGCAGAAGCGCAAACACATAGGCCAGCATTAATCCCAACCAATATACAGGCATGGACACCCCAATATTGGCCCCGATCATGGTAAATACATCGACCAGCGAATTCCTGCGCACTGCCGAGAGAATCCCCAATGGAACACCAATGCTGACTGCAATAAGTAGAGCGATCGAACCCAGCTCGATGGTCAAGGGCAGCCTCTCGATCAGGATGGTGGTGATTGGACGGCCGAAACGGATCGAATCACCAAAATCTCCTCGAGCCAGGTCTTTGATATAGATCCAGAACTGGACCGGGATTGGCTGGTCTAAGCCGAATTCTCTTGTGAACCTTTCGCAAGCAGCCTGGGTGGCTTTCTCTCCCAGGATAGCACGGCAGGGATCTCCAGGGATCAGGCGCGCCATCGCAAAGGTCACAATCAGGATACCGATAATAACCGGTATGGCGAGCAAGATCCTTCGAATGATGTATTGAGCCATCTTTCCTCAATCTCTATACTAGATACTTCTTATCAAATTAGGAAGGTTTTGAAATTCATACTTGAGTTTTCAAGAGTGCGGGATGGCACAGGCGTCTTACATATTCTGGCCATCCCGCACTTTCATTATACTTGCTATAAAACTTGAGTTGTTAATTCTATCGATGGCCTTATTCAGGCAGGTTCATCAAGTTATCCCACAGGTAGGCATAGTAGTCAAAACCACCGGTGTTGGCGACACATTGTCCACCTTGAGCCGCCGGGCAATGTTGAGGATTGGAAGCATCGATTCCAACCGCCCAGGTGGCGACGACGTCATTAGCGTCGAGGGAGGAGCCATCGTGGAACAGGACGCCCTCGCGCAGGAAGCAGGTCCAGACGGTAGCGTCTTCATTGCTTTCGCAGGAGGTGGCCAGCAGGGGGAAGGTATCGCCAGTGTCCTTGCCGTATTGCAGCAGGGTTTCGACCACCTGTTGGCAAGGCCGTAGGGACTCACCATCGGTCTCGTCAGCGCAGAACAGGCTGATGGGCTCGTTATTCTGCATGAAGACGACCGTATCCCCGTCAGCCGGCTCGAGCTCGGACAGCATGGTGGCGCCGAAGGGCGGGACATAAGCGCCGCCCAAGGTAGCCAGGGCCGCATCCGCGGAAGCGCCGTGGGCAATGGGCACCATGGGGATCAGCTCGCGGATGGCGTTGTTGGCCTCTTCGTACAGAGGAGCAGCTTCGTCTTCGTCAGCGACCTGTGAAGCGCGCTCGAGCACCTCATAGATCTCGGGGAACGGGTCACCGAATTGCGGGTTAGCGGCCCCAAAGTGGAAGTCGAGGAAGTTGGTCACGTGCGGGTAATCGGCGCCCCAACCGAGCAGGTACAGGCCTTCCAACTGCCCGTCGGTGGATGCGGCGATGAACTCACCAGACTCCATCACGACAACTTCAGCAGTGATATTCAGGTTTTGCGCCAGTTGAGCCTGGATTTCCTCTGCAACTCGACCGGGCTCAGGCAGGTAAACTCGGAAGACGTCCCGGTAGTAAATGGAGGTCGTGAAACCGTTGGGGTAACCGGCTTCAGCCAGCAGCGCGCGAGCTTGCTCTGCATCGAAATCATACCAGGCTTCACCCTGGCAACCGTTCGGGATAGAGCAGGGGGTAAAGTATCCAGAAACTTCGGAGCCAGCAGGATAGAAGTTGTCGACAATACGCTGGCGGTCGATGCCGATTGCCAGAGCCTGGCGAACAAGCGGGTCATCCCAGGGCTCGAAGGTGTTCGTCCAACCCAGATAAAAGATATTGGGGTTTTCATCGATGATGAGATCCAGGTTTGGATCGTTCTCCACAACCTCGAAATCGTCCGGGCTGACATTGGTAATCATATGTACGGTGCCGGACTGCAGCTCGAGCAGGCGGGCAGCGCCCTCCTGATTCCAACGCAGGACGGCGGTAGCGGCCCTGGCAGGATCGCCCCAATAATCATCGAAACGTTGGTATACGATCTGGTTGCCACGGTCCCATCGCTCCAGGCGGTAAGGGCCGGTGCCGATAGGCGCCTCGAGAAGCTGGGTGGTCCCGGCTACTTCTTCTAAATATTCAGCAGGTTGAATTCCAAAGGGAGTAAAGGCGACCTTGGCCAGGAAGGCCGGGTCGGGCTTGCACAGGTTAAACTGGACAGTCAATTCGTCCACAGCGGTGATATCCAAGATCTTACCACCGTAATCGCAGTTGTCTGCGCTAACCGTCATCCCTTCAAATTCCATCGGGGGTTCGGTTGGCTCGGTCGGTTCGGCGGGTTCAGCAGGCTCGGTTGGCTCAGGCGCTGCGGGAACCGGCGTGTCGGCCGGAGCAGCAGGGGCTTCGGGTTCAACTGGAGCGGGCGCCGGCGCTTCGGGGGTTGCAGCTGGTGCACAAGCCGCCAGCAACATGCTCGCCATCACAAAAACCGCGATGACAACGTAAAACGGTTTGGGTTTCATCTCTCCTCCAAGATTGAAGTAACTGATTTGTTGAAACTTGCTACTTGCTGGAAACTAGGATGCTAGTGTTAGATTGGATATCCCCGGGGACGCACCTCCTTTCCTTAGGCAAGGGAGAAAAATTAGTTTCTGATTATACTATATCATGCTTCCAAAGGTTCATTATTTCACCTGGGTTCATCCGGAATCAGCAAATTGTGTCCCGAATTCAGGATTCCCTTCTTGTTGTCACCCATAAAGGGGTTTTTTGTCTACTTTAACACCTGACACCTGACACTATTCGCGCTACCCGAGAGGGAGTATACTCTCGATAATATCATAAAAACACTGCGCCGGTAAACCTGGAATCGTTCCATCCCGATTCGTTAAGCAATTAACCACGAACGGCAAAGTTAAGTGATAAACCCTAAGGAGATCGAAATGGCTGTAAAGACCTGGGAAGTGATCCGTGTACGGTATTGCGAGCATGCAGGTAGCGAAGTAGGCCTGGAGGCAGAGGTGATTTACCCTGCCGAAATCCTTCCTGACCAACCACCACGTGTAAAGGCTCACCGCTGTTCGCACGCCTTCGCATGCAACCTGGACAACCGGCCAAGCTGTATCTGGGCAGGCACAAACCCCGCCTACGATCCTTTTCTAGAAGCTTAATTCGCTACGAATAGAGCAATTTTCCTCTTCTCTTTTCTCCCGAGTGAACGCTCGGGAGTCCTCTCCTCAGGGTTGAATCCCAGCAAAATCCCGTAAGAACGCCCTCGCGATCTTACGGGAGGCTGTTTTAATGGCCAAAAATCTCCTCCATTGTCCAGATCCGCATTGAAGCATCCAGGCTTCCAGAAGCAAGCATATTCCCATCCGGGCTGAATGCCAGGCAGGTCACGGGGCGCTGGTGGGCCTGGAAGTCGAAAAAGGGATACCCATCGCCTGCTACAAAATCGCCCTCCATTTTCCATAAATGGATGCGCCCATCATTAGCGGCTGCGGCCAAAAATTCCCCGTCCGGACTGAAAGCCAATTCCCAAACGAATGCACTCGATGAGGGGGTAATCGATGGCGCCAGGCGGAGTGAGTAGAGCAGCTCGCCAGAATCCACTTGCCAGACCTGGACCTGGTCCCCAACCCCGCCTGAGGCCAGCAAATCTCCGGTGCGGTTAAAAGCAATCGTACGCAGCATTTGCTCGGCGCGCAAGGTGATCACCAGGCGTTGGCTGGCTACCTCGCGGATGCGGACCAACGCCAGATCCACTGAAGCCAGGTTGAACCCCTGCGGGTGGAATTGGATATCAGGAACCGAACGCGCCCCTCCGATCATCTCGGCCCTGAGCTCGAGCTTACAGGAGCCCTGCTCCAGCAAATCAGGGATATCCCATAAGCGTACCATGGCATCATTACCCGTGGTTGCCATGGTCAGGCCATCCGGGCTGAAGGCGACCTGGTTGGCTCCCTTGCGGTGGACCTCCAACTTGCAAATCGGGCGGCTTTCGCTAGCGCCCGGGTGAGTGCCGGTGTCCCAAATCTGCACACTCCCATCCCGCAATGAGATTGCCAGCAAGCGACCAGCAGGATAAGCCTGCGCCAGCGATGGTGAAAAAGACAGGCTGGTGGCCCATCCGCCTGTCTCCAGGATATGGGGTTGGGATAGATCCAGGGAATTATAAAGGTAGACCTTACGGCCAACACCGGCTGCCAACAGGTCGCCTTCCGGAGACCAGGCCAGGCTTAGAACGTGGTCCCAGGGCCCAAATTCGAAGGCCAGCGGGCCGGAGGTTGGGATTACTGCAGGCGAAGCAGTCGGGGTGGCAGTAGGAGAGGGAGTGTGAGTCAGCACAAGCTTTGAAGGCATGCTGGTAGCGGTAACGACTGCCGGTAAATCAGGGGCAGTGGCTGGCGGTACGCTGGCTGAAGGGCCTGGAGGTTGTGTACCCACTGCTCGAGGGATGCTGGAGGCGCCACCACAAGCCGGCAGGCTTGCCAATACGAAGAGTGTCAACAAGACCTTGACAACCTTTCCGCCCTCCCGCATGGGACCTCCTGACTAGATCAATCCTTAGGTTCTAACCCTTCTCGAAACTGGCGCATATCAACCACCTGCTTTCCCAGGCGGGAGACCTCCGCAGCGAAGGCTAACAGGTGGCTCTCCAGAGCCTGGTCAGCCAGGCTCAATGCAGATTTCCCATCACCGGTGATACTTTTCAAAAAGGCTTCCAGCAAAGCCCGATCGCCTCCGCCATGTCCTTCTCCAAGAGGCGCACTGGTATTGTAACGAGTGCAGCGGTCGCTGCGGTGTTCATTCACCTCGATCCAGGAACCACCCACTCCCATATGAGCCATCAGAGTAGCACGCGAAGCCTCTATTCGGGTCGTGCGACCTTCCAGGTGCGAATGGCCGTGCATGGTCAGCGTGACGGAAAGACCTCCTTCGAACTGCATCGCCACGACCTGGTTATCGACGACATCGTTCATACAATGGTACACACAGCGCCCGTAGGGGCCTTTCTGAAGGGCTTTCAGCAAGTTCTCTGGGGTCGGATCACGGCTGACAACAGAACGTGGCCATCCACGATAATCGACCGCCTGGCGCAAGGATGGCACAACCAGGCTGAGCGTTTTCACCAGGCCAGGAGTTTTTTCCCGGGCCTGCGCCAGTAAGCCTGGCAGCCGGGGAGCCGTACCGGCGAAGGAACGCATTAAAGGTATTAGATCGATATATATAAATGGAGCATAATACGGGCAGCTATCGGCCGCCGGACACCCATCCAGGCAGTAAGCGGTAGCCCCCTCTGGCGCATTCTCCGGCCTGAAATGGATCAGGCTTCCAAAACTGCTCAAGGATTCGCAGTCCCGGCCTAGCAACCAGACCAGGATATCGAAATCATGGCAGCATTTCGCCAGTATCATTGGACTGCTCTCGGCCGCATCGGCCCAATTACCGCGCACATAGCTATGAGCCATATGCCACCAGGAAACGTTCTCGCGATGCGAGACGTTAACGATATCACCCAACACGCCAGAATGGATAAGCTCACGCATCTTTTGAAAATGGCGTGTATAGCGCAGGACATGGGCCACGTGCAATTGCTGTCCAGAGCTACCTGCCGCATCTACCAATCTGCGACATTCATCTTCTGTGGAAGCCATCGGCTTTTCAAGCAACACGTGATATCCGGCCTGTAAGGCAGCCAGGGCTGGCCCGTAATGCTCACGATCCGGTGTGCAAACCAGGGCCGCCTGTCCCATCGCCGGCTTGCTCAGAAGGGATTCCCAGCTTTCAAAGTGGCCTTCTGTAGGGATATGATGCTGGGCAGCGAAGTCAACCCTGCGAGCAGGGTCGGGCTCTGCGACAGCCACGAAGCGCAGGCGATCCGGATATTCTAAAGCGTACGGGCCGAATGCTTCTGCGCCGCGCTGTCCGGCGCCGATTAGAACAGCATTTATGAGTGGGGGCATTCAACTGGTCCTCAATCTGGCAACAGTTACTCCGTCGCCGCCCTCCTTATCCCCACCTGCTTCGTAGGAGCTTACGTGCGGGTGATGGGATAGGGCCTCTCGCACCGATTGGCGCAGCCTGCCTGTGCCTTTGCCGTGAATGATGCGCACAAACGGTAAGCCTGCCAGGTAGGAAGCGTCCAGGTAACGGTCCAGGGCGTCAAGAGCCTCTTCTGCTCGCTGTCCGCGCAGGTCAAGCTCGATACCCGGTGAGACAGGCGGTGGAACCTCAACTGGCTGGCGAGATACATTTTCTGCCGCTTTACGGACCCGTGCTCGAGACGACTGCTGAACACCCGGGATAGTGACCTGAACAGCAGCTCCAGCCGGCTCCAGCTCATCCAGGCGGGCTCGGACGCGCAGTACACCAACCTGAACTTCGACCTCATCCTCTGACAAAGAGGTAAGCACTCCCTGGGTCTTGAGGGTTCGCAGGTAAACCTTGTCGCCCGGGCGCAGGGGTCGCGGTTCTTCACGACCGGGAAGATCGGGGTCGAGCCGCTCTACCGGCTGTTCAAGCACCTCTTCCAGGTCCTCGATCTCCTGCTCGATCGATTCGATCACTTCAAGGGGTTGGCGGGCGCGAGACAGCGCAGACCGCAAGCGACGGATTTCATCCTGGAGCTCCATCAACTGGTTTTCAGCTTCCCGCCTGGCTTCGCTTAGCACCTGGCGTCGCTCTTCATCGATCTTTTCCAGACGCAGAGACAGGTCGAGACGCAAGGCCTCGGCTTCCTTGCGAAGCCGCTCTGCTTCCGCACGGGCGCGGCGGGAAACATCCCGTTGGCGATGGATCTCGTCCAACATATCCTCAGCCCGCAAATCCTCAAGGCTGAGCCCTGAGCGGGCAGATTCAATTATAGGAGCCGGGAGACCCAGGCGTTGGGCGATGGATAGGGCATTGGAGCGGCCGGGTAGCCCAACGGTCAGGTGGAAGGTAGGTCTTAAGGTTTCTAAATCAAACTCAACGCTGGCATTGACCACGCCAGGAGTGCTGTGGGCGTAGGTCTTCAGCTCTGGGTGGTGGGTTGTCACCAGGGTGGTAATGCCTCGCTCCAGCAGGTGGTCCAGGATGGCTCGCGCCAGGGCAGCGCCTTCCTGAGGGTCTGTGCCCGCGCCCAATTCATCCAGGATGACCAGGGATTCTCGATCGGCCTGCTTAAGGATGCGGATGATATTGGTGATATGGCCGGAGAAAGTGGACAGGGACTGTTCGATGGATTGCTCATCACCGATATCGGCATAAATTTCCTCAAACAGGCTGATCTCGGATCCAGAATGAGCCGGGATATGCAGTCCGGACTGTGCCATCAGGGCCAGCAAACCGACCGTCTTCAAAGTCACCGTTTTACCACCGGTGTTCGGGCCGGTAATGATCATGGCGTAGGTTTGGGGGTCCAGCTCGACATCGATCGGCACCACCGTATTCGGGTCAAGCAGCGGGTGACGGGCCTGGAACAGGCGGATCAGGCTACCTGGATGAGCGCCAGCCTCAGCCTTCACCCACTCAGAAGCCCTCGTTTTATGAGCTTGCTGCCGGCGCTCCCGTAAAGAATGCAAAACGGGTTCGCTAGAGGCTGTATCTTCGGCGTACTTGGCACAGGCCAGGGCCAGATCGAGGGCAGCTACGATCTCTATCACCTTCTGGATCTCGGCTGAATGGGAGCCGACCTGGGAAGACAGCTCCGCCAGGATACGCCGCTCTTCGTCTCGCTCGGCGAGCTGAAGCTCACGGTATTGGTTGTTCAGCTCAACCACCGCGATCGGCTCTACGAACAAGGTTGCCCCAGAGGCGGACTGGTCGTGGACGATGGACTTGATGCGCCCCTTGAACTCGGATCGCAATGGCAGCACGTAGCGTCCATCACGCTGCGTGATAATAGCGTCTTGCAAATACGAGCTGGTGTTCGGATCACCCACCATGCGTTGGAGCTTGGACATCAACCGGTCGTGGGCGACGCGGATGTCGCGGCGGATGGTACCCAGCTTGGGAGAAGCCGAATCGAGGATATCGCCCCGGTCAGAGATAGCCCGGGAGATGGAATCAACCAGACCTACCGGGGGTGGGAGCTGTCCTACAATCGATGAAAGATTTGGAAATTCCACCTTGAAGTGCTCGAAGGCGCGCGCGATATTGCGAGCAGCCACCAATGTAGATTTGATATCCAGCAGCTCACCCGGTGTAAGCACGCCGCCATGGCTGGCCAAATTTACGGGGGCGCGCACATCGCGCACGCCACCGATACTGAAATCGGGGCGGGTGGACAGGAATCGTACGGCCTCGCCAGTATCCGCCTGGCGCATACGAGCCTCAAAAATATCACTGGTTGGGCGGAGGGCCAGGGCTAAGTCACGGGAACCAGCAAAGGCGGTATAATCTGCCAGCCGGTCCAGGATTTTAAAATATTCGAGTGTGTGCAGGGTCTTCTCATCCATTGCCCGCGAGTGTACCATATTCCTGGCTGATGGCTTTTATTTTTTCTCGACAAACTTCCCATCCGGCAAGTCTTTGAAGTGCTCCTCCGTCCTTGAATTAATGATGACGCCCTTCCCAGATCAAGAGGCGCTTTGTCACTCGCTTTTGTGCGTAATTCTTGTAAGATTAGGATAAAGGAGAACGTTACCAGTGTAAAAAGGAGGAAATATGCAAGATTTGAGGGCGCAAATCCTGGAATTAATCCGCCTGGCCTCGACGGACCTGCCTCCCGATGTTGAGTCTGCGCTCCAGAAGGCCGTCCAGCAGGAAGAAGCTGGATCGGCAGCCCGGGGCGCGCTGGACACCATCCTGGCGAATATCGAACTTTCCAGGCAGAACTCCACCCCTATCTGCCAGGACACCGGCACACCTATCTTTTACATTTACCACCCGGCTGGCTGGAGCACCCGCCAGCTTCGCCAGCAGATCGAGGAAAGCGTCGCAGAGGCCACCCGCTGCTCCTATCTGAGGCCGAACTCAGTCGACTCGCTGACCGGCAAAAACAGCGGCAACAACCTGGGTGGGAAACACTTTCCCAGCATCCATTTCGAAGAAGTAAAAGGGCATACCCTTAGGATTGAGCTGATGCTTAAAGGCGGAGGTTGCGAGAACGTTGGAGCGCAATATTCCCTGCCGGATTCGCGCTTGGGGGCGGGAAGAGACCTGGCGGGTGTAAGAAAGACTGTGCTGGACGCAGTCCACAAGGCCCAGGGTAAAGGCTGCGCGCCGGGCATCCTGGGAGTTGCTATCGGCGGAGACCGCGGCTCAAGCTACATGGCCTCTAAAGAAGTCCTATACCGGAACATGGACGAGCCGAACCAGGTACCCCAACTAGCAGAGCTCGAAGAACGGCTGACCTCGGAAGCGAACGAGCTAGGCATCGGGCCAATGGGCTTTGGTGGAGCGACCACCTTATTGGGAACCCGCATCACCAGCCTCAACCGCCTGCCAGCTAGCTTCTTCGTTTCCATTTCCTATATGTGCTGGGCATACCGGCGCCGGGTGATGACCCTACGAGACGGGCAAGTAGAGTATACATAAGGAGGGCGGAATGCGACAGGTGAAGCTACCAATGAGCGACCAGGTGGTCCGCGGCCTTAAAGTAGGCGAGCCGGTCTTGTTGAGCGGCGTCATGCTGACCGGACGGGATTCGGTGCATAAGTGGTTGTATGACACTTTTATTAAGAAAACCCGAGCTCCTGAGGGAGATGATTTAGAAGTGTACGAATCGGTCCTGCCTCTGTTGGATGGTGGGATCATTTACCACTGTGGGCCGGTGGTTTCTGGCCTGGAAGGCGGGGATTACCGCTTCGTAGCAGCCGGGCCCACCACCAGCATTCGCGAGGAGCCATACCAGGGAGAGATCATGCGCCATTTCAATATCAAAGGCGTCATCGGCAAAGGCGGCATGGGAGCGAAAACATTGGCTGCCTGCCAGGAAGTCCCCGGGGCCTACCTGCATGCGGTGGGTGGGGCAGCCTCCCTGATAGCCCAAACCGTGGAGCGAGTATTGGGAGTGTACAAAATGACCTTTGGCGTACCGGAAGCGATCTGGGTGATCGAGGTCAAAGATTTTCCGGTTGTCGTTACCATGGATTCGCACGGCAGTAGCTTGCACGCCGAGATCGAGGCCAGATCCGGGGCAGTCTTGGAGCAGGTACTGGCGCGGTCTTAATTTTTTCCCAAATCATTCATGATAAACCGCACAGGCCGAAATAAGCTGCCGGTGCGGTTTATCGTATTAGCTTATCCTGTTCCCGATCATTCATTCAATGTTCTGAAGCTACTTTGAGGGGTACTCGCCTGATCTCCTTCTACATAAATATATAACCGTAACAGGTGGCCGGATTCCCTGGTCTCCAACCCGGATTGTGCTCCATCCAGAATTTGAACCAGGAAAAAGCCCCAACCAAGCTTGGTAGACTCATCGTTCACCGGCTCAAGATGGGGATGCAAAGCAACGACCACGTCCGATAAGAGCACTTGGAAATTTATCATTTGATCGCCGGTAAATAACGAAGCATCTTCGATCAATTTGCTCGCTGCTACTCGAACGGCTTCTTTGAGCTTAGATAAACGGTTGGGACGGAGCTCATAGCTGCTAAGGAGAGCAGCGATTTTCTCGACCGCACGCAGATCATAGCCGGGAATGGCCTTTAAAGAAAACTCTAGAACTTTATTCCAAGAGTTTTGCCTGTCGTCAGGATTTTTTATACCGAAATCTGAGAAACCAGCCATCAACTTTCCTCAACACCTCCTGAAATTCCATTAACCGCTAAATTCCCGGCTCTACTGCCCTCAAGCAACCATAGGCAATAATAAGATATACCTGACCAAAAAGGTGCAAGTACATCGTACAGATACTAGCACAAAAAGTGAGACAATAACCTGGATAGCTTGGGAGAAGAAGGAAAACTGTACGTACGAGTAGGAAAAGGTTAATCTGGATATTGTAACCGGCACTCATCTTTAGAGGAGCTACAGGAGCCGATTTCTATTTCATCATAATAAACTTTGTAAGTCGATGTCCAGAAACGCTTGCCAGCCTCGCGCACCAGCCGCTTACCGACAATTTTACACTCTACATCGTCTGCCCGTTTCGGTCGGCCGGTATCCTTCCAGACCGCTACACACTCACCCCGATTTAGGGTGCTTATTCCCCAGGCTTCTCCTGAAACCCCTCCAATGCTATTGGAGAGCAACAGCGGCTCGAGAGGCAGCGGAGTTGAGCTGCGGTTAACCACGAGAAGACTGTCATCCTTATATTTCGCAAGCAGCAGGTTGATCTCCAGGTTCAATTCCCGTGTCGGGGTATTGGTGGGCGTGGCAGTAGGTGTGGAAGTGAATGTTGATGTAGGCGAGGGGGTCTGGGTAGGCGTTGGTGAGAATGTGGTGGTTGGAGAGGCGGTTGGATTATGATCGGGAGGGAACACGACAGGCAAGGTAGGGCCTAGGTTTGTGGATAGATCCGGGGTCCGGGAAATGGTGGGCAAGGGAGCTGACTCCGAAGCCAGTGAGACCGCCGAAGGAGGGGTTGCCTCCGCCCGGCTGGCCCCCCGGATCAGGGCTGAGGCAGCGACAACGATCAAAAAGAAGGCTGCCAGTAGAGCTACGATCGTGCAACCTGCTCCGGCTTTCGTAAAAGGGCTACTCAACAGGGAGCCAGTGGTAGGGCGGTTTCCAGGCGGCGCTGGGCTTGCTTTTCCCGGGGCCGTGGGTGGTGGGGTTGCCAGGATGGAAGCCGTGACTCTCTCCGCTACGGATACTTTCGAGAGGGTGCGTGGAACTACGGAGGGCGCCTCACCAACAAGCACAGGCATGGTAACCGGTTGGGTGTCGGCAGGCAAACCTTCCATCAAAGCCCGCTCGAGGGCATCCACCAGCTCCCGGCCTGTCTGGTAACGCTCAGCCGGCAACTTGCGCAGGGCTTTTAGCAATACGGTCTGTACGGCTGGACTAATCTCTGGGTTAATCGTGCGTGGTGCGGGTGGCTCCTGGGTAAGGTGCATCAGCGCCAGCGAGGCGGGAGAAGGATCGTCAAAGGGCAATGCCCCCACCAGCATCTCGTAAAGCATCACCCCCAAGGAGTACAGATCCGATTGAGGCACCGCTTCAGCAGAATTGCGCGCCTGCTCAGGGGAGATATAATGGGGACTGCCGAACACCTCTCCGACGGTGCCCTGGCTTACGGTCAAGGCCAGGCCAAAATCGGCCAAAACGACCCGCTCATCTTCTGAAACAAGCACATTGGAGGGTTTGATATCGCGGTGAACCACGCCCATATGATGCGCGTAATCTAAGGCATTTGCAACCGCGCGGCCCACCTTAAGCACGTCCGCCAGCGGTAAGAGCTCACCGGCATCTGCGTAATGCTGGATGATCTTCCCCAGGTCCAAGCCGCGCACATATTCCATGGCAAAATAATAAATACCATTCTCATCTCCCGCATGGTATACCTGCAATATATTGGGATGGTTCCAGCTTGCTACGGCGCGTGCTTCTCGTACGAAACGATCTGTATAGGCGTGGTCTCCCCGGTAGCGCTCGTCGATGACCTTTACAGCGACAGGTCGCTCCAGCTTGACATCCCAACCGTAATAGACCTTGGCCATGCCCCCCCGGCCTAGAAGCCGCTCGATCCGGAAATTGGCCAACTGGTGGCCGATCAGGGTGTCAATTGGTGGCATTTTTCCATTATGCCATACTCCTAAGATGTGGGCAAGCGAGGCGGATTGGTTTCTTTGGCCAACCTTACCAGGTTGAAAGCATTTGATCTGTGTCGTATTATTCTATAACCAAATTCGAGAGCCAGGTCAAAGATGGTTGACTTATACCCAATAGGCTGCTTTAATAACACCTATGGTAAGCACATTTACCAATACTTAGATGTAGAGAGATCGATTTTTCAGGTAGAATTTAATTATATGCTTTAGAATTGAACAACGAAATGCCTGAACAAATTTCCCAAATTATCTGGATCGCAGCAGGCGCCCTGGCAGCCATGCTCGTATGGGCTTTATCCATCGCATATGTCTACCTGGATTCAAACCGCCGGGGGATTTCCGGAGGCGAACAATTTATCTGGGTATTGCTGGCAGCGTTGCTGCCTTTGATTGGTTTTCTAGCTTATCTATTCGCGCGCGGCCTGTCGCGTTTTATCTCCCCTGGATCGTTAGGAGCACTTGAACCGCGCGGCTCTACCCTACCCAGGCCAGCAGAGCAGCGCCAGTATACCGTCATGGCAGCCGTCCCGCCAAAACCAGCCCATCCAGTAGAGCGTAAGGCGTCTGTGGATGAACGCACCCTCCGTAAGGCTTCCCAGGATTACACAATATCGATAATCGAAGGCCCTCATACAGGGGAGGTTTTCAGTCTGCGGAAGCTGCCTGCCTTGATCGGTAGGGGCTCGCAATCCTTCATCCGCCTGGACAATGATCTGGGTGTCTCCCGGCGGCACGCTGAGCTTTACGAGCGCGCCGGGGAGCTGTACGTCATGGATTTGAAGAGCAGCCATGGCACGCAAGTGAACGGCCAAACTATCGGTGACGAATGCTTGAAAACAGGAGACCAGGTACGGATTGGAATATCGGTCTTGAAAGTTGAGATTAATGGTAAACAGCATGCAAACTGAGAGAAATGATAACCGGTGGCGAAGCAGGCTGATCCAACCCCGCCTGCGCTGGAGCAAGGGTCCTCTACGTCCGGCAGAGTTGAGCGAAGCTCTAATGAGCGTTATGCTGGCGCGGGAAAATCTCCTGGAGGATGTCAACTATAACAAGATCGTACCCAACCGTTACCTGGTCGAGCTGGGACAGGATAACTATGCCCGCAGATACCACCCGATCGAAGAGAGGGTCTTGAAGCAGTGGGCAGACAAGTTGCTGGAACACCTGATGACCACCAACAGCCGGATGGGACGCAAAGAATACCGTTTTGGGGGACCGATTACCATCGCGATAAGGCCTGTCCCTGACCTGACCGACTCTCAGGCCCGCATCCTGTCTTGCATCCAGCCAGAAAGCGCCCCGGTCCAGCCTCCACCTGCCGTCCTCCCGGCTTGCCTGGAGCTGATCAGCAACGGGCAGCGCTGGTACCTGGCGCCAGGAATCACCACGATAGGGCGAGAAAAAACCAGCGAGATCCACCTGACTCGAGCGGATGTCCAGGAAAAGCGACTGATAAGCGGACAGCACGCCTATATCACCAATGACGAGACCAGTTGGCGGCTATTTGATGGGTCTCCGAACGGGAAACCTTCAACGAACGGAACATATATCAATGGAGTCCCGGTACCACCCGAAGGTCAATTGCTCCAGGATGGCGACCAAATCACCCTGGCTGCCCTCGATCCTGAGCATCCCCGGCCGGATACGCCAGGAGTAGCAAGCTTTCGGTTCAACCGGGATTGCTCCTGATGGATTTCCTGGCCTGGAACTCCCTCTTATTCGCCCTGAAATGGGTATTGATCGGGCTGATCTATTTCGTCTTATTCCTGCTGTTAATGGCAGTCCGGAGAGAAGTCTCTTTGCATCTTGGGCAGAACCAGGTGTCCACTTCGGTAGTCCCAGGTCGTTTGAAGATCATCAACCCGGGCAGCGATCTGAAGTCACGGACAGGGGATACCATAAACCTCAAACCAGATACCTGCTTTGGCTCGGAAATCAATAATGACCTCGTCTTCAAAGACAAATACATTTCACGCCATCATGCCCGCTTACAGTGGGACGGGGCAAACTGGTGGGTGGAAGACCTGGGCAGCCGTAACGGCACATTTATCAATCTGATCCGCTGCACCCCGAAGACAAGGCAGCTACTGCCGGTTGGCTCTCACCTGCAGGCTGGAGACATGATCTTCGAGTTGCTTGACTGACCATGCAAAGATCCTACCAACGATCCTACCGCCAATCAGAAGCGCTGCTACTGGTTTTCACCAGCCTGATCGCCATCCTGAGCTACCTTTTGGTGGCGGCCGCAATCCAGGTACGCCAGGGGATCGACCCTCTGCTTTCCATTAGCGGGGCGACGCTGGCTGACATGATACCACCGCTGCTGGTGGTTGCCGGCCTGGTCTGCCTGCATGTCTTCATGCGGATGCGCCGGGTAGAGATCGAACAGATCATCCTGCCCATCGTCGGCATCCTGCTCGCCATTGGCCTGGCAATGATCTTCCGGTTGAGAGGCTCAGAAGGGGTCTGGCAGCAGATCCTGCGCGGTTTTCTTCCTGGGTTAGCCATCGCCAGTGCTTTTATCCTGAAGCCTCAGTTGGTCGAGCAGGTCCGGCGCTGGACTCTCCCGATCAGCGTGTTCGGATTATTGCTGCCTTTTGCAACCGCCCTGTTCGGGGTTGTGGATGAGACTGGCGCCCGGCTGGCTTTAAAGCTGGGACCGCTGCCAGCCATTCAGACTTCTGAGATGATCAAGATAGCCCTGGTGATCTTCCTGGCCTGGTTCGTCGACCGCGAGGGCGAACAGGTTGAGGGGCGCGCCCGGGTGGTCTTGGGATGGCTGCGCATGCCGGCCATTCGCCACTTCATTCCGGGAATCTTGTTTGTGTCCATGGCTACCCTGGCCCTGGTTCAAATGTCCGATTTCGGCGCCGTGCTGATCTTAGGATTTCTCTTCGTAACCATGCTGTACGCCGGATTCGAAACTCGCCTGTTCGCAACCATCGCGGGGATTGGCTTGATCCTGGCGCTGTTGGTGGGCCTGGTACTGGCCTTCACCTGGGAGATACCAACGGTGATCCAGCACCGTTTCATCGCCTTCGTTGACCCCTGGAGCACAGCTGAGATCATCATCGACGGCCGTCCCACCGGGATCACCATCGCTGAAGGGCCAGGCTACCAAATCCAACAGGCCATCTACGCTATCGTTGCCGGCGGACTCACCGGTACTGGACTGGGCTTCGGCTCCCCTGGTTACGTGCCACTGGCCTCGTCCGACTTTATCTTTGCTGCTATCATCGAGGAGATGGGCGCCGCAACCGGCATCGTCATCCTTGTACTCTTCATTATCCTGCTCCTGAGAATCTTGAGAGTAGCCATGCGGCTGCCACGCGGCCAGGTCTTCGAACGCTTGCTCCTGATCGGGATAGGCATTCACCTGTTCACCCAGGTATTTGTGATGGTGGGCGGGACCCTCAATATTATGCCTTTAACCGGGGTCACAATCCCATTCCTCAGCCAGGGCGGTGCAGCTCTAATGATCAATATGATGGAAATCGGGATCGTATTAGCGATCGCCCAACGACTGGAGATGCAGCTGCTATGATCCTGGAGAGGCGCATCTGGAATATCGGCAACCTGTTTGCCTTGCTCTTGCTCGTGCTCACCCTGCGGATTGTATACTGGCAGATGTTGCGCGGGAGTGAGCTGACGCCGTTGGTGCTGGACCCAATCGCAGCCGCAGCCAGCTATGCCGGTGAAGGCCAAGCTCAAAGCGATCGGGAAGCCGCGGATTATCTGGCAGGAGGGGGCGGCCTTTCCGAGCTGAATTCCCTGCCGCAACCCGTCATCCAGCGGACGATGGATTTGCTGTCCACGATCACGCGCGGCTCGATCCACGACCGGAATGGACGTTTACTGGCCTACGATGGTGAGAACCAGGATGGAGAAAGGCTGCGCTTCTATACAGAACCCTCCCTGGCCCATGTCATTGGTTACACCTCCGGGCTGAGGACCGGCATCACAGGATTGGAGCTGAGCTATAACACGGCGCTCCTGGGCTTGAACAGGATCGACGCCCGCCTGGGGCAGATCCTGCACCAGCCCATTAAAGGCAGCGATATCATACTCACCATTGACAGCCAGGTACAACGCGCCGCAGAAAGAGCCTTGCAGGGACATGCGGGAGCAATCGTCGTTCTGGACGGGCGAAGCGGGGCTGTTTTAGCGATGGCCAGCGCACCACGCTTCGACCCTAACATGATCTTGAATGAAGGCTACCTGGCCAGCCTGCTCGAAAGCTGCGGGGATGCGCCCGAGTGCAGGGGCCCATTGGTCAACCGGGCTACCCAAGGTGCCTATACACCCGGCTCGACCTGGAAAACGGTCTCCCTGATCGGGTCGTTGGATACCGGGCAGGTGACGCCGGAGACAGTATTCGATTTCGGGGAACCTCGCACCGGGCCCGAAGGGATTTATTATGTGTATGAAGTGGATGGGGGAGTCATTCCCGATCCAAATCACCGGGAAGCACGCCTCGATCTCGAACTCTCTTATGCAAAGTCAGCCAACGCAGCCTTTGCCCGCATCGGAGACGAAATGCCTCCAGAGGTAATGATGGATTACGCTGCCCGGCTTGGATTCAGCCGGGCGGAGGGTGAACGCTACCCAATCGAGATCTCCTATACCCCCTCTGTGCTGGCAAGGGACATCAACAGCTTATACGATAACAACCTGCTGAGAGCTGTGACAGCCATCGGCCAGGGTGAGCTGCTCACCTCTCCCCTTAATATGGGTATGGTGTTACTGACAGTCCTGAACGATGGCAATATGCCAATTCCGTATTTTGTTGACAGCATACGCGAACCAGGCGGTGGCCTGTCCAACGGACAGGCGAAGGGACAGGTACTTGGCGGCATCATGAAGCCGGATACCGCTGAAACCGTGCGCCAGATGATGATTTCGGTGGTCGAGAAAGGCAGCGCGGGGCGAGCCAGCGTGCCCGGTTTGACGGTTGGAGGGAAAACTGGCACTGCCCAGGTGGGTGGTTCCCAGCTTCCGCATGCCTGGTTTACGGGCTTTGCCGAAGACCACGAGCGATCCGTAGTGATCGTGGTTCTGGTGGAAAATGCTGGTGAAGGCTCCCAGGTGGCTGCTCCGATTTTTGCGGAAATTGCCCAGGCCGCATTAGGAGCGATGGGACAGCCGGTCGAGGAGGTCGTCCCCGGGCTGCTCCCGACTGCCAGACCACCGGAAGAGCTGCCCATGGAAGCACCCACCGAAACCCCCGCGCCAACCCCGGAAGAGGCCTTACAGGAAACGCCGGTCGCAGAGCCGACCGCCACACCTACAGAGAACCCCTTCCCTGGCATACCCACACCCGAGATCTACCGGGATCCAACTAAAGCCGACCTGACTGCCGGGTCGGCCTCCTGTGTGGTTACGCTTGAAGGTGTTGAAGGCACGGGTACGTTCATCTGGCCCAGCCAGTACCAGGCGCTTTCGGGAGGAGATTTTAAGGTCGGTCATCCTGGACTCGATCTGAGCGCTCCCTCCGGTTCCCCTGTATACGCCGCAGACACGGGAGTGGTTATTTTCGCGGGCTGGACGGGCGAGGTCGGTTATGGGAACGCCGTATTGATCGACCATGGCAACGGCTACCGGACCCTATACGCTCACCTCAGCCAGGTCAGCATCCATTGTGGGGCGCGCGTCGAACAGAGCAAACTGATCGGCCTGTCTGGCAATTCCGGCAACTCGACCGGTGCGCATTTGCATTTTGAAGTACGAGTCCCGGGCGGTTATATCAATCCCTTGAGCGTGCTCCCTACTCCTTGAGCCTGGATTCGGCCGCGCCAGTGGATTGATCCAGATAACCGAAGCTGTCGCTCAAATCACTGCACCCATGATGGCGGGAGCCCTGATTGGGTTGATCCATGAGGCGTAGGCTTATTATTTATCCTGTTATCTACCCTTACGGTGCTCGCAGCGTTAATAGGTTTTCTTTATCCTCCTCTTCGGAATATGGAGGGGGACTTGCCCGATGTGATTGGAGAAAGCGTAGCGGTTGCCGGAAGTACGTAATAGAAACTATTTCCAGGATCGACAGGAACTGTAAGAACAGGATCAGGGGATATTTATTCTTGAAAATTGGGTGGGTGTACACATTTGTCCTGGCGATTCCGAACATGAGAAGCATCAGCAGGATGATTTTTAGAATCTCGAAGGTTGCTCCGGATAAACGGCGCGCATTATCAAGTTTCCAGAAATTCAGGATCAACAGGATCGCCAGCGGTGCGCTCAAAAGCACCAGTTTATAATCGTGACTGACACTGGGGAGCAGGTTCATTAAGGGGACCGATAATACGAATACCAAGACCGTCGACAGAGGCCTCCAGGTACCTCCCCAATTCCACAAAACGAGAACACCCCCAGACCACAGGATGACAGGCGCCAGGTAGAACAACCACTCTGGTAGGGTCATGCCTATCCTTTCCGGCAGGTATTGGTTCAAATAGGCTGTAAATGAGGCCGCTGAGTGATTGCCTACCCACAGGTGCGGCTCAAGTGCATAAACAGTAATGATTTTGATGAATTCAATAGCATTCAGGGGCCCTGTTATGAAGAGCAAGAACAGGTTGGTCGCCAGGATTGGCAATATGCTTTTTCTCCCGTGCACCCAAAGGACCAGGGCAAACAAAGCTGCAGGATATATTTTGAGGTGAGCAGCCAGGGAGATCAGGATCACCGGCAGCCAAATACGAGACGGTTTATTGACCAGCACCCACAGGGCTAAAACGGAGAAAAACTGGGGATAGATATCGAAATTCCCACGCTCTGCGCTGAAGATAAAACCGTAGCTTGTCAGGGTGTAGAACGAAATCAGCACGAAGAGCAAGCCTGCTGTAGGCGGGAATACATGGCCAGACAAGCGAGCGGTTTGTTTCAAGGCCTGGCGGATAGATTCAATCGCTATCAAAACGGTCGCTATATTCAAAAGGAACAACAGCCCAACCTGGATCGCGTAGGAGGTTTCTACCGGAAAGAGGGTAAATGGTACCGAGAACAGGGCAGAAAACGGAGGGTAAATCAACCCATTTACCAGATATGGGCTATTTCCTTCTAATAAGGTTCTAGCAGGATAATAATATCCATCCCGGAAGTCCCCCCCTACCGGCTCCATCAATGGAAACAGGTACGGGGCCTCCCAGCGACCGGTATGGTAGTTGATGGATGGTAGGATATTATTAAAGAAATAGATCAACAAAAACAGGAACATAACCAATGCCAGGCCAAACGGAAGCCAGGCAGGACGGTCGCTCACTTCCCCCTGGAACTTATTCTGGATGTGGGAAAAAATTTTTGTTGCCACCGATATTGCCCCAAACGGTGAGATAAGATAACCTTCTCTATCCCTGCAAGACCTGGAAGCATGGCGAAAACACCCACTAGGGCTGGCCTTCCTAGACTTGCTATATAACCACAGCGCAAAGCAGACAGGCGTGATTCATCTAACTATATTACAAACTTTAGCCTATCGCAACCACCAATTTTCGACGGGCAGGATAAATGGGAACATAACTTCGACGAACCACCAACTCTATGGATCGAGGGGAGTCGAACTCTCTTCGGTATGCTGAATGCCCCCATTCTCAAGGAAAGTCATAAACAGATCTACAATCTGAGGATCAAAATGCTTCCCCGATTGTTCGCGGATATATTGCCGGACCTTATCCTCAGGCCAGGCTTTCCGGTAAGGCCGGTCGGACCGCAGAGCGTCGTAAACGTCCACCACGGCGAAGATACGGGCTGCCAGGGGGATTTGTTCATCTTTTAAGCCGCGCGGATAGCCACTTCCATCCCATTTCTCATGGTGGCAATAAGGAATATCCAGGGCAGGTTTTAGATAAGTGATGGGTGCGAGCAAGTCGTAAGCATATACCGGATGCATGCGCATGATCTTCCACTTTTCATCATCGAGCGGCCCGGTCTTTAAAAGGATGCTATCGGAGATACCCATCTTACCGATATCGTGCAGCAATGCCCCCCGGCGGATATGAACCATGGAATCTTTTTTGATACCAATGGCTTCTGCTAATCGCAAAGTCATCTCGGTGACGCGCTCCGTATGGCCTTCAGTCTCCCGATCGCGCATATCCAGGGCACGCGACCAACCTTCAATCGTCGCATCATAAGCCATGGCCAGCTCGATATTTGATCGTTGCAGGTTTTCAAAAAGGGAAGCATTATCAATTGCAATGGCGGTCTGGCCTGCCAGGGTTTCAAGAAAGTCGTACCATTCCGGGTCCGGTGAGAGATGTGTGCGGGTAAAGACTTCCAGGACACCTTTGACCTGCCCTTTTGCAACCAGGGGAACCACAAAATAAGTCTTGAACTCCTCTTCCCGAAACAGCTGCACCCTGCGCAGGTCGCGCATCTCTCCTAATTCTTGAATGGTTATCGTGCGGCGTTCCAAAATAGCCTGCCCGGTATAATCCTCGCTTAGAAGATGGTTTTGGGGACCCAACCCACTCCCCCGAAAACCTCTTCCGGCTACAAATTCCAACAGTTGGGTATGAGGGTTGAGCAACAAGACCCCGGCAGCATCTACGTGCAACTGGGAGGTGACCTGGTCCAACAGCACATCCAGCGTGACCCTCAAATCCAGGCTGGCGGTGATAGCCATATCAATGGTCCGCAGAGCTGCCAGACGTTGAAGTTGGGATTGGATTTGCTCTTCGGCTTTCTGTCTTTCTGTGATATCAAATATCGAAACGATGACTCTCGATAAGGTATGCTCGTAGGCGGGCGAGATGGACCAACGCAAGATAAAGTAGATAGGTTCACCAGTCAATTTATAATTGACCCCTACGCCTTCAAACTCGCGCTTGCCATCAGCAATTGCTAACAACTCCAGCTTGAAAATATTCCTCGCATTTGTTCCAAATATTCTCGGCAAATTTGAAATCAACTCTTCTTTGCTGTGCGCCTTATACAGTTTGACGGTAGCCTGGTTGACATCCAATACCTTAATGCGTTGGAGGCATTCGTCAACGGCTTCCGGATGCTTATTGAGGTAAGCCTTGAAATCAATGATCCCCTGCAGACGTAATTCATTAAAGAACTTTCTTACACCGGAAAAATCCTCTTCCCAGAGGGAAATCGGCGAATTTTCAAACAGGCTGCGGTAACGGAGCTCGCTTTGGCGCAGCTTCTCATCGGCTTGTTTTCTGGCAATTGCCATTGCTACCTGGGTTGATACAAAACACAGGATATTCAGGTCTTCTTCACTAAAGTGGACCCCCCCGGTATAACTCTGGACAACCAGGACGCCGATGATTTCTTCCTCAGCTTTTAAAGGGACACCCAGCCAATCTACGGAAGGCGATCCAATCGACTCAACCTCACCAGCAGCCTCCAACTGCTTGAAAATATCCTCTGGAGCAAGCAATGGTTTACCAGTGCGCAAAACGTATTCGGTCAAGCCTTTCCCCGGTCGGTTGGGGCCAGGTGGGGAGTCGTTTTCATCGACATAATAAGGAAAAGTGATCAGGTCTGTTGTCTTGTCATAGAGGGATATATAAAAATTATTCGCAGGCATGAGTTCACCCACGATAGCGTGAATGGATTGGAAAAGCTCTTGCAGGTTCTCGGCGCTGCTGGCGCTTTCCGAGATCTTGTAGGAAGCTGCGTATACCTTTTCTGCCCGTTTACCATCTCGCCTGGCCTGTAGGTCCCTTAACTCCCGTTCTACGATGGGCAGGAAACGGGCTGGATTTTCTATGACCACATAATCCGTTGCTCCAGCTTTCATCGCCTGGATTGCAGCCACTTCGGATTCCTTCTCAGCCACCAGGATCAAGGGTATGTCCAGACCCCGGTCTTGAAGGAAGCTGAGAGCAGAGGATCCATTGAGCGAGAACATCGGATAGCGGGCTACAACCAGATCCCATGCTTTAGAATCCAGGGCGGATGATAAGGCAGAAGCGGTATTCACTCTCTGCGCGACTGTGCTGTATCCACCAGTTTCCAATTGCTGAAAAAACACATCCAGCTCTTCACCAGATTCTTCTACTGCCAATATATGAAGGCTTTTCATCAGTGGCGGCATCTCCTTCAGCCGGCAATATCTCAAGATAGAAGCCAGTCCAGCATTTCTATCAGGATAGCAAGAGCCAGCCAGACCTGACCAGAAGTAAAACAGCTACCCCATATGTTTGTGCACAAACTATGCCAACCCTACCAATCTGAAATGCTCCATCAAAGCCATTAAGGAGCAAAATAGATTAGGACAGCCAGGACAGCAAATTTAATGCCCCGGGAAAATGGCTTCCCCCGGGGCATTAAATTCTTATATCTGTAATATATATTTTGTATTTACGGAATAATACAAATTAAATAGGATTCTGTCAAGAGACGGTTGCCCCCTCCCGCCTCTATAACACGTCAATTTAACTGTTTATGCGACCTTTTCGACCTGACTTGCAGAACTGAGAGGCGCCTGTTGTCTTTTCTCCAATTCATGAAGCATCTGCAGGTCACTTTGCAAGTTACGCCAGCGGATAACAAGACTGGCTATATAGACCAGCATGGTTCCGAAGATCACGACGAAGCCGGCGATCATATAACTACTTGTATCCGGCGTTACCTGTTGGGTTTGCAAGAAAAGGCGGAAGGCTTCATTAAAGCCGGAGAGAGATAAGGGAATATTCATAGCCATGTTAATTACTCCACGAGCTTAAGTTTAAGCTGCTCTACCTTGTCGGCCAGGCCACCCAGGCGAGCCCGATGCCAAAGCAAATTGACAAAAATCACCGAGAAAACGATCAGGCCAAAGATAAAGGTATGCAGCATGCGAGTTGACATATCGAAAGTGCCCTCCGCAGTCGGGTCTCCGGATCCGATTACAACCGGGTGGATAGTGCGGAAGATGCGAATAGAAAGAAAGGTCAGGGGCACACTAACAAATCCTACGATAGCGTATACCGCGCCAAAGCGGGCTCGCCTGTCTGGGTCCTCGATACCTGAACGCAGCATCAGGTAAGCAGCATAGATCAGGACCATAATGGTTGTGGTTGTGAGGCGGGGGTCCCAGGTCCACCAGGTATTCCAGATCGGCCGGGCCCAGATCGACCCCGATACGATTGCGATCAAGAGAAAGACCACACTGATCTCCACTGCTGCCAGGCTGACGTTATCCCAGCTACGTTTGCCAGTGCGCAGGTATCCAATCCCGGCGACTGCAGCTACCAGGAATCCGAGCATGCCCACCCAGGCAGAGGCAACATGAAAATAGAAAACCCTTTGCACCTGGCCCATAGAAACTTCCATGGGGGCATAAAAAAACACCATAGCGGTTGCTACCAGGAACAGCGCCACAGTGACGATATCAAGGGTCATTAGAAAACGAGGTTTTGCTTCCATAGGCTTACTCCACTCTTGTTTGAATTCATGATTTCCACCTTTGGCAGGTGTTATTCTTCTACCACGTAGTCAAAAACCATAAAAGCGATCGAGGTAAAGACGACGTCGTAGACGATCAGTAAATTAAGATATGGCCAGATCTCGGACATTTCGAACCCGGCGATAAAACCACTGCTGCTCTTCACAGCCGCTATCAGGATCGGGATTACTACCGGGAACAATAAGATTGGCAAGAGCATGTCCCGGGTACGAGCTTGAACCGCCATGCTGGAAAGGAGAGTGCCCACGGCAACATAACCAATCGAGCCCAACAGGATCACGACCAGGAGACCCGGGATGAACAGGTTGATATTATACAGAATGCTGTAGACAGGTAAAACGATCACCGCCACCAAAAGGATGAATATCAGGTTTCCTAGAGCTTTACCAAAATAGATGGCGCTGCGGTCAACGGGTGCGAGCAGCAGCCCGTCCAGGCATCCACGGTCCTTTTCCATAGCCATCGAACGAGTCAGGCCGAGGGTTCCCGCAAAAGCAAAGGTAACCCAAAGCACACCAGAGGTCACAGAAGCGCTGGTACCAGGTTCGAGCTCCAGGGCAAAGTTGAAGATAAAAATGACCAGCAGTGCAAACACCAGCATGGCGGATATCAGCTCGCGGCTGCGCAGCTCGGCAGCCAGATCCTTCCACACAACCGCCCACAACGCCCGCATGAATCCAGCCAATCCTCCCACTCTGGGCGCCTGTACAGCAATATCAGAGCGCATGGACGGCCTCCTCCTTGGAAAGCAGGTGCTCACTGCTGAGAGCCTCCCGGTAGAAAGCCAACAAGCCATCGACAGGGATGGCCGATCCCTGCTCTGAGGCAACGATGAAGCCCTTGGAGATCACATCAAAGCGCGAGGCCAGATCGGCTGCCCGAGCCAGGTCATGCGATGTCATCACAACCGTTCGCCCAGCAGCAGCTACTTCTCTTAGTACATTATCCAACATCCGGCAGGCATCCTGGTCCAGCCCGGTATGGGGTTCATCAAAGAGCATCACATCCGGGTCATGCAAGACTGCCCGCCCGATTGCCAGACGCTGTTGCATGCCGCGTGAAAAAGTACGCACCAGGTCACGACGGCGGTGATCGAGACCCACCATCTCCAGGACGGAATCTGAGCGCTTATCCAGGTTCTTTACGCCGTACATTTTTCCGTAAAAACGCAAATTTTCTTCCGCTGTAAGATCGCCATACAACAGGGGCAAGTGAGAAACCACTCCCAAGCGCTGCCGGACAGCAGCAGCTTGAGCTGGCAAGCGGTATCCCGCAATCGCTACCTCTCCCAAAGTAGGCCGAGACAACGATGACAGGATACGCAAAAAGGTCGTCTTACCAGCTCCATTTGGTCCTAGTAAAGCCACAAACTCGCCTTCCTGGACATGGAAATCCAATCCGCGCAAGACAGGTTTCAACCCAAAACGCTTGACCAATTGGCGCACTTCAATCATAGGATCTAAAGTCCGGCTAGCCCGAAATCTCCTTCAAGCGTTCTTTTAACTCCGCCCTACGCTTGCGATAAGCTTCTTCAGGCAGCTGCCCTTCGGCATAAAGGTCATCCAGGGCGATAATGGCATCCATTAAGCTATCGACGTCATCCTCAGTGTACTGCTCTGTCTCCTCTTCCAGCTCTCCTTCCAGGTTACGAGTTTTGTCCTGGTTCCGGAAGAAAAGCCAGACACCGGCGATAATCATCACCAGACCGAAAGAACCCAGGCCAATCACGAGGCTGGTATTCGAGTCTGATGTGAGCGAAAAACCCGAGCCCAGGCCGCCAGACAGGTTGATATCCAGAATACTGCCTGCTTCCAAATTATTGGCGCTGAAGATGCGCAACGTCCTTCCCTGCACAGGACGTGGCCCTTCATCGACAAGGACGTCACTGCGTACTTTCACCCCATCTTCAGGGAGCATAACGACGGCTGCTTCAACAGGAAGATTGATCGGTTGGACGATATCAAGCTTCCGCTTATAAGGCATATCGAAAGCAAACAAGACCTGGTATTCCCCCGATCCAGGACGGACAGCGACTGTATCCGCAAAACCGGTGGGTGTCTGGAGGTAGCGCTCGCCCAGGACTCCATCCTGAAACTGCAGGTTCATAGCCCCTTCTGGGAGCGCAAATTCTACTACCGGTCCACCGTCGTGAAACGGGATGATGGTTTTATTACTATCGTTGGCAAAGATGAACAATTGCACAACTTGGACGATCTCTTCCTCACCAAATTCAAAGAAGATATGCAGCCGCTCGACGGATAGACCAGAAAGATCGGAGGTCGTATCGTAAACGGTCACATCCAGAGCGATATCCTGGCCTCCCACGTCTACGGATGCCAGGCTTGAAATATAAGTGGCCTGACCGTATTCAGTGGAAACCAAGAACCGGCGCTCAGGCGCCATTTCTACGTTTTCAAACTGGTAGGAGCCATCCTCAAGGGGAGTAGTGGTATCGGTGTATACGATCTGCATGCCGTCAAAAGCGTGGAGCGTGATGATCAGGTCTTCAGGCAGCCCTCCACCGGAACCGTTGAAGATCGTACCGCGAACTTTGCCCTCCCCCATTTCGGCGGTGGTAGCGGGCTCATCGGAAGAGGGTTGAGCGGGGGCGGTTGACTCCGCCATTTCAGATGCGTCACTGCTGGAAAATCCCAGGCTACGTACATAGGAGGAGACTGCCCAAATCTCATCCTCTTCCAGAACACCTTCGAAGGCATGCATATCTCCGGCTGATCCATCCGAGACAGCCTGATAAAAATTGGCAGTTGAGTACTGCGCAATGAATGCCTGGCTTGTAAAATCTGAGGGTGGAGTAGACAGGCTACTGGCTTGAGAACCTCTACCATTCCCGTTCTCGCCATGGCATGCGGCGCAGTTCGCCTGGTAGATTTCCTTACCAAGTGCCAGCTCCTCTTCAGTCATGCTTAACGTATAAGCATACGCGACCACATCCCAACGCTCAGTATCGGATAAACTGGTGAAGGGAGGCATCAAACGCTCCATGTTGCCGTTGGTTACGACAGCATACCAGTCTTGGGGAGATGCCCTGCGGGCTACTTCTCTGGAGCCAATAGGTGTGGTTGGGTTGGGCAGCTGAGAAGCCTGGGGGCCATCCCCCTGCCCGGTATCCCCATGGCAGGGAGCGCACTTCTCGGCATAGATGGGAGCGCCATTTTCTGGGTTAGGAGGCACTAAGGGATAATGAGGTCCGCTGACTTGCTGGCTCTGCTCAGCCGGGGCTGGTTGTTGCTGCGCACCAGGTGGCGGGGCGATGTCCTCCGCCAGGGAAATGGAGCAGGCAGACAGGATCAGCACAAGGCCCGTAATCAGAACCAATCGGATTCTCTTCATAAACATCTGAAAGGAAAGAAAAGGAATTTGGGTGAGCTGTTTCACTTGACCGTGGCCCCACACTTGGGACAAAAGCGATCCGCCTTTTGAAGGGCCCCACCGCATTGAGGACAGAACCCGGCGGATTTTCCCTCCCTTGCGCGTCTACGGGTGGCGATCAATACCTCCAGATCGTCATCCGCGCCTTCACCTCCATTTATGGCTGTCCCGACAGCAGCAGGAGCCGGACGAACTGTGCGCTTCTCTGAAAGGGAAGCTTCTATCCGAGCTTCGGGATTCTCATCAATGGCTCTCTTTCCGGATACATTAAACTCATCCAGCCTTCGGAGAATCTCTGCTCCGGTCTGAAGTAGTTGAGCGCGTTGAGATGGATAATCCTCTTCGGGGATCTTACCCATGGTATAGTCGAAGTCCAGCTCTTCCAGCGCCAACAGCACCCGATCGCGCTCCGCCAGGAGCGCCGAATACTCGTGGTCTTGCCGGTCAGTAAGCTCAAAGACCGGTAAGTTTTTACGTGAAAACAACGGGCGGCTGACCAGCAAGACAACAACTGCCAGCATTGCGAGGATCAGGAAAATTGAGCCAATGTCCATAATCGAATAGTCAGAGAAGGTAGTTCAGCCTGTTCAAGGCTGGAGCATGGAGTCGATAACCCTGGTAATGTCTTCATAACGGGTGAAGGGACCGATTTTTTTATAGATAACCTCGCCTTCCTGATTAATGAAGTAGGTTTCTGGAACGCCTGCAATTCGGTAAGCTTGCGAAATCCTCGTCCGTATATCCGGGCCGTTCGGATAGGTAATGTCAAACTTTTCCAGGTAAGCCTTTGCTTCCGGTTCAGTATCGATATAATCTACGCCCAAGAACATGACCTTGCCCGTGGGCTCGTAATTTCGCCAGGCTTTCTCTAGATCGGCGGCCTCTTGTTCACACGGTTTACACCAGGATGCCCAGAAATTAACCACGACTGCCTTCCCACGCAGGGATTCCAAAGTAATTTCTTCCCCATCGAAGGTGGTCAAAGTAAAGTTAGGAGCACGCTGTCCCTCAGAGACAGGTCCTTTTTGAGAACGATCCAGACCTAGCGCTAAAATGGCAAGTAGGACCAACAGCCCTCCCCAAGCCAGCAAATGGCCTGTGCGGCGGGCGCCGGTTTTCGTTTCCACCTCAGTCTTTTGTAAAGGTTTATCCTGAGAAAATTCAGTCATCCTTCTCTTTCTCTCAATCTATCCAGGCCTTTCCAGGGAATTGAATGCCAAGCTTCAACGATTGCGAAGCTCTTGTTCCAGGCGCGCCACATACTCATCGCCTTCTTCGATCGTAACTGCTGTCTCCACGTCTATATCCGTAAGTGGCTTTTTCCAATTTCTGATGGTCCGGACCAGGACGAAGACGCCCGCTAGAATAGCTAGCGGCGGAAGGATATATACAAGCCAGTTGAACCCACGCGCAGGCGGAGTAGCCAGGACCCGATCCCCGTACTGGTTGACAAAATACTGGCGGATTTGCAAATCGCTCCACCCCATGGCAAGCTGCTCGCGGATCAACTCACGCCATTGAGAGCAAACTTGAGTAGGACAAACATCCAGGGGAGTGTTTTCACATACCGGACAGTAGATCTCTTTTGCGATAGCATTCACCTCATCATCCGAGGGCACAGTTTCTTGTGCAAGCGCTGCTCCAGTAAAAATGAGCGCCAGACCAATCACAAGTAGCGAGAACAATGACAAATGTTTCATAACGTCTTAAGCAGTCGTCCTGGAGGTCTTGGAAGAGGGAACGGGAGTACGTGCGCGCACTTTGGCCGGTTCCTTCTCATGCTCGGGCCAGGCTGCCACCATCGTCCCGAGAATGAAAACCCATCCTCCGATCCACAGCCAATTGATCAGGGGATTGTGAAAGACCTTAAAGGTCGCACCCTGGGTAGAAATGGGCTCCCAATCAACCAACAGCACATAGAAGTCATCCTCCAGAGTACTGCGTACCCCGGGGATGGTCATAGGCTGTTGAGATTCATAATAGTAATCCCGGCGGGGGTACAGGTCGCCCATGTACTTGTCATCCTTGTACACACTGACAACTGCCCGGGCAACATTACGGCCATCGTTCGTATCCCACATAGCCAGGGAATTGTAGGTCATGCGGTACTGACCCAGGCGCAATTCACCGCCTTGGGGGACAGTGCCCTGGGTCTCAGACTGGAAAACCTCGATGCCGATGATACCAATGGCCATCAATACCACCCCCAGGTGGATGATATAACCTCCATACCTCCTACGGTTACGTCCAGCCAGGCGCCATAACGCAACGGGCAGGCTTTCCCCATTCTTTCGATGGCGGGCGTAAGCTCCCCGCCAGAACTCATACAAGGTCACGAAAATGACCAGCGCTGAGAGCCATATTCCCAGCAGGGCGGCCGGCTGCCTGACACCTGAATACAGGGTTACACCAACAACAACCAAGGAAGCCAGGAAAGGCTTCCAAATGGCTTTACCTAGGGTCTTTGAGCTTGAATGTCGCCAGGCTGCCAGAGGGGCAATTCCCATCAAGAGCAGCAACCCGGCAAAGAGCGGTCCGGTAGCTTGTTGGTAGTAAGGTGGTCCAACCGTAACCTTCTCCCCATTGAACAACTCTGAGATCAAGGGGAAGATGACACCCCAAAAACATACCACCAGTATGCCCATAAAGAGCAGGTTATTCAATAAAAACAATGCTTCCCTCGAGAACATCGATGTCATGGAACCTTCTGATTTCAGCTCACCCCAACGATGTAAAAGCAGGGCGAGTGATGTCACGAAGGTGACCCCGATGAACAGAAAGAAGAGCGGCCCGATAGCGCTTTGGGCGAAGGCGTGCACCGAAGAAAGCACACCCGATCGAGTCAGGAAAGTACCGAAAATTACCAATGAATAGGTTAGGATGATCAGGACCATGTTCCAGTGTTTCAGCATGCCGCGCTTTTCCTGGATCATGACGGAGTGTAGAAAGGCCGTACCGGAAAGCCATGGCATGAACGCAGCAATTTCCACCGGATCCCAGGCCCAGTACCCTCCCCAACCCAACACATCGTAGGCCCAACGGCTGCCCAGAACCAGGCCCAGCGAGAGAAACAGCCAGGCCACCAGCGTCCAACGGCGGGTGATTCGGATCCAGCGGTCATCGGTACGACCTGTAACCAGGGCAGCGATCGCAAATGCAAAGGGGATCACAAAAGCGACAAATCCCAGGTACAGCATTGGAGGGTGAATAATCATGCCCGGGTGTCGCAGCAAGGGGTTTAGCCCGTTTCCATCCCGCGGGATATACGGAAGGCTACCCGCTGGCCGCAAGATCGAGGCTGTGATTGCCGTCGCGCTCTCCCACAACCGGTCGAAAGGATTTTCAAAGAAAATGATCATCACGAGGAAAAACCCCAGTGTAACCAAAGAAACCACGATCACCCAGGGGAGAAGCTCCCGGTCGCGGTGCCATTTCCTTAGGGTAACAGCAGATGCGAAAACAGACATCAGCCAGGACCAGAATAGCAAGGAGCCCGCCTGGCCACCCCATAGAGCAGTCACCTTCAAATACATGGGCATGCTTCTGCTGCTTACCAGAGCCACATACTCTACCTGGTACTGCTCTGTGATCAGCAGAATGATCAGGCTTAGAGCGGAAAGGGTGAGCAGAGGGAAAGTCAACAGCATGGCTATCCGAGCGCTCTCAACCCATTCATGTGCGTTTTTCCGCACCCCGTAAATGGCGGCTGCTACTCCATAGATCGAAACCAGGAAAGTAATGAATAACGCACCGAATCCTAAATTGGCTATCATAAATTATGGCTCCCAGATCTATCGAAAAGCATACCCATCTAAATGGCAATTAGTTATCGAGCTATTTACCCTGCCTGTTCACCAACCGATTCTTCGTATTTGGTCGGGCACTTTAATAACAGCTCTTCTGCATAAAATATTCCATCGTCACCCAACTGCCCGGTCATAATTGCTTGAGCTTCGTGCTGGAGAAGGTCTGGCTTAGGCCCATTATAAACAACCGGAATGCGAGCTCGATTGGGGTCATTGACTGCGTCGTGCAGGACCTTTGCCAGGCCACCCTGCTCATTGATCTCGCGGTTGCTTCCGGGGACATGTGCGACTGTAAATCTCAGGGTTAGCGATTGAGAGTCATACTGGATAGTATCACCCAGGACAGCGCCCGATACCCGGATATGCCTGTCATATGCGCCTTCAGCCCTGGCAGCCAGTTCATTTACAGTCAAGAAGTATTGGGCATTAAGTTGAGTGGATGAAAAAATGAGATACACAACGGCGGCTATAATCAATAAGCCCCCTGCAAGAAACTTGGCACGGTTTTGTAAACCCCCTGGACGTTTCAGCGTCTGTTCCATTCCCAAGACCTCCAAATAGGATGATAGCTAGAATTCTAATAATGCCTATGATTTTACACAATCAGTCCGAATTACACGACAAAACTAAGGGACAGATTTGGCGAATTCGTTTATAGTGTAACGTAGTTTTTATAACCCTTGATTAATACAATCTAAGATGAAGTAAAAAAGCAAATGAGAACCTTTTCACGAACCGGGAGCGCCTGCTTAGGACCGCAAACGGGTACCGCAGGAGCGGCAGAAACGATCATTTGAGGAAGCTCGTTTGCCGCATTGGTGGCAATAAACACCCGCCTCTGGTATTTCCCCCTCCTCTTCTTCAGCCCGCTCTACCTGCCGGCGCCGGCCTCTGGACCTGGTTTTTGCTCTCGATTGAGGCTCCCTGCGTCCCACCTGCCAATACCAATAGCCTCCCCCTCCGATCAATACCAAGCCCAGCAATCCGAGCGCCCAGGGCAAGAAGCTTTCCAGGCGAATCCTACCGGTTGTATCGGCAGTAAGGGGTTGGCTGGGTTCAACAGACAAACGCGTGGCGCTTAATACCTCATGGGGTTTCTGGTATTCGAAGATGATCGAGAAGGTTTGGCCAGCGCTCAACGAACCAACCTGCGATGTGTAGTAAACCAGGCCATCTCCCCGGGTTTCCCCTCTTCCTAGACTAGGGGAAATCCTCATATCTGTAGCATCAACCGGCTGCTGGACCTCAACAACCAATGATTGCACTCCATAATCTCCGGTCCAGTGATACTCAAAGGAGCGCTCTGAATTTTGCCTTTCCAATCCTGGGTCGTAGTATTCGAATTGGATGAAGGGCATGGTCGCTGCAAAGCTGACCTCCGTCCATTCTCCCATAACCGTACGCTGATATGGGACATCCGCTACCCTATCGCTGCTTGGACCTACAGCCACTGCGAATGGTTCCCCGGCAGCTGTGGGGATGCGAAGCTTCAACTGGGCTGGCAGGGAGGAGTCAGAAGAAAGGGAGAAACGGTAGATGACCAGGATAGAGGGCTGGTCGTATTCTGGCCAAAGCTCAACTTTGAGGGATTCGATGGCCACTGGACTTTGCGCTTGCGCGGGAGAGAGCGGGCTGAGAATAGCTGATAAGACGAATATCAGGAGCAGGATCTTAGGCATACTTTCCTCGGGAACAGGTGTAAATCGGGCTGAATCTTATCACGGGGTTATCGGATCAGGAAGGTTATAAAAGTAACGTATTTCTCACTCTACCTGAGGGGACCAGATTGAAGGGCAAAATCCTATCCAATGGCCGAGCGAAGCATGCGCGACAACCGTCCAAACTCCGTGGTATACATCATCTCCTCGTCTCGAGGGCGTGGCAGGGTCACCTCCAGGTCCAACCGCAGGCGCCCGGGACGAGGGCTGAGCACAACCACCCTGTCTGCCAGGAAGAGGGCTTCAGAAATGGAGTGGGTAACCATCACGACCGTCTTACGGCGGACCTGCCAGATCCGCAGCAGCTCATTCCCCATCCGCTCGCGAGTCAGAGCGTCCAATGAGCCAAATGGTTCATCCAGTAACAGGATATCCGGATCGTGCACCAGAGCTCTTGCGATGGCTACTCTTTGAGCCATGCCCCCCGACAAGTCACGCGGCAAGGAATCTTCGAACCCCCCTAACCCAACCAAATCTACCAACTCTTGCGCCTGGCGGAGGGCTTCCATCCGGGGAAGCATCTGCAGCTCCAGCGGCAGCATGATATTTTCCAGCACCGTTCGCCAGGGCATCAGGTTTGCTTTTTGAAAAACGAAGCCCACACCACGGCGAGGACCGGATATGCTATCTCCATCATACAGCACTTCCCCCTCGGTTGGCGCCAGCAGCCCGGAGATTATACGCAACAAGGTGCTCTTCCCACTCCCCGAGGGGCCTAAAACACATAGGAATTGCTGGGGGAGCACAGAAAAAGCTAGGTGCTCCAGGACACGTAAGCCACCGTTCCCATTCGGGAATATAGCACTTACATTGTGCACTCTCAGCGCAGGCTCTTTAGGACGTTTTTCTCTGACTGCTTCCATTAATTACTTACTCCAGATAGTCGTTGCTGAAAGCCCGATCCAGGTCGATAGGCTCAGGAATTAAACCCATTTCAAGCAAAACGGACTGCATATTTTCCCAGGCCTCGCGGTCGGTCCTGCCCAATGTATCGCTCTGCCAAAAAGTGATCGAGGTAGCCAGGACCTCTTTTTGAACAGCCTGGATGTCCTGGTCTGCCTGGGCCAGGCCTTCCAAATTTCTTGCAAATCTCGAAAGCCTCGTCTGGGTCTTGCAAAGTATCGACGATCCCTCGTGTCAGTGCACGAGCCATTCGTCTTATCAGATCCGGATTCTCCTGCATGGTCACCTCATTGGTGACGATGCCATTCGAGGCCAGGTGAACGTAGTCTACAACGCGGAACTCGTTCACCTCCACTCCCCTGGCCCGCAGCTGCACAGGCTCGTTATTGGTGTACACGACTACGGCGTCCACCTGGTCTGAAATCAAAGCCTCAACCTGGTTGAAACCGGTCACTTCCAGCTTTACGTCGCTCTCCTCCAGGCCATTGGCAGCCAGGATGGCGCGCAGGCCTACATAGCTGGCCCCTGCCAAAATCGGTACTCCTATGCGCATCCCGCGCAGCTCTGCAGGTGTATCGATGCCGCTTCCCGCTTTGGCAGCAATCGAGACAGGATAGTCATGCCACCACCCATATACATAGACAACGGGCAGACCTTGAGAGCGGGCCAGCAAGATCTGCTCTCCGGAGGCAAGGCTGAACTGAAGGTTATTAACGCCTACCAATGCCATCCCATCCGTTTCGAAGCTGTAATCGAACTCTAACTCGATGCCTTCATCCCGAAAATAGCCTTTGTCCACAGCTACATAGAAGGGAGCATATTGGACATTCGGAATATACCCCATCGGAAGACGAACTCGGGTAAGCTCAGCAGTGGCTGGAGCTGCCGCCGGTCCCGCACAAGCAGAAAACAACAGGGCGAAGATCAGGGTAAACAGTGGCATGGGATGGCGGGACATCTTATTCAACTCCTACATTTGTTGAGATAGCCTGGCCTGGTCGTTTTTGCCAGGAAAGCAGACGTGTTTCTATGAGGAGCACCAATCCGTATAAACTCATAGCCATGACAATCAATGTAAAGACAGCCACAAATACCAGGGAGGTATCGTATAAACCCCGTCCGACGCTGATCAAAAAACCAAGACCTCGGTCCGAACCGACGAACTCGCCCACTACCGCCCCAATCACAGAGAGCGTGGCTCCAATCCGCAATCCGCCTAAAAAAACCGGCAAGGAGGCGGGCACTTCAAGCATGGTGAAAGTCTGCCAGCGGGTTGCCTGCAACGAGCGCATAAGTTCGCGCAGGTTTTCGGGAACCGAACGCATCCCAACGACCGTATTGATCAACACCGGAAAGAAAACGATCAACGCACAGATCAACACCTTGGAATACAAACCCGTCCCAAACCAGATGACGAGCAGGGGAGCGATGGCTACAATCGGTACCGATTGGCTGGCAACAATATAGGGCGAGAGGAAGCGCTCAAGTTGTGGAGACTTGGCCAACAGGTAGCCCAGCGTGGTAGCTGCGCTGACGCCTAAAGCCAACCCCGCCAATACTTCCGATAACGTCACCATCCCATGCCTTACAAGGGTGCCATCCAATAACGCCTGCACAAAGCGCGCCCATACCTGCCCTGGAGAAGGCAGGATATAAGGCGCATAGCCGCGAAACTCTATCAACAATTGCCAGAAGAGGATGGCCAGGCCTATAGAGAATATCAAGATGAAAGGCGAGTGTCGCCGTATTCCCCGTATCGAGCGTTGTGGGATTTTCCTGAACATGCTCGTTTCCATAAAACTATCCTCTTTTCCTTGGCTTCATAAAGCCTGAAGGATCTGAAAACCCTCTCCATGAAGGTCAAATTGCGATTAAAAACAAACGCCCCAAAACTATATGTTTGGGGCAGGGTTCCAGTATGCCTGAAGAGCAGGCGCTTTACGCGACAAAGCTTGATTACGCGCAATACCATGCTCAGGCATTAACCTTCTTTCATCCGGACTGTACCGTCGGCCCCGGAGTTTCACCGGATCATGCACGTTGGGCGAGTACTTTTCGCCTTGCGCTCGCGGGCTTTACCGCCGATCGGGAATTGGTAGTGGACACCTCGTCCACCCCTCACCCTGCCCCGAAGGTTATCTTATACGATTGTTATTATTATAACTTGCCTGGTAGCGACAGGCAAGGGATTTTCCTAATGAGCATTCGAGCAAACTGTAATGAGGAAAATATTACATTAATCCTTCATAAATACTCTCCAACTGACCAGGAGATAGATTACCCATTTGCCTGGTGTACCCGGGAAGACTTAGTTGTATAGTGTAGAAAACAGGCAGGTAATAAAGCCTATGCTGGTTATTGTGTTTTAGCTAATCTCAAAGAACAGGAGATATGACCATGAAAATGAAGTTCCATCTTCCGTGGCTGGTTTTAATCGCATTCTTATTGCTAACAGGATGCGTCCAACAAGGGGCCGCTATTGAGGTTGTAGCGCCAGCCGATAAGGTAGAGATCGTCGACGTTCCCTCAAGAAGCAATGCGTCATCCAGCTCAAAGCCTAGCCAATTAAGTGAACCCGCTCCAAAATCATCTCAGATGCCAACCCCTCCTGATCAGGTTGGGCCAGACGCGCTTGGAAGCGCAGAGGCGTTCATGGGCTGGTATATCGCCTACCTGGAGGACAACCAAACCCCCAGCGGAGAGATCCTCTATCCTTTCGAAGAAGGCATCCACAAGCAGGTAGATCTTTTTACAGAAGCCTATATCACCAGGGTCGATGAGGTCCTGGCAGTACCCGTCCTGGAACGCGGCATCTTCGATCCCCTGATGCATAATTGGGGCTTCCTTAAGGATTTCAACCTGGAGCCGGTTTCCGTGAATGAGCAGGCCGCGACGATCGCAGTCAAGTACACCGGATACGATTTGCCCTCTTGGGCCGGCGCAACCCTGGACCTGGTTTTGACAGAAGCCGGTTGGAAGATAGAGGATATCCGCCCGGAAAATATCGCCACACCTGCCGGGGTTACGAGGCTGTTCTACGATTGGTATCTCGGTATCTACCGGGAGGGCGGGAATCCACTCCAGGATGGGACATACAAATCGAGCGAGTACTTGAGCGAATCGTTCATCCAGCGAGTGGCTGAAGCCCAGGGTGGACCTGACCCCTTTGTACTTTCCTGGGATATCCCCTCTGGAGGCTCGATATTGGAGGAACCCGTGATCAGGGGGGACAAGGCCAGTGTGTACCTGTGGCGTTATTTTTACAGCTCAGGGCCTCAGCCTCTCGTTGTGCACCTGGAGAAATCGAACGGCGCATGGGTGATCGTGGATACGAGCCTGGAGGAAGCCCCTCTCAACCCAACCGAAGTGGTGGAGGCTTTCTACGGGTGGTATCTGGAGTATACAAAAGCGGATCCCGACGGGAATTTCAATAATCCACTGGTGGACAAGGCCTACCAGGATTCGCCCTACCTTGCCGAATCCTTCAAAGCCAGGCTAGACCAGAGAGACCCGGGCTATGATCCAATTTTGTGCGCCCAGGACGTTCCCACCCACGTCACCCCAGACGGCTTCTTCGTTGAGAAGCTTTCCCCGTACGGTGAGGCCAAAGGTGCGTCGATCGTCGTTCGTACCAGCTTCCCCGGGCATATCTTCACCGTAGACTTGACCCGACCTGGGGGGAGCGGAGATGAATGGAAGATCGAGGATGTGGCCTGCTCGTTCAGCCCAGAGGGGACGGTCAAAGCCTTCTATACCTGGTACCAGGGCTGCCTGGAAGGAACCACTGGCTGCCGAACTCCTCATGCTGGCGAAGCCTACCCTGGCACCGGCCTGGTAACCGGTAGATACGTAGAACAAGTAAGTGCCCTGCGGGAGGAATTCGCCAAATCCGGAGGCGGTGGCTACGACCCGATTATGATGGCACAAGAGGATTTCTACGCCTTCGACGTGGAAAAAGTCTACGAAACCACCAGTGACAAACCCGGCGCGAGCAGAGCGCGCGTGTTCCTGCGCAACCTAAGCATGGGAAACCAAGACGCCGACGCGCAAGGCCTCCTGGTCACCCTGGTGGCCGAAGGACCTTACTGGAAGATCGATAACGTAACCGTCTATTTCGAGAACACACCAGAGCTGACGGCGGGCAAGTTCTATAACTGGTATATAAACTTGCTGCGCTCGGAGAGAGACCCGCAGGTTGTTTATGGCTTCGAGCCTAAAGCTTATCTCTCTTTGGATTACCTAAAAGATGTAGCATCAGCACTTGAAAGCCACATGATGGAGGGTAAGAACCCTATCCTGCTTACCGTACAGCTTCCCACGAAGGTAGAGGTAGGAGAGGTTAAAGTAGAGGGAGACAGGGCAAGCCTGGAAGTAGAGCGTTATTTCGAAGGGCAAGACGCCCCCTCCCCCATGTTGGTTAGCATGGAAAAGATCGATGGTTGGTGGTTGATTACCGGTTCCGAAGAGAAGTAAACCAGGGCATGATAACGAAAACAGGTCCATGGAGATCCATGAGCCTGTTTTCGTATATGTCCTCAATACCCTTGCAATCACGCTTACACTACACTATAATTTGCGCCACAGTCGGGGCGCGTAGCTCAGCTGGTTAGAGTGCACGGTTCACATCCGTGAGGTCGTGGGTTCGAGTCCCTCCGCGCCCACCTCGCCGACTGAGGGCCTCGTGGTTCGTCCGCGGGGCCTTTGGTATTAATACCGTTTTCCGAATTCACATCCGTGCGGGGCTGCGCGCTGGGTTCGAGTCCCTCCGCGCCCACCTCGCCGACTGAGGGCCTCGTGGTTCGTTCGCGAGGCCTTTGGTATTTAATTGTCGACTTTGTCTACCGCATCCTTTGTATCCATTAAATAATCCTCCTCATACAACTTTAGATCGATAACCTATATCGAGTTCCCGGCCACACTCAGTATCTGTCTTCCTAGGAGTGGCCTGCGGTCCCGGAAATTGACCCGGCATAAAGTGGCTGGGGCCGTTCAATATTGGAATTAAGGCCAGGGGAGGGCGCCAATTATCGGTCCGCCACCGGCCTGGCTTTCTTGACTGCGGGTGGGTTTCCTTATAATTGCTTATTGCTGAGCCTGGAGCTGTTTGCATACCTTAAGGACATATTTCATCTTGCTGCTCGTGCTGATCTTGGGGTTCCAGGCGATCAAGCTTTCATTTCCTGTATGACTTCATAATGCTGGGAGCGTTGGTCGAAGTGAGCCAACAAAGAGCGAGCCTTGGGAGGAACAACGGCAACCTCATAATCTTCCCCTGCAAATGCGCGTACTGCATCAAGTGAATCGAACTTCATGAGCGTGACAAACTCCACCTCTTCCCCATCCTCTCGACGGTAAAGCTCAATACCGCAATAGCCGTCAATATCCCGGTTTTGAATACCCTCAAAAATCTCAGATAGAAGCAGGCTTTGGTATGCATCTGCGTTTTCCGGCTTCGTCCAGCCGTGCCAAACTCGACTGATCATCTCATTTTCCTCCAGATTATGAAACCAAGAAAAACCAAAGTATGAATTCTTAATCCTATGCCTTTGAATCGACTTTCCTGCCCGAGCGCATATACAGCTCCCAGCGCACCTCTCGCTTGACATGCTCTTTGCCCCAGGCCGATCTCAAATCCTTCCAAATTGCCTCCAAAGGATGGCTTCCATGCTTCTCTTGATATCCATTCACAGCCGACCAGCTGCTCAAAAAACCAACTAACCGGTTTAAATCCCACACAGCATGCATCTCAAAAGGAGGCGGCTTGAATTCCTGGTAAGGAAAAGGAAGCGTTTCATATTTCTCATCCACGTACCGGATGCGTTCGGGCCAGTATTTCCCCAAAACAGATCGATAGTACGTATAAATTACCTGGTCAATAGCAGGCTCGATCTGAGGCAGGTGGTAGGTCCAGACTGCCAGGACGCCGGCTGGTTTTAACACTCGATTGACCTCCCGGTAAAACTCGGCCAGGTTGAACCAATGTACAGCAACAGCCACAGTCACTAGATCAACACTATTCGACTCCAGAGATACATTATCTGCAGATTCGACTTTAAACTCAACCCCTGGGTATGCTGCCGCCTGTTCTATTTGCTTGGAGCTTGCATCTGTAGCGTAAACTCTCTGGAAGTGCTCGGCCAGTTGCAAAGCTGCTTGCCCGTTTCCGGTCCCGCAATCCCATGCCAGGCCGGTTTCCGGAGCGACGCCTGCCAGAAATTTAAAAAGCGCCTCCGGGTATTGGGGCCTGTAGATTGAATATTCACGCGCTAATCTCGAAAAATGATCTTCGAATTTCATCTTTGCTGAAACACCTGATCCAAATCTGCCTAAGTTAGTCCACCACTCCTTCGGGCCTGCCTGGTAAAGTAGAACGTAGGCGAAAGATTTTCCTGGAGGGAAAATTATAAACCGATTAGCTATAATAGTACATCAAAGGTCTGAACAAAATTTTACGTAGAAATGGATAACTGGGAGGGCATATGCTGTATACAGCCATATTTTCGATAGCTGTTGGGGTGCTAATGATAGGCCAGTGGGGCGTATCCCTGGTTAAACGGAATGTCGCTGAGTTATCTAGCGAACCAATTCGCATCGGTTTTCATCTGGTAGCAGAATTCCTGACCGCAGCAGTCCTGGTCCTAGCCGGGGTTGCATTGCTGGCACAGAGCCTGGTGGGTTACCCTTTGGCCTTGCTGGGTCTGGGGATGCTTCTGTATACCCTGATCAACAGTCCTGGTTATTTCGCTCAAAAAGGGCAGTGGCCGATGGTTATGTTGTTTGTCGTTTTGTTCATCCTGGCGCTGCTCAGCCTTTACGAGCTTTTCTCGGGGCTGGAAGGCTTAATCCGAATCGGGTCATAGAGATGAGTGGTTTTCGAATAATGCTTCCCGCATATGAAAAGGAGATAAATTCATGACGCTCTGGGATCAATTTTGGAGCAACTCGGAGAAACGCCAATGGTGGGAGGAGCCTACCCAGGAAGTGCTTGAGCTGATCGGGGCAAATTCTCCTCATGAAAGAGCACAGGTCCTGGACCTGGGGTGCGGTTTGGGACGGCATGCGATCGCTTTTGCCCAGGCCGGTTTCAAGGTCACGGCGATCGACGGCTCTAAAACAGCCGTAAAACACTTGAGGGATTGGGCAAGCCAGCTGGGTTTAGATACCCAGACACTGCACGGAGATGTGCTCGACCCGCGCCTTCCCAAAGAATTCTTCGATATTGTACTGAGCTACAACGTCATCTATCACGGTTACCGGGAACAGTTTGAGGCTGCAATCCAATATGTGTTCCGGTTGCTAAAACCCGGGGGCTTGTTCTACTTTACATGCCCCAGCCGGGAAGACGGAAAGTATGGCTTCGGAGAAGAAGCTGCTCCACATACTTACCTGTCAACGAAGTCGATCATTCCCGGAGATATGCACTATTTCAGCAATGAAGCCGACCTGGATGAGCTGCTTAGGGATTTTGTATTGCTCTCCAGATCGAAGGATGAAGGCTATTTTGAGAACCGGTGTGCACAGCAGTTCTTCTCCAACTGGCAGGTGCTTGCCCAAAAACCTTAGATTTACCGTTAACGGGGCTCTGATCTCATCTCTACTCCATTGACGAATCAGGAAAGCGAATTCGGCAGTCCCCCTTCATTTTTTTAGCGATTACTATCTAAACATCCGTCAATAGATTTAATTTTGATATTGACGGTAGGTTTTGTGTACGATAAGATAAAATCAGATTCCAGATACTATTCAGTGTATCTGGCTTATATCGGAATTGTGCAGCTCTGTCAGACTACGCTCACACCAGCCTGCACGCGTGACTTATTGGTATAGGGATTAGAGGTGTGAAATGGACTTTACGATTATTGGAGCGGGCAATATGGGCCGCGGGATTGCTACCCGCCTGCTGAGTGGCGGCAATCCGGTCGTGATCATCGATCACGATAACGAGAAAGCTAAAGACCTGGCTGAAGAACTCCGTACTACCATCAATGGCGGTACCAGCGTCAGGGCGGCTTCTCTCGATGATCCAATTCAAAGCGAGGCTGTCGTTCTGGCAGTTTACTATACAAGTGTGCCATCAATCCTCTCGCAATTCGGAGACCAGCTGGCCGGCAAGATCATCGTGGACATTACCAATCCCCTTAACGAAACATTCGATGATCTCGCCACTCCTCCAGGAATATCAGCCGCGGAGGAAATTGCGAAAATGGCGCCTCCAGATGCAAAGGTAATCAAAGCCTTCAATACGACGTTCGCCGGGACACTCATGGAGGGACAAGTTGAAGGCCAATCCCTGGATGTATTCATGGTTGGGGATGACAAGGAAGCAAAAAGGCGGTTGGCAGATGCGATCGGCTCCGCAGGTCTGCGCCCTATCGATGTTGGGTCTCTTCGCCGCGCCCGCCAGTTAGAAGGAATTGGTTTGCTCCACATTACCTTGCAGGATCAGATGGGTACCGATTGGGGGAGCACAATCAAGATTTTGCCTTAAAAGGATATACCGAACACTGGCATCCTTGCGCATCCAAAGTTCCATAACAGAATGCTCGTCGAACACAGGCATGTTTTTAGGATGTTACCACGTCGTTCCTGAACGACAATACTCTGTTTGAAACGGAATCTATGAGCGACTCTGACACTACCCCCAAAAACGCCTTACCCGAACTACCGCTGGAAGCCTGGGTTGATACTCAAGCCAGCCTGCACATGTGGATGCAAATCGTTGGAAAAATCCGCCTGTCGTTAGCGCCTATGGTCAACCACTGGTGGCACACGACTCTCTATCTGACCGCCCGCGGACTGACGACCTCACCGATGCCCTACGGCAGCCAAGTGATCCAGATCGATTTCGATTTCATCGACCACGTCCTGCAAATCCAGAGCAGCAGCAGCGCCACTCGCAGCCTCCCGCTGGCGGATCGTCCGGTGGCTGATTTTTACCGGGAAATCATGAAAGCGCTGAACTCCTTGGGCGTCGATGTCGAGATTTGGACGGTACCTGTCGAAGTGGAGCAGCGGATTCCATTCGAGCAGGATCAGACCCACACCACTTACGACCCGGAATATGCCCACCGCTTCTGGCAATTGCTGCTCCAGGTGGATCGGGTAATGAAATCCTTCCGAGGCCGATTCTGTGGGAAAGCCAGCCCGGTCCAATTTTTTTGGGGCAGCTTTGACCTGGCTGCCTCGCGCTTCTCGGGGCGCAATGCACCGATCATGGAGAAAGCATACCACGTCGCTAAATACGTGATGCAAGAGGCGTACGTTGACGAAGTCAGCAGCATCGGTTTTTGGCCCGGCGCTGGCCTGGGGGAGCCTGCATTTTACGCGTACATCTACCCGGAACCTGATGGGTACTCTCAATACAATATCCAAACCGCGCAAGCCTATTACCACCCGGATTTAAAAGAGTTTATCCTACCCTACGAAGCCATACGCACGTCGGGCGACTGGGATAAGGTCTTACTGGACTTTTTTCAATCCACCTACGAGGCGGGAGCAAACCTGGCAAGCTGGGATCGCGCCACTTTGGAGCAAAGTTTTCTGATTTCCCCCGATTCTTACAAATAGGTTGGGTTGAACTAATTCCCACCGGTGTACTCAATCCGGAAGAAATCGTGGCGCCTGCTTCTACCGCCGTAAGTATTTGGTTGAACCAGACTTTGAATTCCACCATGTAGACTTCCCGGTGTTGGACCTCCCAGGCGGACATTCTCAATTATTGCTGACCTAAAACTGTTTATACAACTTCCCTAAATGCCAATGTTAGTGTTCATAGGCATTGTATAAAGTTTATTTATTTGAACTATAAGCAAGCATAAGATATCCGGTATCCAGCCATCATTTCGGACGATTGCCTCTTGACAACGAACATATGTTCTATTATTATAGTATCAGAAGGATCTCAAAGATGGTCATGCCCGAAAACCACAATAAGAACAACCGGCTGGCAATAGGGGTAGATCTCGTATCCCGCCTGGCGACCGAGCTGACAAACGGCGCCAGGGAAACACTAGACAGCCTGCAAAAAGGATCCAGGAGCTCCTCTGGTCTTGACCCCCGTTATCACAATTCGATCGTCCAGATCAAAATTCCTTCTTTGGAACAGGTGTTGGGGCAAATGGGTACAGTTCCGGAGTACTCCATTCTGATCGGTTCATCGGAGGACGGCTCACCGATCTTGATGGATCTGTCGAGCTCAGATGCGGGCTCTTTGCTGATCCTCGGAGATCCAGGAAGTGGTAAAACCAGGCTGATGCTATCCATCCTTAGCTCAGCTTGCCTGGTCAATTCCCCACGTAAGTTCCGCTTCAGTTGCATCACCTTCCAGCTTGGTGATATCGCCTGGCTCAGCCAGAAACCGCATGCTTACAAGATATCTGCACCCTATAACGAAAAAGCTTACGAAACGATCCACGAGCTGGCTAACCTGCTGGAACAACGCCGCAACGGGCGTGATCACGGTCCGGCTTTCATCCTTGCGGTAGATGGGCTAGATGAGCTGACCAACTCTCTAGATGCCGAATTGTTGGACCTGCTCTTATGGACTATCGCAAATGGTCCTCAGTTCCGCATCTGGACGGTAGCTACCCTGGAAGTACAAAAAGAAAACATGGTGCAACCGGAAGTACTTGAGCGCTTTGGGACCTGGTTGGTCGGATATATGCAAGCCAGACCACAGGAAGGCATTTTTTCAAGCGCAAGTAACGAGAAGCGGATACAATATCCACATAGGCTGATACCTGGCGCACAGTTCGGTGTACTGGTGGATAGCGATTGGGTGCAGTTCTGGGTACCTAGCCTGAATTAAATTGGGAGAAATCCATGGACATCGGAATGCTTTGGTTTGACAATGACCCGAAAGCCGATTTGGTAGCAAAAATCGAGCGCGCCGCCAACTATTACAAAGATAAATACGGGCATTCCCCCAATCTATGCTTTGTTCACCCCAGCATGATCAATGGAAACCCGGTCAAAGCCAAAGAAGTGGAAGTGCGCACCAATGGATCGGTGATGCCAAACCACTTCTGGTTGGGCGTGAATGGCAAAGAATAAGGGCAATTGAGAAAACTGCCGGTCACAAACGAGCTGGATGGATAGCTAAGAGGTAATACCAGCGATAAGGGTATCCAGCGCCAGGACCGGGTCGATCTCCCCCGATTTTACAGCCACATCCATCGCCAGCAAGCGGTGGAAAATCGTTTCTAAATCCTGCATGGTAAAGTGTCGCACCTGCTTGACGATCTTTTCGCCTACATAGGGATGCAGCTTTAGCTCGCGGTTCACATCCCCTTGCTGCCCGCCGTTATCCAGGATTTCACGCGAGAGCAGCAGCAGGCGGAATTGGCGCACAACCATCCCATTAATCAAAGGCACATCTTGTTCCAATAACAGCCTGTGCAGCATTTGCAAGGCCATCTTACCATCACGGTTGCCGATGGCGTCAACCATTTCGAAGATATCCCCCTGGCCGACATCTGCCGTCAAGCTTTGGACATCCTCCTCTTCAATAGAGCGCCTGTAATTTACATAAGCGAGCAGCTTATTGAGCTCGTGCTGGGCGAGCCGCGGGTTCTCGCCTACCAAAGCAGCCAGCAACTGGGCTGCCTGGAGAGTAATCTCCCCGCCGGCTTCCTTCGCCAGCTTCTGGATGCGAGAGGGCATCTCACCGCTTTTCGGGAGAGGGAATAGCTTCAGATAAATCCTACCCTCTGAAGCCTGGGAAAGTTTTTCAAGCCATTGGTACTTCCGATCCTTTTTGGTCATAAAGGGACGGAACTCGTAAAGGACGAAAGCCACAGCAGCAGGGATACGCGGGAGCAAAGCCTTAAAGCGCTCGCTTTCTGCCTGCCGATTGAGATAAGCGAGGGGGTTAGACATCAAAACCAGGCGACGCTTACCCATAAAAGGTAAGCTACTCACAGCTGCTTCGATCTCCGAGTAAGTGACTGAGCGACCGTCCAGGCGGGTCGTATTCAGGTCTACCAGCGCGGGATCACCCAGCTTCGCCTGAAGCCCGGCGATGAACTGGGTGATCGCATACTCATCTTCGCCGTGCAGCAGGTACACTACCGGCGGGATTTGAACCATACTAACCTCGTGTGATGATCTGGTGCGCTTTGATACGGCCGCGGCGAGTCGGGATAATGTCGATAACCTGTAGCGACCCAGGTTCCCCACAAGTGGTAACGCGCTCCTGGATCTTCAACCCGAGAGGCTGTGAGAGGATCAAAGCTACGGTAGCCAGAGAGGCTGCCAGTGGCAGGCGCTCGAGACGCTCGTTCCAGCGGCTGCCCACGCCAGCCATTGCCAACGCGCCGGCGATGCCAGCGATGGTTCCCGCTGTTACGAAGTTCGTACCGCAGTTGGCATGCACAGCCAGGTTATGCTCTCCAGCCCCCATGCGGCGCAGAGCCTCTTCGACTGCAGACTTCACATCTTCTGTGGTTACATTCCCTAACAACCAGAAACCACCGGCATTGGAATGGCCTGCCAGGTTTGCCTTCGGATAGCGCTGCGAGAGTATATTCAATGTGGCATGCTCCAGGCCATGGTTGCGACGGATGCTTGAAACTGCCGGAGCACCGAGAATATTTTGGGCGATTTTCGATAGAACTGTAGGCACAATTACCTCCAAAAATGTGTCAGGTTACCCGCCAGGTATTGCCAGACGGGAGACCGGTTATATTGATAAGGGGAGATGGCTGATTATACTCGAATTATTATTTTGCCGTCGAGGGGATCGGAGCGTCTTTCTTTACCCGCTGGGATGAAGTGGCGATCATAAAACCAGCGAACATCAAGATCGCACCCAGGAACTCGCTCAGGTAGAGCCAGTCCGGCAGGCCGGCCCTTGAAAAGGTGCCACCCATGGCAGGCATCATGGCGCCCGTAGCAATGAAGATATTGCCAAACATGCGGTCCGCCAGGACACGCTTGCGCCAGAAGATAAAGGATGAATACAAAGCACCGCCCACCAGAGCAACTGTCCCATATATATTAAGGAGGATGGTCAGGATGGTCAGTGGCGTGCCCCGCACCAGGATTTCCCGGTACTGGGCCGAGGCGGGCTGGTTTACATCGAATGCAGCTGCCGCAGATGTAACCGGTGCAGTTAGCAGGAGCCACAGCGCGAGTAGAGAGATGATGCCAAGACCAACCGTCATTGCAGGGGCAACCCCACGCTTGCGCACAAGCAGGTGCACCGTTCCCTGTCCGAGCCAGGCGGCCGTCATCATTGCCCCGGAGAAATACCATATCTTTAGGATGGAGGTATTGAAGGTGAACAGCATAATGGCTTCGCTGAATGTTCCTAAGCCATAAAATATCAACCCGACACCCCACAGCAGGAGATGTATGCCGCCTCTTTTCTTATACCGGCTGAAGACAGCCGCAGCAAAAGCTACGATGATTATGGTAGAAAAAATCGATATATAATGCATGCTTTCCTCCAATACCAGGATTTAGTAGATCACTTCAGAAAAAACGGATAAGCCGGTTATGACCAGCGTGGCGATTAGCGCCGCAAATATAAGCAACAGGACAGCCGGAACTACCCACTCGATCCATCGGTTTGGTGTAAAACGCTTGCTAGGTGGTTTCATCTGTTGTTACTACGCCGGTACCCCTCATAAGTTTCCAGGAGGGTAATCAGGATCTGGTCTGTAAAAGACTGGACTTTCCGGAGCATATCACTCCACACCTTGGGCGATTGTACGGCTGCGCTTTCGTAGACCGTGAGCATGGATTCGAGCAGCAGATTACGGAAGAAAAGGAAGGCATGGGTAGCTTCCGCACAGCTTAAGCCACGGCGGCTACCCCGGGATGCATATTCGTAACCCAGGGCACGCGCTTCAGCCTTCGAGTCTGAGCCTGGCGAGGCCAGGTGCACGATCAAGCCTTGTAAAAGCTCTCGCCCGCTCTGGCGGTACTGGTAACGCGCTTCCTCATCCAGCTTATGGTACCAGGGCTCGGCTTCCAGGCGTCCCTCTCCGATCTGGATGCGGGTCTTTTTTAAGGCGCTCTGCACGACCTGATCCACTTCCATAGATTGGTACGCACTATTAGACTGCATACACAGGTCGACTTCACTGCGGCGGAAGCGCCGGTGCCCTCCTTGTGTCCTGTGGACGGGTAAGCGCCCGTTATCTGCCCAGCTTCGTATCGTGCTGGGATGGACGCCAAGGACTTCAGCTACTTCGCTTAAGCTCAACCATTCTCCTGGCATATAAGTCTCCTCAGAAAGGTCTTACAGGTGGTGAATAAACTACGTTTCGTTCACCAAGGCGGCTCGCTCGACAATGCCCATCTGCTGGGCTCTTTTTTGGAAGGCGCTGACATTGATGCGGCTGAGCATCACTAATGAAATCAGGAGCAGCAGAGCGAGGATGCTAAAAACCACCACATACCCGGTCACCATGCTTTGAGTCATGTGCGTGATAACATCCCGGACTGCGCCGCTGAGGGTGAAGCCAAGCAATCGGGATATGGCATTAGCCATGCCCCATGCCCCGATGAATAGGCCCACATTATTCGGAGTTGTCATGTCGAGCATCAATGAGAGGTTTGAAACGGTCGAAAGGCCGGTACCCCCGCCCAACAGAATGACTCCAGCCCAGAAAACGGTTTGACTATGGATGACCCCGCTGCCTGCGATCAGGACAAAACCGATCAGGGCGATGACTCCTCCCCAACGCGCGACGGTCTTCTTTTCCACTTTCCTTTCGAGGGCAGCAGCTATGACCAGGGCAGCCAGGACACAAATACCCCAAATGGAAGTGATACGGGTGGTTGTACGCACTGCCATGCCAAAAGCCTGGCCTCCATACGGTTCTAGCAGGATATCCTGTCCAAGAAGGGCTACCAGCAAAATGATCAGGTACCAGAAGAAGAGCGTAGCCTGCTTGTTCGCGAAAACGGCCTTAGCCATGGTCGACCAGGAATGTTCTTTGGCACCAGGCTGGGCGCCTGCCTCTAACCGATCTTCAAGCTTTACCAAACCGGCCAATCCCAGGACAAGAGCCGCTATCCCGACATATAAGAAGGAGCTCACCAATGCTTCCGGGGTGTATGGATCGACCAGGTTACTTAAAACAATGGAAGTAATGATGATACCAACGATCATCATGAAGAACATCGTGGCGATGGTGCGGCCGCGCCCGCCTTCCCCGGAGATCTCGCTAGCCAGAGAAAGATAGGAGACGGTAGCAAAGTTAAAGCCCATTCCCCAAGCCCCGAAGGCCAGGATACCGAACCCCAGGCCAGCCCACCAGTCCTCAGCCAGTATGAAAGCGACATGCGGCGAGACAATCACGCCAGCCACGCACAAGAACAGGCCGGCGATGATATAAGGCGTGCGCCTGCGTCCAAGGATCGGGTGCCGGTCAGCGAACGAACCGATCGCCACCTGAATGGGTGAAAAAAGGTAAGGAAGGGAAGCCAGGACAGCAACAAGTGTGGCCGTCAGCATCAATTCTTTGATCATCACCCTGTTCAATGTACTGTTAATAGGTACAAGAGTCATCGCCACGGCAACGTGGATTAAGCCGAGTTGAAGTCGTTTACGCAGCATTTAGCCTCCCTTGATTCAAATTAGATCCTTTGGGGAACTACACACGCAGGCGCGTAGAACCAGAGTATTTTTATCAGACTCTATGGGTTTCGTAAATGTAGATTTACTTAGATTTTGTATAAGAGAAAGTGAAAAGCGGTTAACCTGGCTGAGTGGCTTTAGCCGTTCTGGCCTCATCGGAGAGCAAAGCGTGATTAAGAGCCTGCTTCAAAGAACGAACTTCAACGACTTCGATATCCGAGGGCCATGGTTCTCCCCGCCTCAGCCGGTGTGGAACAATGGCTGTTCTAAAACCAAGCTTGGCAGCTTCCCTCAAGCGGGCCGGCATCTGTCCAACCATACGCAGTTCACCGGAAAGACCAATCTCGCCGATCAGGACAGTATCCGCGCGCACGGGTGCATCACGCACCGAGGAAGCGATGGCCGCAGCGATGGCGAGGTCAGCCGCCGGCTCTCCCACCTTAATCCCGCTGACCACGTTGACGAACACATCCTGCTCGCCCAGGCGCAGCCCTACTCGCCGGGTTAAGACTGCTACTGTAAGCAGCAGGCGGTTGAAATCCACCCCATTCGGTGTGCGGCGCGGGTTGCCGAAAGAGGTGGCGCTGGTCAGGCCTTGGATCTCCACCAGCAACGGCCGGGTGCCTTCCATCGTTACGGCAATCGCCGAACCGGGGGCGTTGACCATCCGCTCAGCCAAGAAGGCCTCCGAGGGATTGGTCACTTCATCCATGCCCCGCTCACCCATTTCGAATACGCCCACTTCCGATGTGGCCCCAAAACGGTTCTTCACAGACCGCAACAGGCGGTAAGACTGGAAACGATCGCCTTCCAGATAGAGCACCGTATCCACGATATGCTCCAGGACGCGCGGCCCAGCAATGACGCCTTCCTTGGTGACGTGACCGATCAGAAAAACCGAGATGCCAGAAGATTTAGCCAGCTCTCTCAGGCGGGAAGCGCTTTCACGGACCTGTGAAACCGATCCGGCGGAAGACTCCAGCTCAGGTAAATAAGTGGTCTGGACAGAGTCGAGCACCAGCAAGGTTGGTTGGACACTGGCGATATGCTCCAGTATCACGCTCAAGTTGGTTTCAGTAACCAGGAACAGGGATTCGGGCATACCCCGCTCAGATCCCGAATTGGAATCGGAGTCCCGCAGCAGGCGGGTAGCGCGCATCTTGATCTGGCGCTCTGACTCTTCCCCGGATACGTATAAGACTTGAGCTCGCCCGGCGATCTCGAGGGCAAGTTGAAGCAAGAGGGTGGATTTGCCAATGCCAGGGTCTCCACCGACCAAAACGATGGAACCAGGCACGATCCCTCCACCTAGGACGCGCGAGAACTCTCCAATGGATAGAGGTATGCGCTCCTCACCGTCGGTAGTAATTTCAGAAAGGCGGCGCGGCTCGGAAACTGATGATACGCCACGCAGCCTGGCGCTCGCGGCAGGAGTTGTCGTAGCGATCACCTCCTCAACCATTGAGTTCCAGGCGTTGCATTGTGGGCAGCGTCCCATATTGCGAGGAGCGGTCCGCCCACAGTTCTGGCAAACATATTGGGTGCGAAGCTTGGTCATACGATAATTATACTCTTGCCCTTATTTGCTGCATAGTACATTTGTTCGGATATAAGCCGAATCTAATTTGGTTGGTGTAGGTATCAGTGATATACAAGATGGAGCAATCAATAGTAAAACTGGCGTAATTGGTCAATATTCCGAAGCACAGCGGAGTTTCAAGGATGCCTTAGAAACTGCATGGGCAACGCAGGTTATGCCTGCTGTCCTGGATTCACTAATTGGCATGGCTGCGGTACTGGCACAGGTTTGTGAGAAAACATCAGCACTGGAATTGCTCACGATCGTACTTGGTGCAAAAACACTAAATAAAAAGGAGAACGCGGATTAATTCCGCGTTCTCCTGTAGTTGTTATTTTGCTGTGAAAACCGCTATGCTGTAGCGACAGCCTCCGTGTTCGAAGCAGGCTGGCTTTCAGCTCGTTTGAGCACGATCTCCTCGTCCTGGATATCTACCAGGATGGTGTCGCCGTCTTCGAACTGTCCGGATAGAAGCGCATCCGAGAGAGGATCCTCAATTTTATTCTGGATGACTCGTTTTAGAGGGCGAGCGCCCATATCTGGATCGTAGCCCAGCTCTGCCAGTTTATCAATGGCTTCAGGTGAGGAGGTCAACACGATAGCGTTCTCTTCCAAGCGTTGGGCCACCTTCTGGAGCTCCAGGTTGACGATCTCACGGATATTGTCCTTAGATAGCGCATGAAAAACCATGACCGAGTCCACCCGGTTGATAAACTCAGGCCGGAAGACACGACGCAGGGATTCCATCAGCTTCTTGCGCATATCGTCATAAGCCAGTCGTTCTTCGGTATCCTCATCACGTTTTAGAGCGAAGCCGATGCCTGCCTGGCGCTTGATCATATCCGCTCCAACGTTGGAGGTCATGACGATGATAGCATTGCGGAAATCGACCTTACGGCCGCGCGCATCGGACAGGTGACCCTCCTCCATGATCTGCAGGAGCATATTATGAGCCTCCGGGTGGGCTTTTTCGATCTCATCGAAGACCACGATGGAGTAGGGGCGGCGGCGCAGCGCTTCTGTGAGCTGCCCGGCATCCTCATAACCCACATATCCAGGAGGCGCACCGACCAAGCGGCTGACCGAGTGACGCTCCATGAACTCGGACATATCGAGCTGGATGAGTGCGTCCTCGCTGCCGAAGAGGAAGCGGGCTAGAGCTTTGGTCAGCTCTGTCTTACCAACACCCGTCGGACCCAAGAAAATAAAGGATCCAATCGGGCGCCGGGGGTCCTTTAGACCGGCCCGAGAGCGGCGGACAGCCCGGGAGATGGCCTGGATGGCCTCTTCCTGGCCAACGATCTGCTTGTGGAGTTCATCCTCCATTTGCAGTAAGCGCTGTGATTCTTCGGTCGCGATCTGCATGACCGGCACACCCGTCCACATCGAGACCACCTCTGCGATATCATCGGCGGTAACAACCGGAGCATTTGCACGGTCCCAACCGGTGCGTAAACGCTCGAGCTGTCGCTCGAGGGATTCTTGTCGCTCCAGGATCTCTTGAGCGTCATCAAAACGGCCATCTTCCAATGCCAGGGCATGGTTGTGTCGAATCTCCCGCAGTTGGCCCATCAGGTCTTTCGAGGTTTTTGCCGCCGGGCTCTTGTACATGCGTACTCGAGAAGAAGATTCGTCGATCAGGTCGATGGCTTTATCTGGGAGGAAGCGCTCGGTGACGTAACGAGCAGACAGCGAGACAGCCGCCTCCAGGGCCTCGTCCGAAATGGTCAGGCGGTGGTGCTCTTCATAGGCTGAGCGGACACCGCGCAGGATCTCGATAGTTTCATCAGTAGTTGGCTCTTCCACCATAACCGGTTGGAAGCGCCGCTCGAGAGCCGCATCGCTTTCGATATGCTTGCGGTACTCATCCATCGTGGTGGCGCCGATCACTTGGAGCTCTCCCCGCGAAAGGGCGGGCTTGAGGATATTAGCCGCGTCCACCGAGGAGCCGGCTGCGCCAGCGCCTACCAGCATGTGGACTTCATCTATGAACAGGATGGCCCCAGAGGACTTTAGTTCTTCGATCACCCTCTTGAGCCGTTCCTCGAATTGGCCGCGGTACATCGTGCCAGCAACCAGAGAACCGACATCGAGCTGAAGCAGGCGTTTGTTCAGCAGAGGTGCAGGGACATCGCCCTCCACGATTCGCTGTGCCAATCCTTCAACGATGGCGGTTTTACCCACCCCTGGCTCACCAATCAAAGCCGGGTTGTTTTTGTTTCGCCGGGCAAGGATTTGGATGACTCTCTCGATCTCCATTTGGCGACCGATAACTGGATCGAGCTTGCCTTCCTCGGCGTGCATCGTCAGATCGACTGCCAATTGGTCGACCATGGGTGTCTTGGGACGAGCCTGCTCCTGCCTGGCGGCGCCTTTCCCCTCGCCTGCTGGAGTGCGAGATGTAGCTGTGCTTTCCTGCAACACGCGGCGAGTTTGTCTCCGAATCTGCTCGGGGGTAACGCCAAGCTTTCGCAGCACGTCTAAGGCAATACCCTGCCCGTGCCGGACGAGTCCCAGCAAAAGATGCTCTGTCCCGATATAATGATGGCCCATCCTACGGGCTTCTTCGACGGCATATTCCAATACCTGTTGAGTCCCTGGGGAAAGGTCAAGTTTTCCCCCCCGATTTTGGCCGGGACCCGTGAGACGTTCCACGATTTCCTGAACGCGTTCCGCCTCAAGGCCTAACTCACGTAAAACCCGGCCAGCCACCCCACCTTCCTCCCGAATTAAACCAAGGAGGAGGTGCTCAGTGCCTATGTAGTTGTGGCGCATCCGTTCTGCTTCCTGGTGAGCCAGGCTCAATACCCGGCGCGCTCGCTGTGTAAACCGTTCCATACCAGCCACGGTGATTCCTCCTACCTAATCAAACCAGTGCTTCCACTGACTTATTCTAAATTCCCAATGAACTGGCATTAATTGCCAGAGCATGATCGATTAACTCTCATCCTTAGAAAGAGACAATTTATACCAAGTCACTAACTTACGAACCTGACGATTCCGGGATAAAAAAGGTTCCGGATGCCAAAGAGTTCCCAGGAGAGTCTCATCTATGAGTCAATTTATCCAATTGGATTTTACCAGAGTTT
>CAZAQS010000001.1:0-72540 GCA_964486825.1 uncultured Anaerolineaceae bacterium | reverse complement strand
AGGCCATCCAGCTGGCCTGGCTGGCCCAGCAAATCCCGCTCGAGAATATCAAGCGCGGCGTGATAAGCCCTCCCGACCAGGTCATCCTGACCAAATCTCCTGATGGAGAAATGGACGTTCTCAAGCCAGTGACTGCCAAGATCCGCCTGCTGCGTGATGAGATTTTCACAGCCGGCGTGATGAGCGAGGCAGCCCAGAACTCGGCTCCGGAAGAGCTCCTGTCAGCCGAGCGCGCTAACCTGTCTGTTCTAAACGGCTCAGGTGCGGGCGGTCTGGCAGCCCAGACCCAGGATTATCTGAACAGCCTGGGTGCAAATGTTGTGAACGTTGGCGACGCCGGGCAGTTTTACAATTCCAGCATGGTAGTCGACTATACCGGCAACCCGTACACGGTTGGTTACCTGGTAGAGCTAATGAATATCCAACCCTTCCAGATCCGCATGGAGTATTCCCCACAAAGCGAGGTGGACGTGGTCGTCTACCTTGGAGCAGATTGGTCGAATAACAACCCCATGCCTTAAACCTGGAGGATGGGGTTGATGGATATGGCGGAGATCCTGAGCGGCGAGGTCGAGCGTATCACCTATTACAACCAGGAGAACGGCTACAGCGTGGTGCGGCTGCGTCCAGAACGCGCTTTTGTCCCGGGGCCGGCAGCAATGGATCGGGACGGCCTGGTGACCGTTACCGGGAACCTGCCCGAGCTGTCTCCCGGCGAGCACTTGCGCCTGAGCGGGCGCTGGACCAATCATCCAAAACACGGCCTGCAATTTCAGGTAGAGCACTGCGAGCAAACCCTGCCCGCTAATGTGGCGGGCATTCGCCGTTACCTGGGCTCCGGGCTGGTTAAGGGTATTGGTCCACGCCTGGCAGAGCGCATCGTGAAGCGTTTTGGCGCCCAGACGCTGCAGGTCATCGAGAGCCAACCCGAGCGCCTGAAAGAGGTGCCCGATATCGGCGCACAGCGCGCCCGTATGATCGCTGAGGCTTGGGAGGAGCAAAAGCAGGTCAAGGAGATTATGCTCTTCCTGCACGGTTATGGCGTCAGCACCAACCTTGCCATCAAGATCTACAAGCAGTACGGTGAACAGGCCCTGGCAGTCGTCAAGAGCGATCCCTACCGCCTGGCGCGTGATATCTTCGGGGTAGGCTTCAAGACCGCCGATAAGATCGCCCGTTTGCTCGGCCTGCCGGCTGACCACCCTTCCAGGATCGAAGCCGGGCTGATTTATAGCCTGCGGGAGATGTTGGACGCCGGGCACGTCTACGCCCCTGATGGGGAGCTGGTCGAGCGCGCTGCGAAACTGCTGGACTTGCCGGAGCGGGAGATTCCCCCAGCCCTGGAGCGTCTCTCCTCTGATGGGCGTATTCGGCAGGATCGTCTGCCTATTATTGGCGATTCCAAAGATGCAATCATGCAGGCAGTGGTCTACCTGGCAGCTTATTATGAGGCCGAGACAGGCCTGGCAGAGCGTTTCCAACTACTGGCCTCCAGCCGCTCTCTGCCCGGGTTAGCTGCCCAGGGACGGCTGGACCTGTTCGGAGAGCACCGGAACCTATCGGCTGAACAGAAAGCGGCGGTGGAGATGGCTTTGTCCTCCCCTGTCAGCGTGCTTACCGGTGGACCGGGCACAGGCAAGACCACCTGCATCCAGGCCTTGCTGGCAGCGACAGAAGCGGCTGGGAAGAGATACGCCCTGGCCTCGCCGACCGGTCGAGCCGCCAAACGCCTGTCGGAGGCCACCGGGCGACCTGCCAGCACTATCCACCGCCTGCTGGGATATTCTCCGGGAGAAGGTTTTAAATATAATGCCGCCAACCCCCTGCCGGCTGATCTGCTGGTCATCGATGAGGCCTCAATGCTGGATTTGCTGCTGGCCCACAACCTGCTCAAGGCCCTGCGACCTGGCACACACCTACTGCTGGTCGGGGACGTGGACCAGCTTCCCTCAGTCGGAGCGGGGGACGTACTGCGCGACCTGATCTCCAGCCAGATTGCGCCAGTCACCCGCCTGACGTCTATCTTCCGCCAGGCAGCCGGATCACTGATTGTTACCAACGCCCACCGCATAAACCAAGGCCAGATGCCGGTCACCCAGACCGAAGGAGATCGGCAGCCAGACTTCTACATCTTCCCAGCAGAAAGCCCCGAGCAGGCGGCAAACTGGGTGCAGGAAGTGGTCTGCGAACGCATACCGCGCAAATTTGGCCTGGACCCGGTGGAACAGATCCAGGTGCTGGCGCCCATGTACCGCGGTGAATGCGGGGTGAACGCCCTAAACGCCCGCCTGCAGGCCTCCCTGAATCCCGCCCACCCCAAGAAGCCGGAAGTGAGCTTATTCGGCCAGCCCTTTCGGGCCGGTGATAAACTGATGCAGATACAGAACAATTATGATAAGGATGTTTTCAACGGGGATTTCGGTTTCCTGGCGAGTGTGGATCCCACCGGGCACTCTCTCTTGATCTCATTCGATGGTCGCCAGGTAACGTACGATTGGAGCGAAGCCGACCAACTCGTGCTGGCCTACGCTGTATCTGTGCATAAATCGCAGGGAGCGGAGTTCCCGGCCGTAGTTACCCCCCTGGTGACCGGGCATTACCTGATGCTACAGCGCAACCTGCTGTATACAGCCATCACCCGGGCCAGAAAACTGTGCGTGTTGGTGGGTAGCCGCCGGGCGATCGGCATGGCAGTGCGTAACAACGCCGTTGCGCAACGTTACACGGCCTTGAACCGGCGGCTACAAGTCTAAACGGTGGTTATTTGGCTGTGGCCTGTTGCTTCTCCCAGGCCTCGCGCCATGAATCGTACGCCTCCGCATAGTTCTCATCCCCGACCACGAGGGTCTTTTGGGTCCCATCCCGGTCAAGAATTTCGAAGGTGATCTCGTTGCTCTCGTCTTCGATCATGTCGACCACACAATCGATTGGAGTGACCTCCTCACCCAGGAAATGAGATGAGAAATGGGCCGAGCAAGCCGCGTCCCAACATTTGCAAACCCGAGTATCCAGAACAATCTTCATACCGCTCTCCTTTGGCATGTTCAAATAACAACGTAGTTCTAATGTACAACAAGATTTACATGGGGGGAAGGGACAAATAGTACCCTTTTATAGGGACATTTGACCCAATTTGTCATATTTCAGGGTTGTGCGAACAGGAGCGCCCAAGAGCCCCAGAAGCGTTCACCGGCGCGGGTCTCGCATTCGTTGGAGAGCATGCCCTGCACCAGCTCACCCCCTTCTGCCAGGTGCACGGAGTAGCTAACGCCCGGCTCAATCTTGAAGTCGCCATAGCCAAGTCCCAGCTCTGGCTTGAGGCCAGTGAAAAAGCGATCCTCACCTCCAGGCCAGCTCACAATCACCTCCACCCCGGGTACGGGTTGCCCGGCGGCATCCAGCGTATTGACGATGATGCGCGGATCCCTGATCTTGATATCGCAGAGCGGGGTTTTGTCGTTCAATACAAAGGGCGCGCCGGGAGTTGGTGTAGCTGTTCGGGATGGGAGCGGGGTGGGAGTGGAGGTAGGCGGGCGCTGGGTAGGGGTGGAAACGGCAGCGATCATTGAAGCTGTCGCTGTTCCTGGAGGGGTAGGCGGGCTCTCTTCACCCTCTTCTGCAGCACTGGTCATGGTAGGAGTCGGGGACGCTGGTTCCGTGGTTGGGGGTGGCGTGTTGTTGGGTAGCGCTGGGAGGGCCGCGGCCGGCAGCTCACCTCCGGCTAGCGCCACCGCTAGCAATCCCAGGGAGTTGACCTCCGCCTCAGGCGCCCTCTCCGCCAGGGCGCGCTGGGCCTGGACTGCCAGGGAACGCGCCGGGTCGGGGTCATCCAGCAGGCCCAGCCGGGCACGGGCTCGTGGCAGGTCTCCGTTAGCCAGGAAGGCGGCCGATATCAGGGTGCGGTAATGGTCTTTGTGCCTTTCGCTCATGGAAGCTGGGGAGGCGTCCACGTATTTGACCGGGGCGTAGAACCAGGCATAGCCCAGCCCAAGCACTGCGCCGATCAAAATCCCGGTCAACAGGTACCAGGGGCCACGCTCGTCCCTCATGGCGCAGGCGTCTCCTGGATAGGGTTTTCGGATGCGTGGATGGCGTCTGCCAAATTTTGCATCAGGGCCAGGTCGGCCTCCCCGTAGCCGGCTTTGACGGCAAAAACCGTAGCCAGGGCCACGCTCTCGGCCGGGGAAGCTCCCCCTAAGAGCGACAGGCGATCCAAGGCCAGCTCCAGGTCTCCATCTGCCCGGTAGGCCTCAGCCGTCATCAGCACATAATCGGCTTTATAGTCCGAGCGCAGGGAATCAGGGGCTGCGTCTACATAGCGGATCGGGTTGACCACCCACCCGTAATACAGGCCGGCTGCCGCGCCAATGGCGATGGCGAGCAGGAAGGTGAGCCAGCGGACCATAAGCGTATTGTCTCACAGAGGCGGGTTCAGGGCAAGCCTTGAGGAAGAGTATTCGGGGGAACGTGATCACCCACAGATTACACTGATGGGGAGGATCGTTAATATGAGAACGAATAAATGGAATGGCACGAATGGGTAAAGTAAAAAAACTGACATAGGGTGTAGAATCTAATCCAGCATGCTCGCCAGCGCGTGCCGGACGAGCGCATTCGCCAGCTGGCAGAGGACGAGTAGGGGCGAGATTTGTTACCTTTATGCAATGAGTTTCGCAGGTGGTTCATTTCCTTATGGAATGTGGGAATGAAGAAAAGTTCGGTCTTCATGGGAGTGACCGTATTCCTAATCGGATTAATGATAGCCTTGGCCGGTATAGCAACTTGGTTGGAATGGGATTCTGTGAGGCATGAAATTGCCTATACAAACAGGGTACGCCAAATGGCAGCTGTGGATGATCCCAAGCTGGCAGACCTGCTCGATGGCAGTGTGGTATTTATTGAGGCGGGTGATTTTTTAATGGGTAGTGATAACGGGCGTTTGGATGAACGCCCACAACGAACCGTTTATCTAGACGCTTATGAGATAGACCGTTTTGAGGTAACAAACCTTCAGTATCATCGTTATTTAGAGGTTACTGGTGGAAAGCCGCCATCTCACTGGTCTGAGGGCAAATATCCCCAAGGCCAAGCAGATTATCCAATAGTAGGCATTAGTTGGGAGGATGCAGCAGCTTACTGTATATGGGCGGGCAAGCGGTTACCAACTGAGGCAGAGTGGGAGAAGGCATGCCGGGGTACAGATGGTCGTAACTTTCCGTGGGGAGATGCCTGGGATGCAAGCCGAGCGAATGTCTTGCATGGTGATAGTTACCCATATCCAAGCGATTTTACCTCTGATGAAATGATCGGCAAGGATGCCATGTGGATTTCTTTGCTGTCTACTCCCTCGGATATAAAAAGGCAAGGATTGCGCCCAGTGGGAACGTACCCATATGGCGCCAGTCCTTATGGGGTTTTTGACATGACCGGAAATGCTTCTGAATGGGTTTTCGACTGGTACAACTGGAGCGACTACTCGGAAATGCCTGCACAGAATCCAATTGGAACCACGCCACCTTGGAATCACTGCTTACGAGGTAGCTCATGGTATTACCCTCTTGGAGATAGGGAGTGGGCTCTAGAAATGAGCCGTTGTTCAGCGCGTAATTCATCGCACGTATCTACAGACCCCAGGCTCGGATTCCGGTGTGCACGATAGGTCTTAGAGGGGGAGATTGTCAACTAAATACTACCACCTCGAATAAATTCCTATTGCACCTTAACATAATTTCCTGTAAAATATTTTTAACGAGAACTTCCGGTATTCAACGGAGGATGTTCAGGGTGGTCGTGAAGTCCGGCCAGCACCTTCAAAACCAAGGAGGGAAGCCTACGTGGACGTTATCAAGGTATCAGGCACTTCCCGCACCTCCGCTGTGGCTGGCGCCATCGCAGGGGTGGTCCGGGAAAACAAGCGCGCCGAGGTGCAGGCCATTGGAGCCAGTGCGGTCAATCAGGCTGTCAAAGCCATGACGCTCGCCAAGGGCTACCTGGTCAATGATGGGTTCGATATCGTTTTTATACCAGAGTTCGTGGACGTGGACATTGAAGGCAAGATTCGTACTGCCATCAAATTCACAGTGGAGCCACGCTGAGCTTCCCTTACCCCAGGCGCTCTAAGCCCTCTACAACCATTTGCGCAGATTCGATCAGGGGATGTTTTGGCGCGCCTGTGTTCCTTCGGGGACCAGGTCTGAGCTGGCCAGAATGCGTTCTAGCTGCTCGAATGAGCTCATCCAGGAGATCCGGTAAAGAAAGCTGGCCAGGTCGGGGCTACCCGAGCGGAATTGGCGCACTGCTTCACCCACCGGGTCCTCGCCGGCCGGGCCGCCGGGTTGGTCTGCGTACGCCCCGTAAAAAGCAAAATAGGCCTGGTTGAGCTTGCGCAGGTGTTGAAAACCGTTGTCCCAGAAGACCTGCCGGCGCTCCTCCATATATTCCTCTGCTTCATCGATTTTTCCTTCAGCCAGAAGCTCATCAACTTTCAATCGGGTTTTATGCATCTCAGCCCTGTAATCGAAGGCCGGCGGTTGTGCAGGCTCGGGCTCAGGCAAGTCGGGAGGGACTTCGGGAGCTGGGTCAGGCGGTGGTGGCAGATATTCAGGGTAGTAGCGTCGCACTACTTCCTGGCCAATCTCTTTGCCCGCAATGGTGGCAGCGGTCTCGTTCATCGTGCGCAACTCCGGGCTTACCAGGTAGCTCACACCTAGCGGGCGTAGGGTAAGGTAGTTGTGGGTCCATTCGTGAGAGACCACCTCCGCCAGCCAGTTGATATCCGTGGTCTCCAGGATCATGGCCGGGTACAACCCAATCCCCCCGATATTCACCACCAGCGAGGACACATCCAGAGCCAGGTCCACATGCTCTTCCAGGGAGGCCTTTTGATCAACGGTCAACTCAGGGATCAACGAGATATCCACATCCTGGCGGATGATATGGCGCGGCGAGATGATCAAGGCTACCGGCAGGGGAGTGGTGCGGTACAAAACAGGGGGGATGGGCTGGCCAACGACCCCAAAGCCCATATCACCCAGGACAGTCGAGACCTGGCCCTGAAGCACGGCTTCAGCCAGGGGCGCCAGCCGGATGCGCACCTGGCTCAATTCCTCCAGTTCCTGCCTTAGTTCCCTTGAAGCTTCTTGTGGGTCTTCGATCTCGGGGTTGGCGAAAATCTGGTTGATTTGACCCTCAACCCGGCGGATCTGGCTTACCAGGTCCAGGTAGCTCAGCACGGTCTGCTTTTGGTCCTGAAAGGACAGATAAGCCGCGCTACCGGTGGAGAAATGGGTCAGCTTCCTGGCAAAGGCATCCACCGTCCAGGTGACGTAATCGAACTCGTAGCTGCGCGTGAAGAACCTTGCCTGCCAGCGCGAATCGAAAGGTGGCTGGGTATCACGGGTCAGCGCGAAGCCTCCTACAAGGATGATGATTGCGATTTTCAGAAGCCGCTTGAGCCACATGCCTGACATGATAATGGTTTCTCCTGTGCGTGTCAAATGAAGCCTTGCTTAAGGTATACTCGCCGGCAGTATTCCCGATCAATCCAATAGTCTTGCTTCTCCATGCTATAATTCCTGAACTATGAATTTCCTCATTACCGGCGCGGCCGGATTCCTCGGTTCACATCTTGCCAACCATCTAAGCCGGGAGGGCCACCATGTGCGCGCCCTGGATGACCTTTCAACTGGCGATCCTCAATCGCTCTCCCACGATGTGCTTTTCACGCGCGGGGACGTGAACGACCGGCCAAAGATGTGGACCCTGCTCCAGGATGTGGACTGCGTCTATCACCTGGCAGCTCGGGTGGCGGTGCCCGAGTCGGTCATTTACCCACGTGAGTACAACGCCGTCAACGTCAGTGGAACGGTCAGCGTCATGGAAGCGATGCGCGATGTAGGCGTGCGCAGGGTGGTGTTCGTGTCCTCCGGCGCGGTGTACGGGGATCAAGACCCGGCCTCTCTGCCGCTGAAGGAAACCGCTATCCCTTACCCACGCTCGCCATACGCAGTCTCTAAGCTGTCTGCAGAATACTATATCCGCACCATCGGCGACCTGTGGGATATCGAGACGGTAAGCCTAAGGGTCTTCAACGCATACGGGCCTGGGCAACACTTGCCGCCCTCGCACCCCCCTGTGATCCCAAATTTCCTGCGCCAGGCCATGCGCAATGGTACGCTGGTGGTGCACAGCGATGGCTCCCAGACGCGTGATTACGTTTACCTGGATGACGTGGTTAGCGCTTTGATTGCGGCTGCGACAGCCCCCGGCCTGGACAATCTGGTCATCAATATCGGCTCTGGGAACGAGACAAGCGTGCGCGAGCTGCTACGCCTGGTCCTGGAAGTGACTGGCAGCCGTGCAGAGGTGATGTACAACCCGCGCACCGACGCGGGGGTCTCACGCATGTGCGCTGACCTGAGCCTGGCTCGCGAGAAGCTGGGCTACCAGCCGCGCATCTCCCTGGCGGATGGGCTGCGCCTGACCCTGGAACGTGATCCGCGCTTCAGTCGCGAGCCGACCAAACCCCTACGCCCTTAAACCTTACAGAAGTTTGACGTCGTGAGCCCCCGATTCTCTTTCCCCGGCGGGTGTGATGCGGATGAACTCCGCCTTTTCCCATAGCTCCTCGATGTTTGCCGCTCCTGCATAGCTGAGCGCTGAGCGAAGCCCGCCCACCAATTGGTGCAGGGTATCGGCCACCGAGCCCCGGTGCGGGACGAGCGCTTCCACCCCTTCCGGCACGACCCGTTCGAATTCATTCAGGTCGATCTCGGCCTGCTCGATCTCCTTCCTGGATACGTTGGCTGAAAAGGAGGCCATGCCGCGCACCACTTTATAGCGCCGGCCTTCACGGATCACCGATGCGCCCGGGCTTTCATCCGTCCCGGCCAACAGGCTGCCGATCATGATCGTGCTGGCGCCCGCCGCCAGGGCTTTGACCATATCTCCAGAGTTGCGCGTACCCCCATCCGAAATGACCGGCACACCCAGTTCTTGCCCGGCCTCGGCGCAGTCCGCTACGGCTGTCAACTGCGGGACCCCAAACCCGGTCACGATGCGGGTAATGCAGATCGAGCCCGATCCGACCCCGACCTTGACCGCGTCCGCTCCGGCGACCGCCAGGTCCTGCACACCCTGCGCGGTGGCTACGTTACCGGCAATAACGGGCGTTCGAGGGAAGCGTTTTTTTAGCTGGCGCACCATCTCGAGCACGTGCTCGGCGTGTCCGTGGGCAACGTCCACCACCACCACGTCGGCGCCCTGTTCGATACAGGCCCCCGCCCGCTCCAGGTCGTCCTCCCTCACCCCAACCGCCACGCCCACCCGCAAGCGACCCTTGCTGTCCTTGGTGGCCTGGGGGTGCTCCTGTAGCTTGATGATATCCTGGGCGGTGATCAGACCCTGGACCCGATCTTGCGAGTCGACCAGGGGTAGTTTTTCGATGCGATGGGAGTGCAGCCGCAAGCGGGCTGAATCCAGCGCTTCATCCGTTGGGGCCGTCACCAGCTTCTCCCGGGGGGTCATCAGGTCCTTGACCTGCTGGTTGGCGCCTGGCGCCAGCAGGAGGTCGCGAGCAGTGAGCATGCCCAGCAGGCGCCCGTCCTCATCCACGACTACCAACCCGCCGATAAAGGATTCGGCCATCAGCTTGCGAGCCTCTTGGAAACTCGCAAGCGGGCCGATGGTAACCGGGTGCTCCACCACGAAGCTCTCCGTACGCTTGACGCGCCGCACCATCTCTGCCTGGCGGCCGATGGCCATGAAACGGTGCAGGATTCCGATCCCACCGGCCTGGGCCATTGCTATCGCCATAGCCGCTTCCGTTACCGTGTCCATATTGGCGCTGATAATGGGAATTGTCAGGTGGATATCGCCTACCAACAAACTGGAGGTGTTCACATCCCCCCGGCTGCGGATGGCCGACCGCTTCGGCGCTAGCAGCACATCATCGAAGGTCAATCCCGGCTCTGATCGTAGATTCATCTCGTTCCTCCTGTAAGGCGCTTCCGACATCACCTTTGGCTCTTTTTTGACGCCCCTGGTTTTATTGTACAATATTCCAATGCCAGTTTCCACCCGCTTAACCCGCCAATACTTCGCCCAGGATACCGCGACGCTGGCGCGTGACCTGCTGGGCAAACGTCTGGTACGGCTCGAAGACAGCGACCGCACGTCCGGGATCATCACCGAAGCGGAGGCCTACCGGGGAGAATCCGACCTTGGCTGCCATGCCAAGGCTGGGCTGACCCCTCGAACTCGAGTGATGTATGGCCCTCCCGGGCATGCCTATGTTTATTTCACCTATGGTATGCACTGGATGCTCAATTTTGTAGCTGAAGGGGAAGGCTTTCCAGCTGCGGTCTTGATTCGGGCAATCTATCCCACAGAAGGAATTCAGCGCATTGCCGCCCGCCGCTCCGGGCGGGCGCGTGCTATCTGGACGGACGGGCCGGGCAAGCTCTGCCAGGCCCTGGCGATCGACCAGGCTTTTAATGGGCATGACCTGTGCGCGCCGCAGGCTGAGCTTTTTGTTGAAAACGCCTTGCAGGTTCCCGATTCAATCGTCACCATATCGCCCCGAGTGGGTTTAAATAATGTGCCAGAACCCTGGAAGAGCATGCCCTGGCGTTTCAGACTTGGGGCGGAAGCTCTGCAGTCGATGCTCGGAGAGCTTTGCACACTCTCACAAGGCTAGATCCCATACGCCTCCAGGCTGGGTCTTTGCCCTGCCCCTGGAAGGCCACCAATGAGGAGGAAATATGCCATCACTATTGCAGGGTAAAAACGCCCTCATCTTCGGTATTGCCAACGAACGTTCTATCGCCTGGGGCATTGCCAAGGCTCTTCACGAGCACGGCGCTCGCGTGGCTTTGAGCTATGCCGGAGAGGCGCTCGAGCGGCGGGCCCGCCCACTGGCTGAATCGATCGGGGCAGGTTTCCTCGAGCCCTGTGACGTAGCCGACGACGACCAGATCCGCAGGGTAGCTGGGGTAGCACAAGCCGAGTTTGGCGGACTGGATATCCTGGTACACGCAGTCGCCTTCGCCAACCGGGACGAGCTCAATGGTCCCTACTACCGCACCAGCCGGGAAGGATTCCACAAGGCCATGGATATCAGCGTGTACTCATTTACTGCCATGGCCCAGGCCTTCCAGCCGGTCTTGCGTCCTGGGGGGTGCCTGCTGACCCTGACCTATTACGGATCCGAGAAAGTCATGCCTCACTATAACGTTATGGGAGTCGCCAAAGCTGCCCTGGAGGCCTCCGTCCGTTATCTGGCCTACGACTTTGGAGAGCAGGGCGTGCGGGTAAACGCCATCTCTGCTGGGCCTATCCGTACCCTGGCGGCAGCCGGAGTCTCGGGTTTCAAGTCCATGTATCGCCAGTTCACCGAGGTGGCCCCCTTGCACCAACCAATTACCATCGAAGATATCGGCGGGACGGCCGTTTACCTGGCCTCCGACCTGGCTGCCCGGGTCACCGGCGAAGTGATCTACGTCGATTCGGGTTACAATATATTAGGAGCGACCGAACCGGTTGATTGAGGATGTTCAAAAAACGCAACTCTAACACCCCTTCGCTTATTTCCCCTGCCAGCGCGCCTGCAGAGCGGGTTACTTCCGTATTGGGGGGCGGTTTGACCGTTAAAGGCGGCTTGAGCGGCAGTGGCGGCTTGCGCATCGAAGGGGCGCTGGAAGGCGATATTGCCTTGCGTGGCCTGCTGGTCATCGGCGAGAGTGGGCGGGTTACCTGCCAGGAGCTGCGTGCCAACACCGTTATCGTGGCTGGTGCAGTGCGCGGGGACATCCTCGCTGAGAAAGTCGAGATCCGCAGTAGCGGGCGGGTGTGGGGCAACGTCGTGACCGCCTCCTTCGCCACGGAAGAGGGCGCCTTCCTGCGAGGGCAGATCCGCATGGAGGAGAAGGTCGATATCGGGGTGGCTCCCGCTCCTGAGCTTTCTACCTCTCTGGACGAGCAAGCAGAAGCCGGGGAGATGCAAGATGGGCTCGACAAATTTCCCGACCTCCCGTAAGCAATCTTAGATTAGGATATAGGCTGACTGGTCATTCCTCATTTTCGAAGGAGGATGTAACATGAGTGAACAAAAAATCCATTCCGAAGAATTCCAGATCCATGGCGAAGAGCTGGTTACTAAAATCAAAGAACTGGTGCGTCAGGGAAATATCCGGCGTATATCCATTCGCAGTGAGGAAGGCCGCACCTTGTTTGAAATTCCACTCACCTGGGGCGTGGTAAGCGCTCTGGTAGCCCCACAATTGGCGGCATTAGGGGCTATTGCTGCGTTAATCTCCAAAGCAAGCATTGTGGTGGAACGCGTTGATGATACTGAACCTGGTGGTCAATAATAACGATCCGCCAGAATTTGACAGATATGGGTGAAATGGATTTGGTGCAGGAGTACCTTGACAGCCTTCTACGCTCGGGTATAATCGCTGCATCTTTTCATAGCATAAGAACGCGCGCGGAGACAAGTAATCGCCTCCCTTCCCAGAGAGCCGCCGGACGGTGCGAGGTGGCAAGTCGGGCGATGAAATCCCCTCCGCCGGCCTCGTTGTACAGGCTCGTTTGCCTGTCTTCAGGCCCGTTGCCCCTGCAGGAGGGAGCCAGGTCGTTGAATCTGCTCTCTGTAAAGGGGATCGGGTGCGCCCGTTAAAGCGCTTCAGAGGCCATCAAAGCCTTTTCCCCAATTTTGGAGAGGCCAGGATGGCAAACGCAGGTGGCACCACGAGCGCCCCCCTCGTCCTGCTGGCGAGAGGGGCTTTTCATTGCCGCATAGGAGGTGCAACCATGTTAGATTTGAATTTGATTCGTGAAAATCCCGAGCTCGTCCGTGAGGCGCTGCGCGTGAGACAGATGGAGGCCGAGCCGGTGGACCAGATCCTCAGCCTGGATGAGCAGCGGCGTACGCTGATCCAGGAGGTGGAGAACCTTAAAGCTGAGCGCAACCAGGTCTCCAAAGAGATTAGCAGGATGAAGGACCCCGCTGAGCGGCAAGCCAGGATCGATGCCATGCGCGCCGTCGGGGACCAGATCAGCTCTTTGGACGAGCGTCTGCGTGCTTTGGAGACAGACTTAAACGACTTGCTGGCTACCATCCCGAATATCCCCGACCCGAGAACTCCTTATGGAAAGGACGAGGACGAGAATGTGGTGGTGCGCGTCTCGGAGGACATCCCAGAGTTCGATTTCGAGCCCCTCCCGCACTGGGACCTGGGTCCCGCCTTGGGCATCATCGACTTCGAACAGGGTGTCAAGATCACCGGCTCGCGTTTTTACGTCCTGAACGGGCCTGGCGCCCGATTGCAGCGCGCCCTGATCTCGTGGATGCTCGATCTGCATATCCGGCAAGGGTATACGGAGAAGTACACTCCCTTCATGGTCAAGGGCCAGACCCTGTACGCGGCCGGGCAGTTGCCCAAGTTTTACGACAACCTGTACAAAGACCACGAGGAAGACCTGTGGATGGTGCCGACTGCCGAAGTGCCCCTTACCGGCCTGCATATGGACGAAATCCTGGATGAGATCAGCCTGCCCCTGCATTACTGCGCCTACACACCCTGCTTCCGCCGGGAGAAGATGAGCGCGGGGCGAGACGTGCGTGGCATCAAGCGCGGCCACCAATTCGATAAGGTGGAGATGTATAAGTACTGCTTACCCGAGCATTCGGCCGAGGAGCTGGAAAAAATGCGCGAGAACGCCGAGCAGACCTGCCAGGAGCTTGGACTGACTTACCGGGTCAAGCAGCTCTGCACCGGCGACCTCGGTTTTGGCTCGTCGATCACCTATGATATCGAAGCCTGGGCGCCCGGCTGTGGAGAGTGGTTGGAAGTCTCCTCGCTCTCGAACGTGACCGATTTCCAGGCCCGCCGCGCCAATGTGAAGTACCGGCCTGCAGGCGGAGGCCGACCCCGCTTCGTCCACACCTTGAACGGCTCGGGATTGGGGCTGCCGCGTACGCTGATCGCAGTGCTGGAAACTTACCAGCAGGCCGACGGATCGGTGCTGGTCCCTGAGGTGCTTCGTCCCTGGATGGGCGGGATCGATCGCATCAGCGCTGAACTCAAGTAACATAACCTATGGAACCGTTGCTGGACGCCTCAATCTTCGGACTTACCCTGGTGGTCATGCTGATCGGCCTGGTTGGCCTGTTGATCCCGCTCTTCCCTGGCATCGTGGTCATTTGGCTGGGTGCTTTAGGGTATGGTCTGCTGGTCAGCTTCGGGACGCTTGGGACGATCATCTTCATCCTGATCACCCTGCTCATGTTGGCGGGGATAACGGTTGACAATGTCCTGATGGGGGTCGGGGCGCGCCGGGGCGGCGCTTCCTGGTGGTCCATCCTCTTGGGTATGGTAGCTGGTATTGCCGGTACCCTGTTGGCGCCTCCCATCGGCGGGCTGATCGCTGCTCCGCTGACGGTTTTCCTCCTGGAATACCTGCGGGTAGGAGAATGGTCGAAAGTTATCACTTCTATGCGTGGCCTGGCTACCGGATGGGGACTATCCTTCCTGGTGCGTTTTGGGATCGGACTGGCGATGTTCTTTTTCTGGGGTTTGTGGGTCTTTCTGAGGTGAGCGTCCCGCGTTCAGGGGTTGAAGAAAACCATGCCGATACCGAGCCTCTCCAGGCCCTCGTTGGCCCAATACTCGATTACGGCTGAATCTTCCTGGGAGACTTCGAACAGGGTCGCGATGGCGCGCTCGTCGCCGATCATTGCCAGGGTGCGCACGGCCTCCAGGCGCGCTTTCTGGCTGCCCTCCTGCACGAGGTCCAGCAAGGCAGGCACCGCCTCCTTCCCGATTGCAGTAAGGGCTGCGCCAGATAGACGCACCAGGACGCTATCCCCATCGCTGAGAAGCTCGATCAGGGCCGGGATGGCTTCCGGGGTAGGATGGTCGCGCAAAGCCAGGGCTGCACACTGCCGGACGGACAGGTCTGTATCCTTCAATAGCTTGCGCAGTAGTTCAGGCGCTTCGGGGTGTTCGAAAGAGGCCAGCGTCCAGGTGGCCCACCAGCGCGTGTCAGCATCCGGGGAGGCTAACAGTTCCTGGACGGCCGGAAAGGCTGCTCTTCCGATACGGGCCAGTGCCTTAACTGCTGCTTCAGCCCGCCTTTCGTCTCCGCTGGTTAATGCTTGAATCTGGGCCTGGATGTCTTTCATAAGTTTAGGAGATTGCTTCGTCGCTTCGCTCCTCGCAAAGGCGAATTCTGTCGTTCTGCTCCTCGCAAAGGCGGGTTTTGTCGCTTCGCTTAGCACAAAGATAGGTGGTGGGAGGTCATTTCCCTAATTCGGGGGAGGGATGGGCAAGTCCTCCACCCGGGTGGCCTGCCATTTATCGCCTTCGTCGATCAGCATCACCGGAATATCGTCCCGGATGGGGTATTTACGCCCGCAAACCTGGCATACCAGCCAGGCGCCTCCTACGAAATCCAGCAAGCCCTCTTTTTCTCGTACGCAGGCCGGGCAGCGTAGGATGTCCAGCAGTTCCTGACTTACCATATCCTTCTCCCTTCATTCCTCTTGATTGTCATCGGACCCTTCGGGCGGCATACCATCCGTACCAGGACCATACTGGTAAACTGCACGCCAGGGCAGATAGTGTGTATTGATTGTATCGGTGAGATAGACCTGCCCGTCGCGCATCACCGTGCGCGTAACCGACACATCTGCTCCTTCTGCTTCCCAATCCACCTGCTTGACTTCCCCAGCAGCCAATTGCGGGTTTTCTTCGTAAGATGGCTTGGGGGACGCGACTACATTGCGTGGGCCGCTGGTATCCCACTCCACCGTCCGCCCATCGGAGGTGGAATAAAACTTCCAGGTTAAAGTACGCGCCCCGGGATTCGTGTAAGTCTCCATCAGCAGCCAGTGCGGGGTGTCATTGCTGAACTTGAAATCGACTACTGGGACGAAAACGGTCGCATCCAGGCCAGCCAGGCGCTGGTTGATTCCCCCACCGGAGGTTTGCTCGTAGTATCCTACACGGTAAGCGTGGGGGTGTCGTTCGACGATCGGGAAACCGCCGAAGAAGACCGTCCGGAACAGGGTCGTGCTGACCTGGCAGACCCCACCACCGACGCCTTGGATCGTCCGGCCCCCAAAGATGATCAATGCCTCCGCATACCCATCATCCAGGCTGATCGTACCCAATACATCCACCATGGAAAAGGTTGCTCCGGGCGGTACCATAACCCCATGGAAGCGGGAGGCAGCCACCTCGATATTCTGGATGCGAGAGCCGCTGGAGCCGTAGAAATAGGAGGTATGCGAAGCTACTAGCTCGCGGATTCCCAGGTCTTCACCAACCACATCGTCGCTAACTTGTGGGGACGTATAGTTCACCACAAGCTCGAGGTTATGATCTCCCTCCGCTACTCTCTGGTTGATTTTCTGAAGCGTTTCATCTACGTCCAGTTCCCGCCCGATGATAGCCGGTTGGATCACTTCAAGCTGGCGGGTCTCGTCATTGAAGATGAAGCGTGCATTCTCAGGCCAGCGCGCCAGTTGGGGAGCGACTCCCTCCAGGAAGGGGCGCATCGTCTCAGAGTTCAGCGCCACCTGGTAGCGGGCCCCATCCGGGTTCTCCACCCTCTCGATCGCCAGCATCTCCGCCAGCACCGCCGGCTCGAAGGTCCAGGTATCAGGGTCGCCCTCCTCAGCGTTCGGGACTTGCAATACGAGTGGCGCGCTCAAAATCCTCCGGGCAATTTCAGCTTGCTCGCTTACGTCCAGGATCACCGGTGGGGTTTCCCGGACCTGCAGATTGATGATCCCGTCTGTCATGCGAGGGATATGCTCCCTCAGTTCCTGCAAGGCTGCATCGATATTCAGGCTACGCCCTACCTGGCCTGGCCGAACCACGACCTCTGTCCCGCTGACTGATAGAGAAGCCTCAATGGTTGGGAGGTCGATCTCAGCCGCGATGCCCCTTAGATATTTCTGGGCTATGCGCTCGTCGAAGACCATCAAAGGGGGGATATCCACACCTGAGTACCAGGCCTGGAAGCGGGCAGACAGCCGGTCCAGCGGATCGCCTTGCCGGCCTTTCTGGTAGGCAGCCGTAGCGCTGGTTTGAGGATCCAGGAACAATCCCAGCTCGCTTGGTTTTGCCACCCATACGTTTGCCCCATCCTGAAAAGCGATACTTCCTTGGTTCGGGTAAGCGATCTGCTGGGTTACCAGGCTGGAGGCTTCCTCGGGAGTCAGACCGGATAAATCGATTCCTGCTAAGGAAACGCCGGGTAAGATTTTGCCGGCATTGGCCATATCGAATGCTACCATTGACCCGACCAGCAATACCAGGAACAGGGCCAGCCCGGCCGACAGGGCAACTGTGGCTTGCAGCAAAGGTGCAAAGCGCGGCATAGGTGGTTGCAGATTAGGTCTACGGGTTGCTGTATCAGTGCTCATAGGAAGTATTGTACCAAAATCAAGCCATATCGGTGGCTTTGAGAAGCGCCAGACTTGCTGAATAGGAACATATATGCATCATTTTTCGTCTTATCAAGGAACTGGAAACGACGTATAATGCGTTTATATTTGATTTGCGTATCAGGTCCGTCGTGCTTGATGGCCAACCGATTACCGACGAAACCCTGTTTCCCCCTTTTAGTAAACCACCGGCCAGACCCTACCCTCCTTGCGTGGAGATGTACCATGTCACCCATTCCAACTGAAGAAACCTCGCCGACTCAGCGCAGCATGAGATTCAGCTTACTGGCGGTATTGAACCTGCTGCTGATCGTATCCCTGGCCTGTTCCCTGCCAGGCGTGTTCCAGGGATCGCCAACGCCTACACCTACCGGGGTGGATACAAGCAGTGAGACGTTATCGGAGGTCACTGCACCCAAAGCGCCAGCTACGCCGCTTCCACCCGCTCTGGTCGAGGCCTATCCCCCACCAGGAGCGGAATTGCCCCTTGACGGGCCGATCACCCTATATTTTAACCAGCCCATGGATACTGCCTCCGTGGAGGGGGCTTTGAGCGGGGAACCGTATTTATCCGGCCATTTCAACTGGCAGAGCGATTCGGCCGTCTCCTTTACCCCCGACTCGCCTTTCACCCCGGCCACCTTCCAGGCCATCAATCTTAGCTCTACGGCCCGCTCTCAGAAAGGTATGGGCCTGCTCAATCCACTCACCCTTACCTATCGAACTGTCGGTTTCCTGGAGCTGTCTCAAGCCTTGCCAGAACCAGGCTCCATCGACATCAACCCTACTTCCGCCGTGGTGGCCTCCTTCAATCGTCCTGTAGTTCCCCTGGGCGCTGTTTCCACTGACGGGCGCGCCCACCCTCTAACCGCCTTCAGCATCAGCGCCCCCAGCGACCCAGAGCCGGCCGGGTACGGAGAATGGGTTAACACGAGCACCTATATCTTCTACCCCGAGCCAGCTCTGGCCGGCGGGACGGTCTACACGGTAAGTCTCAATCCGGAGCTTACTGGTTTGGACGGCAGCCCGCTCTCAGGATGGGATGAGCAGGACCCGGCCCAACCTGTTACCTGGTCTTTTACGACCGCGCAGCCGCGCCTGGTTTCCATCGAACCAGATCCATTTTCAAATGCCGTACGCCTGGAACAGGAAATCCGGATGGTTTTCAACCAGCCCATGGACAGCGACAGCCTAATAGCTAATTTCTCCCTTCTAGGGCCGGATGGTGAAACCGTTCCTGGACGGATGGACTGGAATGAGGACTTAACCGAGTTCACTTATACACCTACCCGTCTTTTCCCGCGCTTTACCCGCTTCACGGCGCTGCTGCCGGCTGCCACGCAAGCCAGAGGCGGTACCGAGCTAGGCCAGGACTTTCAATCCAGCTTTACCACCTCTCCGGCGCTAGGTGTGCTCGAGACCGAACCGGTGCAAGGTGGTGTGAACCAGGTCTACAATGGAGTCACCCTTCATTTCACTGCTCAATTACCAGATGTAGATCTGCTCCCCTACTTATCAATCTCTCCAAGGGTGCCAGACCTCACCGCTTACCTGATGGAGGAGCGGGTCCTGATGTTGTGGGGGAATTTTGCCCCTGCTACAAGCTACAGCCTGACCATATCCGAGCGCTTGGAGGATGCCTGGGGTGAGCGTATGGGAGAGCCATACATATTGGAATTCAGCACCTCACCTCTCGATCCGGATCTGCAAGTTGCCCTCGGGTCGGATGTGCTCTTCTTGACCCCTCAGGATAACAGCCTGATAGCCCAGGCCACAAATATTTCTTCCCTCCAGGTAGCTGTAGGGAGCGTGCCTTTGGAGGACTTCCTGTTGATGCTCGGGCCGAATGGTTGGGATATTCGCCAGACCTACCAACCCCGCCTTATGTACAGCTTAACGCAGCCCGTCAGCATAACTCCCAATCGTAGCCAGGCAGTTGAGGTATCCCTTACGCAGAACGACCAGCCGCTCGCCCCGGGGATTTATTATGTAAAAACAAATATCGAGCGGGCAAATTATTACGGCGGTCCTTATTTGTTGGTCTCCAGCGATATCCACCTGACCTATAAGAGCAGCAATAGCGATGTTTTCGTCTGGGCCGTAGATTTGCGTGACCAGGCCCCAGTTGCCGGCGCGCCTGTTACTGTATATGATGAGAATGGAGCTGTGATTGCGCGCGGGATCACAGACCAGGAGGGGATATACCGTTCAGCCATCGAACCGCTGTCTCAAGCTTACTCATCCACCTATGCCGTCCTGGGCCAACCCGGCGAGCCAGATTTCAGCATTGCGCTTTCCAATTGGAGCTTCGGCATCAATCCCTGGGATTTTGGCTTGTTGATGGATTACAACACCTCCAACGAAACAACCTACCTGTACACCGATCGCCCCATTTACCGGCCCGGGGATACAGTATATTTCCGCTTGGTTTCTCGCAATAGCCAGGCTGGACGCTACACGCTCCCGAGCCAGGCCTCCAAGACCCTGCGTGTTTACGACGGGATAGGCCAGGAGCTGGCGGCTATCGATCTGCCCCTATCTGCATATGGCACGGCCCACGGTGAGTATACCCTTCTCCCAGAAGCGCAGCCTGGCGACTACCGCCTGGGGGATGATTACGAGGCGATTTGGTTCAAAGTCGCCGATTATCGCAAACCAGAGATCAACTTGCAGGTGTCGTTTGAAAAAGATGAGATCCTGGCGGATGAAAAGCTATCTGCCATGGTGAACGCTCGCTACTTCTTTGACGCCCCCGCTTCGAACCAGGAGATCCATTGGGCGGTCTACGCTGCTCCACAGTTCTATTCTCTCCCCGGTTACCAGGTAGGGCCGGTGAACACTGACTGGCTCAGCCCCTATTTGCGCCTGTTTATGTTCGGGTTTGATCCATTGGGCTTCCAGGTTTCCCAGGGAGATGCCGTGCTGGGGCGGGATGGGAGGTTGGCTCTGGATGTTCCGGTGCAAGCGGGTCAATTCATCAGCGCTTTAGAGCGTTACCGCTTGACCCTGGAGGTAACTTTAATGGATGAAAGCGGCCTGCCGGTCAGTGCGCGCGCCAGCGCCCGGGTTAACCCTGCCGATTACATCATCGGTATAAAACCAGATACCTGGACTGCTCGAGCGGAGCAGCAGGCTGGTTTTGAGGTGGTGGTAGCAGATTGGGAGGGGATTCCCGCTGGTGCGAAACCCTTGCGGGCTGAGTTCCAAAAAGTGACCTGGATACGGCAGGAGGCCGACCAGCCATATTTCCCTCCGGAATATATCCCACGTTATTCCCTGGTAGGAAGCGCGGATTTCCAGACCGGTAGCGATGGCCTGGCGCGGGTGGCTTTCACCCCTCCAGAGGCCGGCACATACCAATTGGACATCCATGGGGATGGCGCCAGGAGCGAGGTGCTGCTGTGGGTGGGCGGGCCCGGGACGACCCTATGGCCGAATTTGCCCAACCAGCGCACGCATTTAACTTCCAGCCAACCATCCTATTCGCCAGGCGAGACTGCCTCAGTCTTTATCCCCAATGAGATGGGGATGGATACGTTGGCGCTGGTGACACTGGAACGAGAAGAAGTGCTGCGCTACGAGCTGATCACGGTAGCTGCAGCGGGTTCGGATTACACCTTCCTGGTAGAAGAAAGCCATATTCCCAATATCTATATCTCCGTCACTCTGCTGGGAGAGAATGATCAGGGTAAGCCGGAATTCAGGCAGGGGTATCTGAACCTGAGCATTGATCCGTCCAGAAAATTGCTGAATGTCGAACTCCTGGATATTGACCGCGGGACTAACCTGGCGGAAACACCTGCACTTGGCCCCGGGGAGCAGCTGACCATCGGGCTGCAGGTGACGGACCAGGCTGGTCAACCGGTCGAAGGTGAGTTCTCGTTATCTGTCGTCGATTTAGCGGTGCTGTCCCTGGCTGAGCCCAACTCACCGGATATCCTGCCCGCCCTGTATGGAGAGCGTCCATTAGGGGTCAGGACCGGCCTTGGCCTGGCGGCTTACGCGCACCGGCGCGGTTTGGTAGGAGAGGGTGGGGGAGGGGGCGGCGGGGGCGAGGGTATGCTGCCTTCTGTCGTACGAGAGAGGTTCCCGGATACGGCCTACTGGAACGCTACCCTGATCACCAATGCCAATGGGGAAGCCCAGGTGACGCTCGCGCTCCCAGACACGCTCACCACCTGGCGCGTTCAGGCCCGCGGCCTGAGCGGAGCGACACTGGTAGGAGAAGCGACAGCCGATATCGTAGCTACCAAGCAGCTTTTGGTCCGGCCGGTTACACCGCGCTTCCTGGTGCGGGATGACCATGTCCAGCTATCTGCCATCGTGCATAACAACACAGCCTCAGAACTGGAGGTGGAAGTCTCCTTGCAAGCTACAGGCGTACGGGTGGATGACCCGACCCATTCCATGCAAGTGGTGGGTGTGTCCCCAGGCGGTCAGGCCAGGCTGGATTGGTGGGGGACGGTGCTGGAGGCCGAAACAGCTAGCCTGGTATTTTCAGCGGTTTCGGGGAGCTTGCAAGACGCTGCTCGGCCGGCAGGCGGCTCCATCCCGATCCTGCGCTATACGTCTCCAATGACATTCGCCACATCCGGCATTCTGGACAACGAGGGCGAGCGCTTAGAGCTGGTCAGCCTACCGCGATCCTTCGAACCAATTGGTGGGAAGTTCGACATAGAGCTATCCCCATCCTTGGGAGCTGCCATTTTGAACGGCCTAAGCGCGCTGGAACGCTTCCCTTACGAGACCAACGAGCAGATCATCTCGCGCTTCCTCCCCAACCTGGAGACCTACCGGGCTCTACAAACCTTTGGCATAGAAGCGCCCGAGTTGCAATCTCGTCTCGAACGCAACCTAGACCAGGGCCTGGCGCGCCTGGTTGCCCGGCAGAACCAGGATGGAGGCTGGAGCTGGATCGGTAAGGGGCAGAGCGAAACCTACGTCTCAACTTATATCCTGTTTGGGCTGGCCCGGGCCAGGCAGAATGGGATCGTCGTTGACGAGGAGGTCATCAAGCGGGCGGTGGAATACGTGCAGGCCCAGATGACTGCGCCTGATATTTCTACCCCGACCTGGCAGCTCGACCGCCTGGCTTTTGGTCATTACGTACTTGCGCTGGCGGGTTACGGTGACCTGCCAGGGCTAACGGATCTATATGAGAGGCATGATCAGCTAAATCCCTGGGCGCAGGCCTTCCTGGCCCTGTCGATCGATAGCCTTTCACCATCCGATGAGCGAGTCAAGTCGCTGCTTTCTGATTTGCAAGCCAGCGCCATCCGCTCCGCCACTGGAGCGCATTGGGAGATGGCATCGCAGGACTTTGAAAATCTCAATAGCCCCATCTACAATAGCGCGGTGGTCGTGTATGCCCTGTCTCAGCGTGAACCGGCTGCCCAAATCCTTCCGGATGCGCTGCGTTACCTGATGGATCACCGCCAACCGGGCGGTTGCTGGTCCAATTCCTATGAGACCGCCTGGAGCTTAATGGCTGCCATCGAAGTCATGAAAGGCACCGGCGAGCTGGGCGGATCTTATGGCTTTTCGGCAGTCTTGAACGGAACTTTGGTTGCCAACGGCCAGTCCGGGGGGAGTGGTACGGAGGTCAACTCGGTGACAGCCAGCATCCCGCTCAGCTCCCTGTATCCCAGGGATCCGAACGGTTTGAATATCCGTCGCGATGCAGGCATTGGGCGGCTTTATTATACGGCTTCCCTCCAGGTGGATCGACCAGCTGAAAATGTGGCACCCCTAAACCGGGGCCTTGAAATTTCGCGGGCATATTACCCGCACAGTCGTACCTGCCCTCTAAAAGATTGTGAGCCTATCCAGGAAGCTGAGATGGGCGATGTGGTTACCGCCCGGGTGACATTCGTGTTACCCAACGATGTTTACTACTTAATGGTCGAGGATTACCTTCCCGCGGGTACAGAGATCTTGGATCTGAGCTTGAAAACCTCCCAGTTGGGGCAGGATACGGACCTGGAGTGGGAATCCGAGCCGCAGCCGCAGCCATTATATGACTACCGCCGGCCTTTCGATGATGGCTGGGGTTGGTGGTACTTCCAGGGCCCGCAAGTCTACGCTGACCATATCGCCTGGTCGGCCACTTACCTGCCGGCAGGTACCTACGCGTTAACTTACGATCTCGTGATCACGCATCCGGGAGAATTCCGCGTCCTGCCTGCCCGTGCCTGGGAGTTTTACTTCCCTGAAGTCCAGGGGACCAGCGCCGGGACGGTATTTGAAGTGGCAAACAGGAGATAGGCGCCGCCAGGTTCTGGAAAACTGGAAGGAACGCTTACTGCTCGATCTGAACTCCCTCGAACAGGTCCCGCTCTCTGGCGCCATCCTGCGGCTTGGGGAAGGCGCGCATATAATACTCTTTGCTGCCCCCTAAACGCATTAGGACTCCCCAGATGCCTTGAGCCATCCCGGCGCCTCCCTGGCTGGCATGGCAAGCGGAGGCTTCGGCTTTTAACTGCCGGACGCTGTTGAAGTCGATGACGGCATGAGTGGGAAAATCTTCTACAACCAGGGATTTTAGATCGATATCCTGGTTTTTCCCCCAGCGAGAGGGATCCACCCGGAACAGCGGCATCAGGCGCACAGCAGCCCTCAGGAAGCGGCGCGAGATGGTGTGAAAATACAGTTTCTGGGCCTGGTGAGCGGGTAAGCCGTCGATATGGATGCCTGAGTCGGCGGACATTTCGAAAGCTTGCAGGGTAGCAGTATGAATGGCGATATGGTCGGGGTGCCGGTATCCCCCGATCGGGTCGAAGGTAAGCACGACCTGGGGCTTCAAACGGCGCATCAAGCGGCTGATTTGCAGGGAGACTTCTTCTAGCGGAGCAGCAGCCAGGGCCATGGGATGTTGGTTGTCTGGTGAACCGGGCATACCAGAATCGCGGTAATCCAGGAAGTGCACACCACTTAAGCCCAATTTTCGAGCTGCGCAACGCAGCTCGGTTTCTCTTTTCTCCGCCACCGAAGAAAATCCCTCCAGGTATTCCGGTTCCATCATGCCGGCTTCTCCGCGCGTGGCGCAAACCAGGTGCACCTCTGCCCCCCGCTTGGCGTACAAGGCCAAAGTACCGCCCATCCCGAAGGATTCGTCGTCGGGATGGGCCAGGACGGCGAGCAGCCGCCGCTTACAGTTTTCGGTTGTACTCATACAGATATTTCCCCATTCTCATCTTTCCCCTGATGCGGTGATTCACTCAATTTAGTCGATCTACACCACTTCGTTTAATAGATTAATAGATCGGCAGGCTTGGATCAACTTCCTTTGCCCAGGCGTTGATGCCACCCTTTAGATTCTTGACCCTGCGGAAGCCGGCGCTGGCCAGCAGCTCCAGAGCGCGCGTGGAGCGAGTGCCACTTTTGCAGAATAAGACGATCTCTTGCGCGCTGTCCAGCTCCGAAAGGCGTCCCGCAAGCTGCCCCAGCGGGATCAGGTCTGCCCCCTCAATATTGGAGATTTCTAGTTCATGCGGCTCGCGCACATCGATCAAGCGGATGGAGCCGTTGTTCTTCAGTCGCTCGGAAAGCTCAACCGCACCGATATCCCAACCCGCACCGGCAGAGCCCTCTTCGTGGTCATGCCCCGGCACGCCGCAGAAGGCCTCGTAGTCGATCAGCTCTTTTATTTCGGGATTCTCACCGCATATCTTGCAGGCCGGGTTCTTGCGCAGCTTGACGAAGTCGAAGGACATATCCAGGGCATTGTAAAGCAGCAGCTTGCCGATCAAGGGCTCGCCGATCTCCAGGATCAGCTTCAGAGCCTCACTGGCTTGTAGGCTGCCGATGGTCCCCGGCAAGACGCCTAAGACTCCCCCTTCCGCACAGGATGGCACCAGTCCCGGTGGAGGCGGCTCGGGGAAAAGACAGCGGTAACATGGCCCTCGGCGGGCGTCAAAGACGCTCACCTGCCCGTCAAAACGGAAGATCGAGCCATAGACATTGGCTTTTCCCAGCAGGACAGATACATCATTGACCAGGTAACGGGTGGGAAAGTTGTCCGTCCCGTCGACCAGGATATCGTAGCTCTTGGCAATGCGTATGGCGTTTTCGGAGGTGAAGGGCTGGTTGTAGACATCTACAGTGATATCCGGGTTCAAATCCAACATGCGCTCACGAGCCGAATCTACTTTCAAAACGCCCAGTTTCGAGGTGCCGTGGATGACCTGGCGCTGCAGGTTCGAAAAGTCCACCACATCGTAATCAACCAGGCCGATGCGGCCCACACCGGCGGCTGCCAGGTAGAGGGCCACCGGAGAGCCCAGGCCGCCCGTCCCGATCACCAGGACAGAGGCAGCCTTAAGCTTTTTCTGGCCCTCCAAGCCGACTTCGGGGATGAGCAGGTGCCTGGAGTAGCGGTGGATCTCGGAGTGCGTGAGTTTAGGAAGCATGCGGGCCTCCTCCGGCGATGCTGGGGATCAGCATGAGACGATCAGACTCTTCTATGGGCGTCTCCAGTCCATGCAGGTCCTTGATATTTTCGTCATTCAGGAACAAATTAACGAAGGGGCGCAGCTCGCCCGACCCGTTATATAGGTGAGGCTTGAGGGCAGGATAAAGCTCGATAAGATGGCCCATCGCATCTGCGACGGTCGTGCCTTGCAGCTCGATCTCGCTTTTTCCAGCCGTATAGGGGCGTAAAGGTGTAGGTACTCGTAATATGGTCATAGGTTTTGCATAAATTGTATCAGCACCCGGCCCGTTCGACCACAGTCTCGCACTCGGAGGCCGGGTGAATCTCCACCGGGCCGGCTTGTTTGAAAGGTTGCATGAAATCTTCTACCTGATCGCGGTGGTCTGCTTCTAAGATCAGGACAAAGGTGTGCTGCCCGTCCAGGACAGCGTCGCCACGGACATCCACGCCGAATTTGCTGGCGTTAGCCGGGCTTAGGTGAGACAGAAGCATGCCTCCCATCTCAGGATCTTGAGCTGGGCAGGACTCTGCAGCATGTTGGTGACGTACAAAATAGAGGGACATTTCGATCTCCTTCAAGTGGATTGTGATTTTTGGATCTGGCCCGGTTCAGGGACCAGGACGATTTCTTCTTCAAAAAACTGCGAGCGGTCATCAGATAGCTTCCAGGAGCGGCTTTCAAGCGAACGGCCACCCTGCACGCTTGTGATGAGATAAGAAAACCAGGGCATAGCCCATTCCAGGTCGAAAGCAGAGGGACGGTTGGGATGGTCTGGGTGAGAATGGAAGACACCGATCACGTCCAATCCCTGCCGGGCAGCCTCTTGTTCTCCCCGCAGGTAGTCCACAGGTGTCAGCAGGTAGCGGTTGTGGCGGGTAGTATCTTCCCTGGCATTGTTTAGCGCCAGAAGCTTCATCACTCGTTTGAGGTCGCCCTCGGCGCTGCCGAGCAACATGCCGGCGCCTTCCTCTGGATAGGCGGCTTCACCGTGGCGGTGGATCTCAGCCAGGAGGGTTGTATCGATCTCAAGCATCCTGTACCGTCTCCCATAAACCCCTGGAGCTCAGGTATTTATAACCGGCATCCGGGAGAACAGTCACTACCACCCCTTCCTGCAGTTCGCCAGCGGTCTCCAGTGCAGCGGTGACTGCCGCCCCGGAAGATATCCCCACAAACAAGCCTTCCTCCCGAGCCAGGCGCTGCACCATTCCGTAAGCTGTCTCGGTCGAAACGTGGATGGTTCTATCAACCAGAGATGGTTGGAAGATGCCTGGTTGCGCCGATGACTCGATATGCTTGAGGCCTTCCATACCGTGAAAAGAGCTATCCGGTTGGACGGCGATGATGGATAAGTGGGGGTTCAATTCCCTCAAATAACGGCCCGTTCCGACCAGGGTGCCGGAGGTGCCCAGGCCGGCAATAAAATGGCTGATCCTTTCCCCGGCTTGTCCGGCGACCTCGGGGCCAGTAGTGCAGTAATGCGCCCACCAGGAAGCCGGGTTGTCGTACTGGTTGGCGTAGAAGTAAAGCTCCGGCCGCTCCCCGGCTAACCTTGCGGCGACTCGGGCTGCTCCATCCGAGCCTTCCAGCGGGTCCGTCAGGATCAGCTCTGCTCCAAGCGCACGCAGGATGGTCATACGCTCAGCGGAGGCATTGCTTGGGATTGTCAGGGTGACAGGGATTTCCAGACCGGCGCACAGGGTAGCGTAGGCGATGCCCATGTTACCGGAAGTGGAGTCCAACAGGCGCCTGCCCGGCGGAAGCTGGCCATCAGCCTGGGCCTTTCGCAGGATGAAAAGGGCGGCGCGATCCTTTACCGAACCACCCGGGTTAAACCATTCCGCCTTCGCCAGCAGCTTGACGCCTGGAGACAGGCGCGCCCCAATCCGGCGTAGGGGCAGGAGAGGCGTGTTCCCTACAGCAGCCTCTAGGCCGCTGGTGGGTGGTGCAGATACATCTAGGTTTGGAAAGGCGAGCATGGTGCTCATAGGCTTTTTACCTTTCTGAAAGAGGAGTAGTGCATGTATGTTTTACTCCTTCGGAAGCGATATTTGTTTAAATGGAAACGACCAACAGGCATCAAAAAAGGTGGTACGACGAGTCGCAACGCGAGACTCATGATCCGCTCAGCGGGGTCACAACCACCTAATCTCAAATGTTGGCCGTTCTAGGAATTATGTTTCTGAGACGAGGTGGCTACAATCCCCGCCCCAGACACATGCACTTTCTCATCAGGACTACTCCAATCCTTGAATGAATAATTATGATAAAGTTGATAGTAATTATAAAGAGATGTGGGAATCTGTCAAGGGGGCAATAACGAGGTTTCTTAGATTAGTATACGAGCCAAACCTTGATCAAAGCACACAAAAAAGAGGCCGGTCTTGTTTGACCGGCCTCTGGCATTCATTCAGGTTTATCGTCTTCCTTCTTCCCTTCGCCAATGCCCAGGGGAACCCATTTGCGCTGGTCCTTCAAACGGTGCTGGATGCCGTCCCGGTCGTGGATCTGGTCGAAGCCTTCTGGCTTGATGAAGAGCTCATCGCCCTCCAGCAGGCCGAGTACGCCGCTCTGGCCCGGCTCAGGTCGCTTGAGCTTGTATTGGGCTGCATCACTGGGCTTGTAATCGGTAGGTTCTTCGTAGGTGGTGATGAAACCCTCGAAATTGCGCAACACGATCTTATGGTCGGACATGCTGATCAGGTAGTTTGGGGAAACAGGGATCTTGCCGCCCCCACCCGGGGCGTCGATGACGTAGGTGGGTACCGCGTAGCCGGAAGTATGGCCGCGCAGGCCTTCCATGATTTCGATGCCTTTGGCTACCGGTGTGCGGAAATGGCCGGCGCCGGCTACCAGGTCGCACTGGTAGAGGTAGTAGGGGCGCACGCGGATACGCACCAGGTCCTGTACCAGCTTGCGCTGGATGTGGACGTTGTCGTTGACTCCTGCCAACAGGACGGCCTGGTTCCCCAGGGGGATGCCGGCTTTGGTCATCCGGTCACAGGCCTCCGCCAGCTCGGCAGTGATCTCGTTGGGGTGGTTCACATGTATGTTCAACCAGATGGGGTGGTACTTCTCGAGCATCTCGGTCAGCTCGCTGGTCACGCGCATGGGCATGAAAACCGGCACCCGCGAACCGATGCGGATGATCTCGATATGCGGGATCTCCCGCAGGCGGCTGATCAGCTCCTCCAGCAACTTGGGCGCTAGCACCAATGGGTCTCCACCAGACAACAGCACGTCGCGTACCTGGGGAGTGCGCTTCAAATAGTCCAATTGCATCTCAAACTCAGAACGCGAGAAGGTCGCCGAGGGGTCTCCTACGATGCGAGAACGGGTGCAGTAACGGCAATAGGAGGCGCACTGGGTCGTTACCAGCATGAGCACCCGGTCTGGATAACGGTGAACCAGTCCAGGCACGGGGGAATGGCGGTCTTCGGCGAGCGAATCCTCCATCATTGCAGTAAAGGGCACCATCTCGTTGTCTTTCGGCACGACCTGCTTGCGGATGGGATCGTTGGGGTCCTGCGGGTCGATGAGAGATATGAAATAAGGTGTGATGTCTACCCGGAAAAGATGGGAGGCCGAAAGGGCCTTGCGCTCGGAGTCGGTGAGCGGGATGATCTTGTCAAATTCATCCGGTGTATTGATGCGATGGCTCAACTGCCAGCGCCAGCTGTTCCATTTATCGTCCGGGACATCTGCATAAAAAGGGGCACGTTTGGACGGGAATGGGTTATTAATCATGGGCAAATCCTCCTAACTGGTCGTAACTGTAATAGATCGAAAAGATGAAGGCCTTATGAATAAAGGGGATAAGTCCACCTGTGGGGGATCGTGGTCAGTGCGGAAAAATCCGAATATATATGGAGGGATCGTATCCATAAAATAATTATATCAACCCAGGCATGATTTTAGGGACGGGCGCTGGCTGCTCATGCCGTTCATGGGCTGAGCAGCACTTCATGGCTGGAGAGGTTGATGATACCCGGGATACGTCCATCCCGTTGGGATACCGCCAGGCGCACCCAGGTCGTGGCGCTGACCGTATAGGGGACATCTACTGAAAAGGGGGTATGTCCGGTTTCCTGTGGCTCCGAAACGGAGATCTGCCGGTATCCAACCACCCGGTTTTCGGCCGTGATCAGCTCGACCCAGGTGGAGGCCTCTCCGGATGGGCGGATGAAACCGCTTACCCGCAAGTTTCCGCCTTGTACTAGGGTCTTCGGGCCTGGCTCCTGGATGATGATGCGGTCAAGAGAATCTGCCGAGGGGGTGATGTCCGATTGGCCGATTGAGAGCAACAATAAATCTACAGAAGCCACGGCAACCATACGGCCTTGATTGTCTTCGGTTGTGATCCGCAAGCGGCCCAGCTCTCCGGCGGCGGAGATCTCAAAATCCAGTTCGGTTACCACCTGGATGCGTGAGAGCGGATTGTACGATTGCAATTGCCTGACAAGCAAGCGCCCATCTTCACCCAACAGCTCGATGCGAACGTTGCCTTTATCTCCAGGAGCCAGGTAAGCGTTGAGCCGGATGGGCGAGATGACCTTAGAAGCCGGGCCGGGAGATAGGATCTGGATGGCGGCTGAGGTGGTCGAGGGGGAAGGCGCTGGAAGGCTTATTTCGACGGCTGGCTGTTCAATCGATTCCTGTGGATCTATCACAGGAGCTTCTTGTCCGGGCTGGATGGTTGGCTCAGTCGTCTCCTGGATAACTTCAGGGGTGGATGGTTCCGGGGTAGGTGGCGGGGATGATGGGGGCAGGTCTGTTATTACTGCCTGGATGGTGAGTGCGATGGCTGTCGGTAGATAACCGTCCGGCTGTTCAGTAGCAGCAGGTTGAGGGGCCAGCATGCTGCAAGCGGCCGCGTTCAACAAGAACAGCCCGGCAATGAACAGGCTCACCAGGGTCACGATAGGCTTGGATCTCATTTGCCTGAACGGTTCTCCTGTCCCAATTTGACCCGTATCCTATGGATCACTTGCTCGGTAAACTCGGTGGTGGTCATGCTACCACCCAGGTCGGTGGTAGCATGACCGGAATGGACAGCCTCGAAGACTGAATCGTAAATGGCGCCTGAAGCCTGCTGGGCGCGAGGATGTTGGATATAGGTGAGCAGAGCAGCACACGCCAGGATCATGGCGATGGGGTTGGCGATATTCTTGCGGTACAAGGTAGGCGCAGTGCCATGCGGGGCTTCGGCCATCACACCCCTTACCTGCAGGGTTTCTTCGTCGAAGGAAAGGACCAGGCTCTCGGAGCCTGCAATGCTGCCGAACATCTGCAAGACCAGGTCGGAGAGCAGGTCGCCGTCACGGTTAAGAGCCGGGATGACCATGGCTTCTCCGCCTGTTTTCAGCAAAAGCGCAAAGGTGGCATCGATGAGCAATGGCAGGTATTCTACCTCGGGATGGCGCCGGGCGGCTGCATCCAGCTCCTCTTTGAACATGCCTTCATATACAGGGCTGACGGTGTACTTGGGGCCTCCGAAAACACAAGCTCTTACCCGTTCCGCGTATTGGAAGGAGAACTCCGCCACCACCCGGCAGACGCTGCGGCGGATCGAAGCAGTGCGATAGGCGTACTCCTCCCCGTGCGGGGTATCTTCGCGCCACTCCTTGGCCCCATAGGCGTCATCGACTGCCATGCGCACGATGGCGATTGGTGAATGCACACCCGCTATCGAAGAGACGCGCGGCAGCAATCGCCCGATCCGCAGGATGACCTGCCCATCGATCTTTTCCCGCAGCAGGGCGTTCGGGCTGCCCACGTCATCCTGGGTCTCTGGGGTAATCGTAGCGGCCTTCAGCCCAAGACCAGTTCTGCACATGGCATCGGCTGCCTGGCGGACAACTTCGTTTTGGGTGGCGCGCCGGTTTCCAAGGCTCAAGTCGAAGTGCTCGAAATGCATCTTGAGGCCCAGGAGCTGCGGGTCGAGCACTCGCAGAGACTGCTCCAGGAGCTCTTCGCCGGTCTCATCGCCGTGCATGACCACAATTGTGGGAGGGTAAACCTGGTCGGTAAGCTCGCTCATCGATTAAAGGCCGTAAATCTGGCTATATTTCTCGTTCAAATAACGCATATAGGGAGCAGAATCGATCTTCGATCCCGTCACCCGCTCGACCAGCTCTTGCGGTTGGAATTTTTTGCCATGGTGGTGAATCTTTTCTCTCAGCCAACCCAAAAGATTGGAGAATTCTCCCCTGCGGATCTGCTCATCCAGGTCGGGTATCTCGGCCCGCATGGCCTCCCATAACTGCAGAGAGATCAAGTTGCCCAGCGCATAGGTGGAGAAATAGCCGATATAACCGTTGGACCAATGCACATCCTGTAGTACACCCAGGGCGTCGTTTGGCGGGGTCAGGCTCAAGTAATCACGCATGCGGGCGTTCCAGGCCTCGGGCAGGTCGCGGACCTCCAGGGAGCCATCCATCAGGGCAATTTCGATTTCAAGCCTTAACATGACATGCAGGTTATATGTAGCTTCATCTGCTTCCACCCTGATTAAAGATGGTTCCACCTTGTTGATACCTTTATAGAAATTCTCCAGGCTAATGTTTTGAAGCTGGGAGGGGAAAAGCTCCTGCACGCGGGGGAAATAGCGTTCCCAGAAGGGGTAAGAGCGCCCTACCAGGTTCTCCCACATGCGCGATTGCGATTCATGCAGGGCCAGCGAAGTCCCTTCGGCCAGGGGGGTGCGGGCCAGATTGGGGTCTATTCCCATCTCGTAAAGTGCATGCCCGCACTCATGCACGGTGCTGAAGAAAGCCGAACCCAGGTAATCGGGCATGATACGGGTGGTGATCCGCACATCACCGATTCCAAAATTGATTGTGAAAGGATGGGCAGCCTTGTCCTGGCGCCCGTGCTTCCAGTCGTAGCCAATGTCCGTGATGACCTGCACCCCGAAATCCCATTGCTTCTGAGGATCGAAAGGCTGGTGCAGGAACGAATCATCCACCTGGGGCCGGTCCTGGATAGACTGGACCAGCTCTACCTGTTGGGGACGCAGGCTCTCAAAGATAGCCTTGACCTCCGCCGTTTTTAAACCTGGCTCATACTCATCTAGCAGGGGGTCATAGACATGCTCGTAAGGAGCAAAAAATGATGCATAAGCCCGGCGGAGCTCTACGATCCTTTCCAATGAGGGTTGGAAGACTTCGAAGTTGCTGTTTGCCCGCGCCTGTTCCCAATCTCGGTTCGCAAGGGTAGTCACCTGTGCAAATTCACGCACCCATTCAGTGGGCACCTTAACCTTCTTATTGTATTTATCGCTCGTCACCCGGATGAGCCGGGCCTCATCGGAGTCGGGATCGAGCTGCCCTGCGTAGGGTTTAAGCTCTTCGAGCAGCTTTCCGATCTCATCCGAAGTAAATTTCTTATGCACCAGGCTTCGAATGGTTGCCAGATGATAGCTGCGATCCTCAGCCCCGCCCGGTGGCATATAGGTCTGCTGATCCCACCCCAGCACCTCGCCAACCTTTTCAAGATCCATGACCTCGGCAAGCATACTTTTTAATTCGGCAAGTTTCGGCTCCATTGATTGTTCGATCTCCTATCGTGAAAGATTATAAATATCAGACGACTCTCCAGCGCACGGTATCGCCGTTCAGAGCTGAGAGTACTTCTGCTGCAATATCCTCAGCTGCTCGTAACTGGGCTTCCTCGGTTTGGGCGCCGATATGAGGCGTGGCGATCAGGTTGGGATGCGCGATCAACTCCGTCTTACCAGGTGGTTCTTTAGAAAAAACATCCAGGGCAGCCCCAGCAACCTGGCCACTCTCGAGCGCCTCCAGCAAAGCCTGTTCGTCGATAACTCCTCCGCGGGCGTCACAGACCAGGCGCACGCCCCTTTTCATGCTTTGGAAAACCTGTTTTCCGATCATGCCCCGAGTCTCAGGAGTGAGTGGGACGTGGATAGAAATGAAATCAGATCTGTTATACAGCTCTGGAAGCGGGACCGGTTCTGCTCCGCGCTGCTGGATCTCGAAATCGCTGATCAGTGGGTCATAAGCTATCACGGACATACCGAAGGCGGTGGCGCGCTGGGCGACCTCCTTCCCGATATTTCCCATTCCCAGGATGCCGAGTGTTTTTTGATACAGCTCAACACCGGAGAGTGATTTCTTGATCCATTCCCCGGATTTGGCGGCGGTGTCTGCCCTGGGGATGGAGCGAGCCAGGGCGAGCATCAGCGCCAGGGTAAGCTCTGCGACTGCGATGCTGGTAGAAGTGGGGGTGTTCAAAACGGCAATGCCTCGCGCACCCGCAGCTTCCAGATCGATATTGTCCACGCCCACACCTGCCCGACCAATCACTTTAAGCTGGCTGGCTACATCGATAACCTGTGACGTGACCTTGGTACGGCTGCGTACGATGATGGCATCATAGCGATCGATCACTTCCAGTAGCTCATCGGCTGAGATCCCATTCCTGTCATCCACGTAGGCAGCGGTGCGCAGGAGCGCCTGGCCGCGTTCTTCCAAACCATCGGTTATCAGAATTTTATATTCGGGCATTTGCCTCTCCGAGTTGGATCGATCATAAAGTTTTCCCCCTTAGATTTTACCTCACATCGAATGAGACATTATGGCAACTAACCCCACCTGGCCGAGGATGTGTTTCATGTAATCGCTGGGCGAAACCGATAGACGGCTGCTTGCTCACAGGGATCAGGCTGGCATTTGGTATTTGCATGTTCAATATCAGTCAGATGGTTCGGAACCGGAAGAGGACCGCCGCCGAGCCGAGGACAGCCATTCCATGACCAAAATCTGGCGTGAATTCTTCTTGACCGGATGGAAAAGCTTTGATAAACTTCTCGCACACGTGTGCAGCGGAGGGTTTGAATATGCCGGTCACGATCAAAGATATCGCCAGGCAGGCTGGAGTGTCCCACCCAACTGTCTCGCGTGCCTTGCGAAATCATCCGGATATCGCCCCTGAAACAGCCTCAAGAATCAAAAAAATTGCATTCGAACTGGGTTATACACCCAGCGCTGTCGCCCGCGGCTTGAGGACCAACCGCTCGGAAGCCTTGGGCGTTATCGTTACCCGGATTGACGACCCTTTCTTCAGCGAGGTATTAGAAGGCATCGAGAACGCTCTCCAGCCGGCCGGCTACAGCCTGTTCGTGGCAGCCTCTCAGCGTGATTTTAGTCGGGAACAGTCCATCGTCCAGGCGATGGGGGAACGCCGGGTCGATGGGGTGATCATTTGCTCAACTCCTTTTAGCGCTGAGCATAGTCGTAAGATTCAGCTTTATGGTGTACCGTGTGTGGTGGTTAACAACCAGTCGGCTGAAGAATACAAGTTTTCCATTTACCATGATGACAGGTATGGCAGCCGCCAGATTACCCGGCATTTGCTTGATTTAGGTCACAGAAAGGTCGCCTTTTTAGGCAATATCCACGCCGGCAAGACTACTCAAGACAGGTTGAATGGTTTTAGGGATGAGATGGAAGCCGCCGGTCTGAATATACCCGATGGGTTCGTTCATTGTGGGCCAAACGGCCGGCCAGAGGGTGGTTTTGAAGGCGCCAGGCATTTCATACAGCTTGCTGAACCACCGACGGCTGTGGTATGCTTCAATGACATGATGGCCTTGGGCTTGATGCATGGCTTGCATGAAGCCGGATTGCAGGTACCCACGGATTGTTCAGTAACGGGTTTTGATAATATAGGCATCTCTGCGTTTACTACACCCGGACTGACAACTTTCGACCAGCCAAAGTACCACCTGGGTTTCGAGGCTGCCAGCATGATGCTGAGGTTACTTAATGAGCGGAGAGAGCTGGAGAATCAGGCAGGACCACAGATCGTCGTCCTGCGCGGCGAGCTTTTGCTGAGAGCCTCCACAGCTCCACCCAGGAAGTATACTGTCTTTTTATGAGAGGGAAGCTGATGTCGCCCTACCAGTCTCCGCTATTAATCAAGCCGAATTTTGAGGATGAGGAGTATATACAGGTAACCCCTCAAAAGGCAGGTTGGGACCTGCTACATTTTGCTGCCCGAAAGATGAGACCTGGACAGACGTGGAGACACTTCACCGGGGAGAATGAGCTCGCCCTGGTGGTTCTGGGAGGCGTGTGTTCTGTGCGCTCCTCACGCGGCGCCTGGGAGGCCATTGGACGTAGACCAGACGTTTTCAGCGGTATGCCTTATTCGCTGTACCTTCCTCGACGAACGGAGTTTTCGGTGCAGGCGCTGGGAGATGTTGTGGATGTCGCTTATGGCTGGTGTGCTACGGACCAGGACCACCCTGTCCAGCTGGTACCCCCTTCCGAAGTGAGTATTGAGATCAGAGGCGGCGGGAACGCTACCCGGCAGATCAATAATATGATTCCCCCCGGATTCGATTGCCACCGTATGGTAGTGGTAGAAGTCTACACCCCCTCGGGAAACTGGAGCTCCTATCCTCCCCATAAGCACGATGTGCATCGAGAAGATGAAAATGGGGTGCTTCTGGAAGCCGACCTGGAAGAGGTTTATTTTTATAAGATCGACAAACCAGAAGGATATGCATACCAGCGTGTGTATACACCGGACCGGCGCTTAGACGAGCTCATTCTGGTACAGAATAGCCAGTTGGTGTTATCGCCCGAAGGCTACCATCCGGTTGTCTCTGCTCATGGGTACACTACCTATTACCTCAATATGCTGGCGGGCTCAGCGCAATCGCTGGCGAATGCGGATGACCCCGATTACGCCTGGGTCAAGAGCACCTGGACGGAGCAAGATCCACGCCTTCCGCTGGTAAGCTTGCAGATGGAAAAATAGTCCCTCATCCACAAGAATTGCTTTTATCCAAAGAAATCGAAAAACCTAGTTCAACAGGAACGACCAGCTTATTAAGAGGCTGTATATGGCAATTATGACAGAAACCTGGACGAGATTCCGCTACCGCCTGGCTACCATCCCGGAAGTCGTTGCCCTGGTAAGCTTCCTGGCAGTTTTCCTGTTCTTCAGCCTGGCGACAGACACTTTTCTCACCCCGATTGCTTTTGCGAATATCCTCACGTTCGGTAGCATCACCGGGATTATGGTTATCGGCGTGGCCATGCTGATGATCTCGGGAGAGTTCGATCTTTCGGTGGGCGCAACGTTCGCAGTCTCTAGTTACGTGTTTGCGCTCTCCCTGATTGCCGGTGTTGCGCCCTTTCTGGCAGCCATACTGGCGCTCCTGGTCAGCGCGCTGCTTGGGCTACTCAACGGATTGATCGTGACGCGTTCAGGGATTCCTTCCTTTATCGCTACCCTGGGCACCATGCTGGCTTATCGAGGGATTGTGAGAGCTATCGGGAGCGGCGATTTTGCTACCTATACCGGTGAGGCCCTGACCTTCTTCAACTACTTGAACGGCCCTATCACTCCTCTCAACCAGCTGTTTGTCCCTGTTCCTAATTTCCGTCTGTCGATCATTTGGTTCCTGCTGATTGCCCTCATCTTCTCTTTTATTTTAATGCGCACAAAATACGGCAACTGGACATTTGCAGCCGGTGGTTCTCCAGAGGCTGCATTAGCCCAGGGTGTGAACGTTAACCGGGTTAAAGTGACTAACTTCATGATTGCAGCAGTCTTGGCCGGGCTGGCGGGGATCATGCAGTTTGCCCACAGGTCCAGCGTGGATCCACTGCGCGGGGAGGGCATGGAGCTGATCGCAGTAGCGGCTTGCGTGATCGGGGGGACCCGCTTGAAAGGGGGTGTTGGCACCATTTTCGGAGCAATGGTGGGTATCATCTTGCTGCAAATGCTCGAACAGGGCCTGGTCTTGATGCGTATCCCCATCCAAATCTTCCAGGCAGTGGCTGGCTTGATCATTATTATTGCTGTGATCAGTAATACCTATCTACGCGGCGGTGAGTGAGCGTACATATGTCCGTTCATGTGAAAGGAGGTGCTCCACATTAAAATGGCTTTCCATCTGTCAATCCTGGAACTTCTACATGCCTAACTTGTTTTGAGCTTTGGAGGAAAAAGATGAAAAAGTTGAACCTGCTCTTTACAGCCCTTCTGGTGCTGGCAGTCGTCCTGGCTGCATGCCAGCCGAGTCCTACGCCAGAGGTCACTCAACCGACGCCTGTCCCCCAGGAAGAACCGCCTGCCCCACCGGCAGAGCCCCCAGCTCCTGTGGAAGAGCCCGTTGAAGAACCTACGGAGGCTCCCGTAGTAGAACCACCTGCGCCGCCAGCCCAACCTACAGGTGAAGGGCTTAACTTCGTCATGGTACAGCACGCCCTATGCGCCTGGGACGCCTTCTGGTGTACGGTTGAACAGGGCATCGCAGACGCGGCGGAAGATATGGGCATCGATGTAACCGTGCTGGGACCTGATGAGTTCAACCTGGAGCGGACGGCCTCGTTGATCGACCAGGCGATTGCCGCCCAGCCGGATGGCATCGCATTGACGGTGAGCGATCCGGTCCTATTCCGTGAGCCGATCAACCGCGCCATCGCAGCCGGCATTCCGGTGATCGCCTACAATGCCGGAGCCGGTCCGATCAACGATGGCATCCCCTACCTGACCTACCTCGGGCAAGATGAGTACCAGGGCGGCTACCTGGGCGGCTTGCGTATGGTCGATGCGGGCGGCGAAGTTGGTGTGTGCATCAACCACCAGGTCGGGCACGTTGGCCTGGATGCACGCTGCCGGGGCTTCACGGATGCCTTTGCGGAGAACGGCTTCACAGCCGAAGTACTGGCGATCTCTTCTGACCCGGCAGCTTCACAGACCACCATCGATGATTACTACACTGCCAATCCGGATGTGAACGCCTTCATGACCCTGGGACCGACGGGGGCTAACCCCTTCTATGCCTTCATGGATGCAGCCGGGCTTTCTGCCGGGGATGTGGTGCACGGCACCTTCGATGTCACCCCGGAAGTGGAAGGCAATCTTGAAAACGGGACCACCTTGTTCGCTATCGACCAGCAGCCTTATCTGCAGGGCTACGGCGCGGTGATGTGGCTGATGCTCGCCAACAATTATGGCATCACGCCCGCATTGCCCGTTACGGCAACCGGCCCCGGTTTTGTGACTGCCGAGACCGTGGGAGCGCCTGTCGAACCGGATAAGCCACTCAACTTCGTCATGGTACAGCACGCCCTATGCGCCTGGGACGCCTTCTGGTGTGTCGTGGAAAACGGCATCCAAGAGGCTGCCGCGAATATGGATGTGGATGTAACAATCCTGGGACCTGATGAGTTCAACCTGGAGCGGACGGCCTCATTGATCGACCAGGCGATTGCCGCCCAGCCGGATGGCATCGCATTGACGGTGAGCGATCCGGTCCTATTCCGTGAGCCGATCAACCGCGCCATCGCAGCCGGCATTCCGGTGATCGCCTACAATGCCGGAGCCGGTCCGATCAACGATGGCATCCCCTACCTGACCTACCTCGGGCAAGATGAGTACCAGGGCGGCTACCTGGGCGGCTTGCGTATGGTCGATGCGGGCGGCGAAGTTGGTGTGTGCATCAACCACCAGGTCGGGCACGTTGGCCTGGATGCACGCTGCCGGGGCTTCACGGATGCCTTTGCGGAGAACGGCTTCACAGCCGAAGTACTGGCGATCTCTTCTGACCCGGCAGCTTCACAGACCACCATCGATGATTACTACACTGCCAATCCGGATGTGAACGCCTTCATGACCCTGGGACCGACGGGGGCTAACCCCTTCTATGCCTTCATGGATGCAGCCGGGCTTTCTGCCGGGGATGTGGTGCACGGCACCTTCGATGTCACCCCGGAAGTGGTGGCTAACCTGGAAAATGGTACCACCTTGTTCGCTATTGACCAGCAGCCATTCTTACAAGGCTATGGCGCGGTGATGGCTTTGGCCCTTTACAACCGCCAGAATATCTCCCCGGCTCTACCAGTAACCCCCACCGGGCCGGGCTTTGTAGATATAAACAACGTCCAGCTTGTGAAGGAGTTGGCTGGACAGTACAGGTAAACGTTTTTGTGGGCGCCGGAATGGGCTGAAAGGTCAGCCCATTCCGGGCATGAGTACAGCCTGGAGTTTAGGTATGAATTCGACCGTTACATGGCAGAAGAACCTGCGCAGCCTTTTTGCTGAATCGACTATTGCGGGTCCCATAGCTACGATCCTGATCGTCATTGTCCTGTTCGCAATTTTCGTGAATAATTTCCTCACCGTCCGGTCTATTTCTGGCATTATCAATGCTGCTACACTGACGGGTGTTGTCACAATTGGCATTACTTTATTGATGATCTCGGGAGAATTTGACCTGTCCGTAGGCGCGCTGGTAGCCATGGGGGGATATCTGTTTGCCATGAACGTCGAGAATGGAAATCCTTATCTAGGTGTATTGCTCGCTATCCTGGTTCCAGGCATATTGGGAGCGGTCAACGGTTTGATCTTGATTAGTACCAATATTCCTTCATTTATCGTTACCTTGGGAACCCGATATATCTACAGGGGATTGGTTTGGGTGGTTTCAGGAGGGGCGCTGTTACAGATCGTAGAGAAATACCCCATCTTTAACGTCTTCAATGGGCGTTTGGACGTGGTCAACGACCTATGGACCGGCGCAAATTTCCGCACTGCTGCACTTTGGTTGATCGGCCTGGCTATCTTTTGCCAGTACTTGCTGACGCGCACCCGGTTTGGGAACCATATTTTTGCTGTTGGAGGTAATCCGGGGGCAGCCATGGTGCAGGGCGTCAACGTAAAACGGACCAAGGTATTCGCTTTTGTGATTTCAGGAGCTCTGGCTGGCTTTGCTGGCGTCCTGCTGTTCAGCCAATTTACGACCATCCGGGTCGCATCGGGAGCCGGGATAGAGCTGAGCGCGATTGCGGCAGCTGTGGTGGGAGGCACGCTCCTGCAGGGTGGTATGGGCAGCATTTGGGGAGCCCTGATCGGGGTCTTATTAATCAGCACTTTGCGTACGGGTGTCGTTCTCCTGAACATCCCCTTTATACCGGCGGATAATTTTGAAGCAATCGTGGGTGTAACGATCATTGCAGCGGTAATTTTAAATAAATGGCTTCGTGAGCGGCGCTAACCGGGGCGCTGGCGCTAGACAAGCGCTATGAGGAGAGTGAAAATGGCGGATTTATCCAATCCTGGCAGGGAGACGCCCATGGTCAAGATGGTTCAGATTGTGAAGCAGTTTGGGACGATAACGGCCTTGAAAGGCGTGGATTTTGAAGTGGATGCAGGTGAGGTGCGGGCATTGTTAGGGGATAACGGGGCTGGCAAGTCCACGCTGATTAAAGTATTGACGGGCGTCTACCCTCCCACGCGCGGGACCATATATTTTGAAGGAAAGCCGATCCAGATCAATTCTCCCAGGGATGCACGCGCCATCGGCATCGAAACCGTTTACCAGGACCTGGCCCTGGTGAACCTGATGAGCATTTCACGGAATTTCTTTTTGGGAAGAGAGCTGGTCAAAAAGCTGGGACCGTTAAGCTGGCTGGATATCAAGGAGATGAACGAGCAATGCCGGAGATCGCTCGCCGATATCGGCATCGAGGTCCGCTCGGCCTCTGAACGCGTGGGCAGCCTTTCAGGTGGTGAGCGCCAGTCCATCGCTATCGGCAGGGGTGTCCACTTTGGTGCAAAAGTGCTCATCCTGGATGAACCTACTTCTGCTCTTTCAGTAGGAGAGACGCGCAAGGTTTTGAGTTATATCGAAAATGCTCGCCAGCGGGGCCTGGCGGTGATCTTTATCACCCACAATGTCAACCATGTGTATATGGTCGCCGACAGCTATACCATCATTCGACAGGGACAGAATGTCGGTACATACCATAAAGGCGAGCTTACCCAGGAGGATATCGCAGACCTGATCACGGGTAAGCGCATATCTTGATGGTCAAAGGTCGCGAAAAATGATTGGAGAGAACGAATGAAAACAACTCGTTTGACCATGGCGCAGGCAGTGATCGCCTTCCTGAAGAACCAATACGTGGAACGGGACGGAAACCAGGAGAAATTCTTCGCCGGCGTTTTCGGAATTTTCGGGCACGGGATCGTAGCCGGGATCGGGCAAGCCCTTCAGCAGAACCCTGATTTTCGCTATTACCAGACCCGCAATGAGCAGGCCATGGTACATATTGCGGCTGCCTTCGCCAAGATGAGCAACCGCAAGCGTGCAATGGTCTGCACTTCTTCGATCGGACCAGGGGCGACGAATATGATCACAGCTGCCGCGGGTGCTACCATTAACCGGGTGCCTGTGCTGCTTCTGCCTGGTGATATCTTTGCCCGGCGGAACGTTGCTCCGGTCCTACAGCAGTTGGAGAGTCCTTCTTCCCAGGATATCTCGGTGAATGATTGCTTTAAGCCCATCTCCCGATATTGGGACCGCATTAACCGTCCCGAGCAAGTCATCACCGCGCTGCCGGAGGCAATGCGCATTTTAACCTCACCTGCTGAAACAGGCGCGGTAACCCTGGCTTTGCCTCAAGACGTGCAGACAGAAGCTTACGATTACCCGGACGAGCTGTTCGAGAAACGCATCTGGACCATCCCGCGTCCTAGGCCGGATATTGAGCTGCTGAAACGAGCGGCCGAATGGATTCGCTCCAGCACGAAACCCATCATCGTAGCAGGAGGCGGGGTAATCTATAGTGAAGCCACCCAGGCCTTGCTGGCATTCACCGACCAGACAGGTATCCCGGTAGGAGAAACGCAGGCCGGAAAGGGCTCAATGAAATACGACCATCCCCTGGCGTTGGGGGCGATAGGGGTGACCGGTACACCGGGGGCGAATATCATGGCACGCGAGGCGGACCTGGTGATCGGTGTTGGTACGCGCTACAGCGATTTCACTACCGCTTCCAAGACCGCCTTCCAAAACCCGCAGGTTCGTTTTATCAATATCAATGTGACAGAATTTGATGCTTACAAGCACTACGCGCTTCCCCTGGTGGGTGATGCACGGGTTATATTGGAAGAGTTGCGGGTTGCATTGAAAGGCTATGACACCCAGGACGAGTACCGGGAGAGAGCAGCGCAGTTCAATCGGGAATGGGATGCCGAGGTAGAGCGGATCTACAACTTGCGACATGGCCCGCCGGTTAGCCAGGGGGAGGTGGTGGGAGCTGTGAACCAGGCCTCTGAGTCCCAGGACGTGCTGGTTTGTGCGGCTGGCAGCCTGCCCGGTGACCTGCATAAGCTGTGGCGGACGCGGGATCCCAAAGGCTACCATATGGAGTACGGATATTCCTGCATGGGTTACGAGATCGCCGGTGGACTGGGCGTCAAAATGGCCGCTCCCGGGCGAGAAATCTACGTGATGGTTGGGGACGGCTCCTATTTGATGCTTTCCTCGGATATCGTCACCTCCATTCAGGAAGGCTATAAGCTCAATATCATCTTGCTCAATAATTACGGCTATGCCAGCATTGGCGGCCTGTCAGAGTCGGTTGGTAGCGAGAGGTTCGGGACACGTTACCTCTACCGGGACCCGGAGACCGGCATGTTGGAGGGGGAGCGTCTGGAAGTTGATTATGCAGCCAACGCTCGCAGCCTGGGCGCCTGTGTTTACGAAGCAAAGGATATCGTTTCACTGCAGGAAGCACTGAAGGCTGCAGCGCAGGAGACACAGACGACGGTTATTGTAGTGGAGACTGACCTCGAGCAGCGCGTCCCCGGGTACGAATCGTGGTGGGATGTAGCGGTGGCGGAGGTTTCGGAGATGGAGAGCGTCCGAGAGGCGCGCAAACAGTACGAGGAAGCGCTGAAAAAAGAGCGTTATTTCCTGTAGCCGATAGAGCACGGTAGCCGTTTTTTGAGGAGGACTCCAATGAGCGTTCAGATTGGGCTGATCGGAGCAGGCAGGATGGGTAGGGTCTTTGCGCATACCCTGGCTTTCAATGTCCCACAAGCTGAATTAGCAGCAGTGGCAGATTTGAGCGAGAGCACTGTGCAGGAGGTAGTTGAGCGCTATGGCGCTAAGGCCGGTTATCGCAATTACCTGGAGCTGTTGGAAAGGGACGATATCCAGGCAGTCGTGATCGCCTCGCCTACCAAGAGTCATGTTGAAGTGGTCAAAGCCGCTGCTGCAGCCGGCAAGCAAATCTTTTGTGAGAAACCCCTGGCGATGACGCTGGAGGGCTGCGATGAAGCCATCCAGGCGGCGCAAGCGGCCGGCGTCCGCCTTCAGGTAGGTTTTATGCGTCGCTACGACCCGGCTTATATGATGGCAAAACAGCAGATCGAGGCCGGAGTGATTGGAACCCCGGTCATGTTCAAGTCAACCGGTCGGGATCCGAGGTGTCCAAGCCTTGAGTTTGCCCGTCGTGAGAGCAGCGGCGGCTTGATCCTGGATATGGGTATACATGATTTCGATGCCGCTCGCTGGTTGATGGGCAGCGAGGTCGAGCGGGTATACAGCGAGGGCGGTTGCCTGGTGTTCCCGCAACTGAGCGAGGTCGGGGATATCGATAACGCGGTGGTGAACCTCAAGTTCGCAAATGGAGCCATCGGGAATGTTGACGTAAGTCGCAACGCGGTGTACGGTTACGATATTCGCAGTGAGGTGCTCGGCTCCGAGGGAGGCTTGCTGATCGGGAAGATGCAACAAACGGCTACCCTGGTGATGACCCGGGCTGGAGTCATTCACGATACGGTGCCATATTTCATGGAACGCTTTGGAGAAGCCTACGCAGCAGAGATTGCAGATTTTGTGACATGCATCCAGGAAGACCGGGAGCCAAGGGTCTCAGGACTGGATGCCAGGGCGGCAACCGCCATCGGTATTGCGGCGACGATCTCCCTGGATGAAGAGCGACCTGTTTGGGTGCACGAGGCGGTTTGACCTTCCATTAATATCATTTCCATTCATCAGTCTTGGTGGATCTCAAGTTACAAAAAGGACGTAAATCATGGCAAAGAACGAAGCATTATTGAACTATGTTGACGGGGAATGGCGGACCAGCGCCGGTGAAACCCTAGAAGTGATCAACCCGGCCAGCGGCTTTGTTTTGGCCGAAGTCCCGCTTTCTTCCCCACTTGAAGTGGACAGGGCAGTACAGGCCTCACAAGCCGCGTTTGATGGCTGGCGAAGGACCCCGGCTCCGGACAGAATACAATACCTATTTAAGCTGAAGAACCTGTTGGAAATTCATTTCGAAGACCTGTCGCGCACCGTCACGATGGAGAACGGCAAGACGATCAAGGAGGCGCGTGGTGAAATCCGCCGCGCAATCGAAAATGTGGAGGTGGCGTGTGGGATCCCTACCATGATGCAGGGGGGCATCCTGGAGGATATTGCCAGGGGCGTCGACGAGTATATGATCCGGCAACCGGTTGGCATATGTGCGATTATCGCTCCCTTTAACTTCCCAGGAATGATCCCCTTCTGGTTCCTTCCTTACGCGTTGGCCTGCGGCAATACGGTCATCGTAAAGCCCTCCGAGAGGACCCCCATCACCTTGCAGAAGGTATTCCGGCTGCTGGAAGAGGTTGGCTTTCCTAAGGGGGTCGTAAACATGGTCAATGGGGGTCCAGACACGGTTAATGCTATCCTTGACCACCCTGGTATCCAGGCGGTTAGTTTCGTGGGCTCCACCCCAGTCGCCAGGCATATTTATTCGCGAGCTTCGGCCAGTGGGAAACGTGTCCAGGCCCAGGGAGGCGCTAAGAACCCGGTCGTCATCCTCCCGGATGCGGACATGGAATTGACCAGCACGATCATGGCAGACAGCGCCTTCGGGAATGCAGGTCAACGCTGCCTGGCGGCTGCGATGGCGATCACAGTCGGGGATGCACGACGCACGTTTACGGAATCGATCGCTGATTTAGCCGCTTCCAGGGTGGTTGGGAATGGCCTGGATGAAAAAGTTGAGATGGGTCCGGTGATTACGAACAAGAGCAAAAATCGGATCGAGAGCTTGGTTCAGAAAGGCGTCCAGGATGGGGCAGAACTGGTTGTGGACGGTCGCCGGGCAGTCATCGAGGGCTATGAATCCGGTTATTTCATCCGTCCCACCATCCTTCAGGACGTCCACCCGGAAAGTGAATTTGCCCACACGGAAGTGTTTGGTCCGGTATTGGGCATGATGCACGTGGAGAGCGTGGATGAGGCCATCCGGTTGGTGAACAGTGGCAAATATGGGAATATGGCCTGCCTGTTTACGAGCAGTGGTGCGGCAGCGCGCAAGTTCCGTTACGAAGCCCAGGCCGGCAATATCGGGATTAATATCGGTGTAGCTGCTCCTATGGCTTTCTTCCCTTTCAGTGGTTGGAAGGAAAGCTTCTTCGGGACCTTGCACGGGCAGAGCCAACACGCGGTGGAATTCTACACCCAGACGAAAGTTGTCATCGAGCGCTGGCTGAAGGATTGGTCGCGCAAGTTTTAGGTTTTCTAAATACCTGAAAAATTACCAATTCAGTATAGAGAGGAAGCTAAGATGATCAAAATTGGAAATGCTCCCTGTTCTTGGGGTGTGCTGGAATTCGATTTGGAAGGAGAAGCAGTTGGTTACCAGCAAGTGTTGGACGAGCTGGCCGGGACCGGCTATCTCGGAACGGAGCTGGGGGATTGGGGGTTCATGCCGACCGACCCAGAGCAACTGCAGAGCGAGCTCCAGAAGCGCGGCCTGGTGATACTGTCGGCCTTCGTGCCGGTTAACCTTTCAAACCGAGATGATCATGAAGCGGGGCAATCCATAGCTGTGCGCACTGCCAGGCTGCTGGCATCCGTAGGAGGCTCGTCGCCCTTTATCGTCCTGGCGGATGATAACGGAAAAGACCCGCTCAGGACGGTCAATGCAGGGAGAATCAGTCCGGGGCAGGGTTTGAGCGAAGCGGAATGGCAGGTCTTTTCAGAAGGCGTCCAGAGGATTGCCAAAACCGTCCGGGAAGAGACCGGCCTGCGTACCGTCTTTCACCACCATTGCGCTGGTTACGTAGAGACGCCGGCAGAAATCGAGAAGCTGTTGCAGATGACCGATCCGGAGCTGGTGGGTCTGTGTTATGACACCGGTCATTACCGTTTTGGAGGTGGAGACGCTCTGGAAGGGCTTTGTAAGCATGCGGATCGTATCTGGCATGTCCACTTCAAAGACCACGAGCCCCAGGTAGCTTCCCATGCACGCACCCATGGTTGGGATTATTTTGGTGCGGTAAGGAATGGCATCTTTTGCGAGTTGGGCAAGGGTGATATTGATTTCCCTGCCATCATAGATGAGCTGAAGCACATGGGCTACGAAGGTTGGGTCGTGGTGGAGCAAGACGTGCTCCCCAGCATGGGGAGCCCCAGGGAATCTGCCAAGCGCAACCGGGATTACCTGGCTCAACTGGGCTTATAGTACATGTAGGGTAAAAAATAAGGAGACCAAGAAAATGCCTGAAAGAGAAAAGATCAGGTTTGGTGTGATCGGCTCCGGGCGGATTGGTAAGTTGCATGCCGAGAACCTGGCATCCCGAATTCCCGGGGTGGAAGTCTCAAGCATCGCGGACCTCAACCTGGCCGCTGCTCAGGAAACGGCTGCTCGCCTGCATGTCCCTACAGCCACGCCTGATTACAAGGAAATCCTGGCTGATCCTACCATCGAAGCGGTTGCAATTTGCTCCTCCACAGACGTTCATGCACAGATGGTCATAGAAGCCGCGCAGGCCGGTAAGCATATCTTTTGTGAGAAGCCTATCGATCACAATCTTGCCAGGATCGACGCGGCGCTGCAGGCCGTGGAAATGGCGGGCGTAAAGCTGCAGATCGGTTTTAACCGGCGCTTTGATCCCAACTTCCGAAAAGTTTACCTAATGATCAGCGAGGGAAAAATTGGCGAACCGCATATCTTGCGGATTACCAGCCGCGACCCTGCTCCGCCCCCGCTGGAATACGTCAAAGTCTCAGGAGGCATGTTCCTGGATATGACTATCCATGATTTCGACATGGCGCGCTACCTGATGTGCAGTGAAGTAACCCAGGTGTACGCAGCGGCTGGGGTGAAGGTCGATCCGCAGATCGGAGCAGCGGGCGATATCGATACCGCCATCGTAACCCTTCATTTCGAGAACGGCGCCCTTGGTACAATCGACAATAGCCGGCAGGCAGTCTACGGATATGACCAGCGGGTTGAGGTTTTTGGATCATTGGGGATGGTTGCCGTGAGCAATAACACTCCAGATACACACACCTACAGTAACCAGGAAGGTGTGCATTCTGCAAAACCGTTGTACTTTTTCCTGGAGCGCTATACCGATTCCTTCCTATTGGAGATGCGGGAATTCGTGGAATGCATCTGGCAAGACTCTTTACCGCCAGTTCAGGGGATCGATGGCCGGATCCCAGTTCTGATGGGTCTGGCTGCCCGGAAATCGTATGAAGAAAACAGACCGGTAAAGCTATCGGAAATTGGCTGAAACAAGATTGATGCTATAATATCGTCTATCTTGTTGGTGTTTAGTTGAACAGAATGAATTCAGTGGGTATGTGCAAATGGGAGGCCATCTTTTCAGCGCTGTAAACGTATTGGTTGGAAGAGGGTTGGATTTGGGCATACCCGCCGGGGTTTCCTTTGCAAATCAGTCCTTCCTTTATGATAAAGCAGACACATCCAGGGGGTTAGGATAAGTAGGCCTTTCCACTGCTTATTGCCGATCTTGGTTCTCAGCAAGACGGAGAAAGGAGGTTGACCTAAGAATTCCATTCCATTCCAATCCATCCCGGAAAATTATTTCCATATTTAACAAAGGAGAAGAAAATGAAAGCTAACCACCGCGTGTTGGGAATCCTCGTACTGGCTATCTTGTTGTCGGGTATGCTCTTGACAGCCTGCCAACCTCAGCAGGTAGCCAGCACGGAACTCAATGTCCTGTGCACCCCCCAGGAAGAGTGGTGCCAGGGTATGAAGCAAGAATTTGAAGCGGAGAACAATATCACGGTCAATTACGTGAGGATGTCCAGTGGAGAAGCTTTAGCCAGGCTTCAGGCTGAGAAGGACAATCCCCAATTTGATATCTGGTGGGGCGGCCCGATCGACTCGTTTATCGCTGCTAAAGAAGCAGATGTACTCCAGGCATATGATTCTCCTAACTATTCCAACTTGATCGATCCGGTCCTGTACAAAGATCCAGATAACTTCTGGGTAGGGATCTACGTTGGCTCGCTGGGATTCGCCACCAACCAAAACTGGTTGAATGACCATCCGGGAGTTCAGGCTCCCACCTCCTGGGATGATTTGCTGAAACCCGAATTCGAAGGCCAGTTGATGGTCGCGCATCCTTCCACCTCCGGTACCTCCTACACGGCTATGGCAACTGTACTGCAGCTGAGGGGAGAACAGGAAGGATGGGAGTACTTGAGGAAATATGCAAGCCAGATGGCCCAATTTACGAAGAGCGGCGCGGCCCCGGCTAAATTCGTCGGTCAAGGTGAAGCCGCTGTGGCGATCGTCTTCTCCCATGACATCATCCACGAGATCGATGACAATAAAGCGCCTCTGGTTTTGACCTTCCCAGCTGAAGGCACCGGCTACGAGATCGGGGGCATGGCCATCGTCAAGGGCGCAAAGCACCTGGATGCGGCTCAGAAATGGTTCGATTGGGCGCTTAGCTCTGAAGGGCAGGCTCTTGGACCTAAGTACCATGCCTACCAGGCCCCGACTGTCAAGGGCGTCGAGCTCTCTTATCCGGAGCTTTTGGAAGTCAAGTTGATCAACTATGACTTCGATTGGGCCGGTCAGAACAAGAAGGCTTTTGTAGACAAGTTCACGAACGAAATATCTAGCGATGAAAACCTGAAATAAGTAACGGGTAGCTAATGGGGGCGGGCGAAATCTCGCCCCCATCAGGCTTGCTGATAAGGTAGGGACTGGTGGAGGAATGCAAGATGGAAATGGATCATGGAAAATACGCTAGTTAAAAAGATAACCCGTAGCGCGGATGTATTCGGGTGGGTGCGCCGCTCCAGAGAGTTCGCCTTGATCGCCCGCGACCCTGTGCTTTTTATGGCGTTGCTTTTTTCAGGGATTTTTCTGCTGGTTTTCATTTTTTATCCCCTTTTCAAGGCTACTGTCGGAGGCTTTTTCAACCAGGCTGGGCAGCTGGATTTGCAATACTTTGGGCGTTACTTCGATTCGTATTACGGGCCGGTTTCGCGGCGCATCTTCCGCGATACGTTGATCATGGGCATCTTAACCGCCAGCGGGGGCACCTTATTGGGTTTTATCTTCGCTTACGCCATGGTGCGTTGCGATATCCCCGGCAAACGATACGTTCATGTCCTGGCTCTTGTACCGACGGTTTCTCCCCCGTTCGCGATCGCTTTGAGCACAATCCTGCTCTTCGGGCGTAATGGCCTGATTTCACGGCGGGTGTTGGGGATCGTGTACCGGCTTGGTTCGAACGATATCTACGGTATGGACGGGCTGGTATTTGTGCAGGTGGTGACATTTTTCTCGGTCGCTTACCTGATTCTTCGAGCTATGTTAGAGCGGTTGAACCCGTCCATGGAGGAAGCTGCTGAGAGCATGGGGGCGGGCAGAATGCATATCTTCCGCACCGTGACGTTACCCTTATTGATCCCAGGCATCGCGGCCTCTTTTCTACTGCTGTTCGTTGAATCCCTGGCCGACCTGGGTAATCCCCTGTTTATTGCAGGAAATGTGACCGTCTTATCGGCGCAAATTTTCCTGGCTGTAATCGGTGAGTTCGATTATCAGAAAGCCTCCGCGCTTTCGCTGGTACTGCTGATCCCAACCCTGACCGTCTTTGTCGTACAAAGGTATTATGTTAACCGTCGTTCCTATATCTCTGTAACCGGGAAACCTACCGGCGGGCAGAAGGTCGAGAAAGACCCCTTTATCCGCTGGACAATCAACACCATCGTCTACCTGGTATGTGCGCTGATCGTGCTCTTGTATGCCACCATCATCTATGGTTCTTTCAGCGTAGCCTGGGGGGTGGATTTTACGCCTACCTTGATGTGGTGGGAGCAAATGATGACGCGTGGGGTCGAGGCTATTTTGGACACGACCTTCTTGAGCTTGCTTGCCACACCGGTGGCTGCTCTCACCGGAATGGTGATCGCTTTCCTCGTGGTACGCAAGACCTTCAGCGGTAAAGAGGCGCTCGATTTTGGCTCTAACCTGGGTGGGGCAGTACCGGGGACAATCCTCGGGATCGGATTCGTGCTTGCATTCAGCACCCCTCCGATGATCGTGGTGGTGATCGTTTATGCCATCCTGGCGTTATTCATGTCCCGGATTCTGTTCTCTTCAAGGCGAGACCAGGTTATCGTTTTCTTATTGGGCAGTGCTATTGGAGCTGGGTTGAGCCTCCTGGACCAAGTGATCACTTTGGGCGGGTTGTACTATGTGCTGGGCGCCGTTTACCTGTTCGCCAGTGCGCATGCCTGGTTCGTCCAGAAGCGTCGCCTGATTGCCCAGGCTCTCTTAGGGCTCGGGTTATACATGCTGGCCTATAATTTTATCGATTTCGTTGCTGGAACGATTGCCACACTCAGCCGGAGCATGCCGCGTGGATTTTGGAGCAACGCCATATTCCAGCTCTCGGACTATGTGAGAGTAATCTTCCAGGTGTCTCCCACGCTGTTAGCAATCGGGTTGGTTTTCGCAGGAGTGTTGCTGGTGGGGAGTCTGCGCGGTCGATGGCGGTTGCCGTTCGCGGTGGTTTGTTTGTCAATTCCGGCTGCCCTAACTTTTGCCGGGCAACCCCTGGCGTTGGTAGGAACCCCATTTATTATCCTGGCTGCCTTTGCCGTGCGCAGCCTGCCGGCCTCCGTCCGGGCAGGCGTGGCTGCCCTCCAACAAATCGACCCGTCCCTGGATGAGGCCTCGACCATCTTAGGCGCGGACGCCCAGTACACCTTCCGCAAAGTCACGCTACCGTTGATCTTGCCAGCGCTACTGGCTGGTTTGATCTTCAGTTTTACAAGGCATATGACCAGCCTTTCTGCTATCATCTTCCTGGTGAGCGCCCGTTGGCGGATCGTTACGGCCTCGATCTTGAGCGAGTGGGAACAAGGCGGGGTGAGTGTAGCAGCCGCTTACTCGACTGTCATTATTATCTTTGTGATGGTGGCGATTGGGATCTTATACCTGATAACGAATAAGTTATTGCGCGGCCGGGGCGATATCGACATGGTCATCGGTGTGTAAAGGGCTAGCCGGGCGAGCACGATCGGAGAAATAAACATGTACTTATCTCTTGAAAATATTGTAAAAGTATTCCCACCCAGAGGCGGCGCTGGAGAAGTAACCGCTGTAAATGGTGTCTCCTTGGAGATTGAGAAAGGAGAGCTGGTCACGCTCCTGGGACCCTCAGGTTGTGGAAAGACTACCGTACTGCGGGTGATTGCCGGGTTCGAGTTTCCTACTTCTGGAGAGATCTTGCTGGACGGCAAGCAGATCAACATGGTGGCCCCCAATAGGCGGGATATGTCGATGGTCTTCCAGAGCTATGCGATTTTCCCCCACCTGAATGTTTATGAGAACGTTGCCTATGGCTTGAACGTGATGCGCACCCCCAAGGCAGAGTTGGAAGAGCGCATGCAACGGGTCATGCAGCTCGTACAATTGGCGGGATTCGAAACCCGCGCCCCGAACCAGCTTTCAGGAGGGCAACAGCAGCGTGTGGCGCTAGCGCGCGCTCTGGTGATGGAGCCAAAAGTGCTGTTAATGGATGAGCCACTCTCTAACCTGGATGCTAAGCTGCGGGAGCAAATGCGTACAGAAATCCGCCGCATCCAGCGCGAGCTCGGGATTACCAGTGTCTACGTGACTCACGACCAATTGGAGGCGATGACATTGTCAGACCGGGTGGTTGTAATGAACCACGGAGTCATCGAGCAGGTAGGCACTCCTATGGAAATTTATCGCTACCCACGATCCCGGTTTGTTGCCGATTTCATCGGGCGGGCAAATTTTGTCACTGGAGAGGTGTTGGGGTTGGATGAAAAGGCGTTGATGGTGAGCATCTTTGGTAAGCCTGTTAAGCTATCTGAAAGGGAAGAGGTCTACCCTCCTGGAACCCAGGTCACTCTGGTCATCCGGCCGGAGATGATCCGGGTCAGCTCGCTTTCCAATGGTTTCAAAGGGGTTATCCGACGGTCGGCTTACCTGGGCGATTCAATCGATTATGAGGTTGAAGTCGGCGGGCAGTGGCTTACCGCAGTCGAGAACAATCCTTTGCAGTTGGATATCTTCCCGGAGGGTACAGAGGTGGGAATCGATATCTATTCCGATTGCATCCATGTGATCTCGGGGGAGAAATAGACTTCCATGATAATGCGCTTCGATGATTCAAGGTAAGGCAGGCAGGTGGGAATGCATACTAGCGACCTGGTAATGCTGGGACATTTTGCAAAGGATGAGTTGATCGTCGATGGGGTGGGTGAGGTCTCTTCTGGCGGAGGAGTATATTATGGTAGCATCGCCCTGAGGAGTCTGGGGCGATCTGTGTCCGTCGTGACCAGGCTACATACAGATGACTTCTGGCGCTTGCAGGAACTCCGGGAGGCAGGTGTGGAGGTTTTTGCTTGGCCGGCGCCTCAAACTTCAGGGATCGCTAACTATTACGACTCCAGAGATATGGAGCGCCGGATTTGTAAGCCACTTGGCTTTGCAGGGAAATTCAGCCTGGAAGAAATCCCAGATATCCCTGCTCGCATCTATGCAATCACACCAATCATTGCCGGAGAGGTGGATCTGGATTTGATACGCGCGCTCGCCTCAAGAGCACCCTTGGCGCTTGACGTTCAAGGGTTTGTACGCGTTCGCCAGGATGGCGACCTGGTCTTCCAGGAATGGCTGGAAATGGAGGAAGGACTCTCTTATATCACTTATTTGAAGGTCGACCGGGCAGAGGCCGAATTATTGACCGGGTCGACGAACATGGAAGCGGCAGCCGAAAAACTTTCCAGCTACGGCCCAAAAGAGGTTCTCGTGACACAATCCTCGGGCATCACAGTCTATGCGGACGGGAGCAACTACCGGGCGCCATTCAATCCCCGCTCCCTGGAAGGCAGGACAGGACGCGGCGACACCAGCTTTTCTACTTATCTCGGCATGCGCTTGAATTCTTCCCCGGAAGAAGCCTGCCGGGTCGCGGCAGCTGTGACTTCGATGAAGCAGGAAAAGCCCGGCCCCTGGCGTGGTAGCCTCCAGGATGTACAGGCGAGGCTTTCAATATGAAATAAGTGTGTTGGAAGGTGACATTTATGGATATCGAGCATATTATGGTAATGATTACAGCGCCGACCCGTGAGACGGGCCAGCAAATCTCTGATATGCTGATTGAAAAGAAGCTGGCGGCCTGCGTAAATATGATTTCACCCATCCATTCTTGCTATTTGTGGAAAGGCAAGAGCTACCAGGAGGATGAGGTATTGTTGGTCGTAAAGACCCGGGCCGAGCTATTCGAACCTGAGCTCGTGCCCGCCGTCAAGAACATACACCCATATGACGTCCCGGAGATCATTGCAATGCCCATTATCATGGGTTCGCAAAGCTACCTGGATTGGATTGATGAGATGACTGCTCGGTGACCTCTTCCATCACTCGTGACGCAAGGCTTCCACAGGTTCCAGGTTAGCTGCCCGGTTGGCGGGATAAATCCCGAAGAAAAGACCCACCGCAGTGGAGAACAGCGTGGCGAGCAAGATGATATCCAACCCGATGGGGGGGGAAAGTGGGGCGTTGTTGGCTACAGCAATCCGGCCGACGACCAGTGAGGTGGTCCAACCCAGCAGAATCCCGATCAAGCCGCCGATCAAACTCAATACCGAGGATTCGGTCAGGAACTGAATCATAATATCGGATTTATGCGCTCCAAGCGCTTTCCGCAGGCCTATTTCGCGCGTTCTCTCGGTCACCGATACGAGCATGATATTCATGATGCCGATGCCGCCCACCAGGAGGGAGATAGCTGCAATCCCACCCAGGAAAATGGTTAGCACGTTGGTAACGGTACTGGCAGTGTCCAGGAAGGTCTGTTGGGTAAGAATGGAAAAATCATCCGCGCCAATCTCGGTGCGGTGGCGCTGCCGCAGGATCTGAGAAACCTCATCCTGTGCCTGAGGCACAGCCTGAGCAGAAATAGCCTGTACCAGGATCAAGTCAACCCTGTCACGCGTGCTGCGGCGCAGCAGGCGGGTTTGGGCGGTTGTCAGGGGGACAAGGACCTGGTCGTCTTCATTCGAGAAGGCCGATCCACCCTTGGATTCCAGAACACCGATAACCCGGAAGGGTTGGCCTTCGATCCGGACTGTCTCCCCGACCAACCCCTCTGTGCGACCAAAAAGCCGGTCCGCTACTTCCGTCCCCAGGATGACCACCGAGGATTGACCGAGCATATGCTCTTCGGTGATAAACTCTCCTTCGGTGACGTTATAGTTCCGTACAGGGGCGTAATCGGGGGTAATTCCAACCAGGGTGGTGGTCCTGCTTTCCCCTCCATAAGTAATCATTCCGTTGCCTTGTAATACTGGCGCCACACCCACAACAGAGGGCGCCAGGAAAGGATCTCCAATGGCTGTGGCGTCTCCCAGGGTCATAGGCTGGGGATTGCGCACCTCCGAAGACCCGCCACGGAATACAAACAGCAGGTTTGTGCCGATGCCTTGAATCGAGTCTGTAATGGTTGCTTCAGCCCCGCGCCCGATAGAAACCATTGCGATCACAGCACCAACTCCAATGATGATCCCCAGGATGGTCAAGCCGGAGCGAAGCTTATTGGAGGAGAGACTGTCAAAAGCTTCCAGAAAAGGTTGCAACATCGTTATGCCTTCTCCTCCACCAGCCCGTCCCTGATTTGGATAGACCGCTGGGTCTGGGCTGCCACGTCCCTGTCATGGGTAACGATGATGACTGTGGTGCCGCGCTGCTTGTTCAGGGAGAGCAGCAGCTCCATGATCTCGTGGCCCGATTTTGTATCCAGGTTGCCGGTCGGCTCATCAGCCAGGATGATGGCAGGCTCATTAACGAGAGCGCGTGCAATCGCTACTCTCTGCTGCTGTCCGCCCGACAGCTCACTCGGGCGGTGGTTCATTCTATCGCCCAGCCCGACAGATTCAAGCGCGCGGGAGGCTTTTTCGCGCCTGCCAGTGCTACCTCGAGCATAACGGATGGGCAACTCGACGTTAGCCAGGGCAGTCGCTCTGGGTAGCAGATTGAAGCTTTGGAAGACGAATCCCACCTTCATGTTGCGGATGGTCGCCAACTGGTCGTCGCTTAGATCGGAAACGCGCTCCCCGTCCAGGAAATACTCCCCCTGGGTTGGGCGATCGAGGCAGCCAATGATATTCATCAGTGTGGATTTACCTGAGCCGGACGGTCCCATAATAGCAACCACCTCGCCATGCTGGATCTGAAGGGACAGACCGCGTAGCGCATGTACCTGGACGTCGCCCATTTTATATACTTTTGTCAGGTTCTGTGCAAGAATTACAGGTTCGTTCATGTCTACCTCGTTACGAATGGGGGCGGGCCACCAGTATTCGAGAAGTTCGTGGGTGGATTGAGGACGATGCTATCCCCGTTTTGCAAATTTCCAACCAATACCTGGCTCATCGTATCGGAAGAAGCCCCCAGGCTTACGGGTACTCTTTCCAGGGAGCCATTTCGTAGGACGTATACCACACGCTGTCCATCTTGCACACGGACAGCCCGGTTGGGGACAAGAACCACGTTTTCTAGCTGGTTTACGACCACATTGACCCCTGCAGTCATGCCTGGCTTTACGTCTCCGTTCGGATCCGAGAGCTCTACCGTTACGACAAACTCGATGATGCCCTGCGTATTTTGGCCCACCGGCGAGACATCTGATACGACCCCTTGGTATTCCCGGCCCAGGATAGCGTCAAAGGTAAGGTATACCGGCTGGCCCACGGCTACCCGGTTGATATCAACCTCTGAAATCTGGAGGTCCACCAACAGGTTTGAGAGGTCATCGATGCGAATGGCGGTAGTCCCCAGGGACACCTGGTCGCCAGGTTTAATATTCAATTGCGTAACTGTGCCAGCGAAAGGCGTTTCCAACCTGGAGAGAGAAATGGTAGCTTCTGCGGCGACTATTCTGGCCTCCAATGATGCGATTTCATCTGGATCGGGGCCATTGGCCCAGCGCTCGTATTCCCGTTTCGCATCCTCCAACTGGGCCTGAGCGAGCTCGTAGGCAGCTTCGGCTGCTGTCTTTTCAAGCTGAAGGGATCTAAGTGTTCGAATTTCCTCATCGTATTCCCGCTGGGCCTGATCGACTCTCTCCTTATAGTCCCGACGGGTTTGGTTGTCTTCCGCCCAATCCTGGTAAGGTTCGAAGTCTTCTTCAACATCCCTCAGCTGGGCGCGAGCGTCAATGATATTTTCGCGAGCTTCCTCCAGGTTATCTTTGTATTCTTCTTCATCGAAGCGGACTAATGCCCGCTCGGACTCGATCAGGGCTTGTTCAGCGTTCTGTACAGCCTGCAAGGTCTCTGATGCTGTGACCCTTGATTCGCGTAGGTCTTCAAGAGCTTTTTGCGTGCTCACAAGCTCCGCACTGGCCAGGATGACGTTCTGAGGCAGGGAGGATTGCCGAAGATTTACCAGGATGTCTCCGGCTTCTACGCTCGAGCCTACGGAAACATTGACATCCTCAACCGTACCTGTGGTTTGGAAGGAAAGCAGGACGCTTTGGTTTGGACGGACACTGCCGGTTGCTCCTACCGTTGCGGTGAGACTACCTCGCGTCGTTGGCACCGTTTGCAGATCATTAAAAGCAGCCGCGCGCTGCTGGTTCCTAAAATACTGGAAGGCGAGCAATCCCCCAACGATTACGACCACCAAAACCAGTAATGTGATGATTCTCTTCATACTTTTATTTCCTCCGATTTTAACGCTTTCCTACTTAAATAGCGTCTGGTGCTCCGCTACGTTTTTTTATTTGTATAGTGGGAAGATACTCCTTCTATTACCCCATTAGTTACCGATTGTAACCTAAATCTCCCCTGGGTGGAATGGCTTGTGACAACCATCACGCATAAAGGTGACATCCTCGGGGTAAACTTGTGACATATGGGACTAATACTTTACCATACAGATCCGCTATGATTTATAAGTAGAAGGTTAGGAGGCAAGCTTATGAGATCTATCCCAGGGGAATTTTTAGCTATTGATCGAAAAGCGAGAGCACGAGTGCCCTCCCTTGAGGTTGAGACTCGTCCCGTGGACGAGCGACTGCACGACTTCGAAGACGTAGTCGTTCCATTGACAGCTGAGCGAGCTATGGAAGAGGCTTCACGATGCGTGCAATGTCCTGATCCGGCTCCTTGCATGCTGGCCTGCCCGGCGCATAACGATATCCCTTCTGCCATGTGGTTGATTGAGAACGGCGCCTTCCTTGAGGCAGCCAAGCTTTACCGGCAGACCAGCTCAATGCCCGAGGTATGCGGGCGGGTCTGCCCTCAGGAACAACTTTGCCAGGGGTCATGTTCCCATTTGAAGTCCTTCGAGCCGGTTATGACCGGGCCCTTGGAGGCCTTCGTTTGTGATTACGAGCGGCGGGTTCTAGGGGTGGATATCCCTGTTGGACCTGTGAGCGGCAAAAAGGTTGCCATCGTAGGCGCCGGCCCTTCTGGCCTGTCTTGCGCCGAGCAACTGGTACAGAAAGGGCATAAGGTAACGATCTTCGATTCGAAACCCGCCGAAGGCGGCTTGCTAACCTACGGTATTCCGAACTTTAAACTTCCTAAGGACGTCGTATTTGCCAGGGTGGATGACCTGAGACGGGCTGGCGTCGATTTTGCTTTGAACACGTATATCGGAAAAGACAAAACTATCGATGAGCTATTCGAAGAGGGTTATCAGGCCGCATACATAGGCGTTGGTACTTTGGTAGATGCGCCGATGGAAGCCCCCGGAGAGGATCTCCCGGGTGTTTACAAGGCGACCGAATTCCTGGCGCGCTGCAACGTAGCGCTAGACCTCTTGCCTGAGGATATGCGCTCTCGTCCAGATATAGGGCGGAAAGTTGTGGTCATCGGTGGGGGTGATACCGCTTCGGATTGTTTACGCAGCGCGCTGCGCCTGGGAGCAGATGAGGTCCGTTGCTTGTATCGGCGTACAGAGAAGGAAATGCCAGGTGGCAAGCACGATCGTGAGCTGGCCAGGGAAGAAGGCGCCCAGTACCAGTTCCTGACCCAACCGGTTCGCTTCATCCCTGGTGACAACGGACGTCTCGAAAAAGTAGAATGCATCCAGATGGTTTTGGGTGAGCCGGACGCAAAAGGACGCCGCCGGCCTGTACCGGTAGAAGGCTCCAATTTCATTGTCGAAGCTGATACCGCGGTGCTGGCCCTCGGTTACTGGCCAGACCCCATTATCGGGGAGACAACACCTGGTCTGGAAACCAAGAACTGGGGCTTGATTGTGATCGATAAAGACACAGGTGCTACGACTCGCCCAGGTGTATATGCTGGTGGAGATGCAGTAACTGGCCCGGATCTAGTCGTAACTGCCATGGTGGCAGGGCGCAAGGCGGCTGCATCGATTGACGAGTATCTGAAAGATAAGTAAGGGAGGGCGTCTTGTTTGGGCGCCTTTCTTATCCTCCTTCCTCCTTTCGCTGCCGTGGGCGACCTACGATCTGGTGGGTCGCCCATCGGTATATTTCCTTCGAACCGTCAGCCACAGTTGCTTAGCCAATAGGAGAACAAGATGCAGAATGCGAGAGAGTTTTCGGGCCTGGATCGGAAAGAGCGTATGCGCCTGGACTCCAGAGGCATACCCCTTCGCCCTGCTGAAGGGCGCGTGCTTGATTTCGATGATGTCGTTCTGCCATTGGATGCCGAGCGTGCCATCTATGAAGCTTCCCGATGCATACATTGCCCGGATGCGGCTCCTTGCACGAAGGCTTGCCCAGCTCATAACGATATATCCCTGGCGATGTCGTATATCGAAAAGGGAGAGTTTATTGAAGCGGCAAAAGTATACCGCCAGACGAGCTCGATGCCGGAAATTTGTGGGCGAGTTTGCCCTCACGAACAGCTCTGCCAGGGAGCTTGTGTACGTGGGAAAAAGGGGGACCCCGTCTTGACCGGATTACTGGAAGCGTTCGTTACGGATTACCAACGACAACACGACGGGTATAAGTTGAAGGTACCATTTCCGACCGGACGGTCCGTAGCTATCGTCGGCGCGGGACCCGCCGGATTGGCTTGTGCCGAGCAGCTCGTGCAGCGCGGACACTGGGTTACGATCTTTGATGCAAAACCCGCCCCTGGTGGTCTTCTTACCTATGGGATTCCCAATTTCAAACTTCCCAAACAAGTGGTAACCGGGTGGTGGCAAGACCTTGAGGAAGCCGGGGTCACTTTTGTGGGGAATACGTATATCGGCAGGTCAAGATCGATCAACGACCTCTTCCATGAGGGGTACGAGGCTGTTTTCATTGGTGTGGGGGCGGGTGTGGATGCTCCGATGAGCGTCCCAGGTGAGGATCTGCCAGGCGTTTATAAAGCGACCGAATTTTTGATCCGGACCAATGTGGACCAGGAACTCCTGCCATCCCATATCCATCCTTTGCGGCCCGTGAAGGGCCAGCCCCATCCAGAATTAGGACGTAAGGTTGTGGTTATCGGTGCAGGGGATACCGCCTCCGACTGCCTGCGTAGCGCCTTGCGCCTGGGTGCAGACGAGGTAACCTGCCTGTACCGGCGCACGGAGGCGGAGATGCCGGGCGGCAAGAAAGACCGTGAGCTAGCCCAGGCGGAAGGGGCTACCTACCAGCTATTGACGCAACCGGTACGCTTTATCCCTGGAGAGAACGGGCGCCTGGCGCGGGTCGAGTGTATCAAGATGGAGCTTGGGGAACCAGATGCTAAAGGCCGGCGCCGGCCAGTCCCTGTCAAAGGATCTAACTTTATCGTGGAGGCCGATACGGCTGTCCTGGCCCTGGGATATTACCCGGACCCGATCATAGGCGCAACAACCCCAGGATTGAAGACACATAAATGGGGCTTGATCATAACCGACCCTGAAACCGGCGCCACCAGCCGGATGGGAGTCTTTGTGGGTGGAGACGTGGTTACAGGCCCAGACCTTGTCGTTACTGCTATGGTGGCGGGGCGAAAAGCCGCCAATACCATCGACGCTTACCTCTACTAGAGAGTCATCGCACAACCGTCCGCCCGAGGGTCGCTGCCGGCCTGCAGGACACCCGTCTCCGGGTCTCGCAGGATCACATGGCCACGCCCGAAGAGGGCGCGCTCGTGACCGCTGACCGGGTACAGGGTGTGCCCCATACCTGCCAGCTGCTCGAAAACCAGTTGGGATATGCCCTCTTCCAGAGCGATCCGGCCGCCCGCTGTGCCGCTATCAATGCAGAAACGAGGCCGGTCAAGCACGGCCTGGGGGTCTAAACCATCATCCACGAGCCCGCTCAGGACTTGCATATGGCCTTGAGGCTGCATAAAACCGCCCATAACCCCAAAGCTGGCGTATAGGGAGCCGTCAGACTGGCGGGTAGCCAGTGCAGGGATGATGGTATGGTAGGGTCGCTTACCGGGAGCCAGGGCGTTTGGGTGTTCAGAGTCCAGGCTAAAGTTGTGCCCACGGTTTTGCAGGCTGAAGCCCCACCCGTTTGGAACGATCCCGGTCCCGAAGCCCATATAGTTGCTGTTGATAAAAGAGCAGGCATTGCCATCTACATCCACTACGCTCAAGTAGACCGTGTCAGATGAAGTGGTGGGTGTGCCGCGCATCTGGTCTGGACTGGCCCGCTTGGGATCGATCAGCTTCCGCCGTTCAGCGGCATATTCTTTCGATAGCAACTCTTCGAGAGGAGCCGGATTGAAAGCGGGGTCAGTCACGTACCAGCGGGTATCCGCAAAGGCCAGGCGCAATGCCTCGATTTGCAGGTGTAAGCGCGGAACGGAAAGCGGCTGGCTCGCAGAAATCTGGTATCCTTCCAGGATATTCAAAGCCAGGAGGGCTGCCAGTCCTTGACCGTTGGGCGGGCATTCCCAGACCCGCACTCCCCGGTAACTGACGCTGATGGGTTCAACCCAGGTGCTGGTATGGTCAGCCAGATCATCGACTTCCAGGCAACCTCCTGATGCCTGTACCACACGGGCAATGGAATCTGCAATCTCACCCTGGTAGAAAGCCTTTTTTCCACCCTCTGCCAGGAATTGAAATGTGCGTGCCAGCCCAGGATTCCGGAAAATTTCCCCTGCTTGTGGCGCTCGACCGGCTAAGGTCAGCTCCTGCCCACCGATGGCGTTCTTCAACTGGCGCTCGGCGCCGCGCTGCCAAAAATAAGCTGTGACCGGTGCAACCGGGAAGCCTGCTTCGGCCAACCGGATGGCAGGTTCCAGGACCCGGCTTAAAGGCAAATGACCATGGCGCTCGATCAGGTCAGCCCAGCCAGCAGCTGCCCCTGGGACAGTGATCGTATAGGGATGGAAGGGTGGCAGCTCATCATCAGGGGATTTCAGGTAGCCTTCCCGGCGTAAGCGCTCCAAGCTCAAGCCAGCCGGAGCCCTGCCAGAGCCGTTCAGCGCGCTTATTTGTTTGTTTTCGGCTTTGAAAAAGAGAGCAAAACAGTCGCCCCCGATCCCGGTTGAAGTAGGTTCGGTCACGTTCAGGGCGGCTGCAGTGGCAACAGCGGCATCCGCTGCATTGCCTCCCTGGGAAAGGATCTCCAAGCCGGCAGCTACAGCCAGAGGTTGGGAAGTCACCACCATGCCGCGCTTTCCGAATACCGGCGAGCGCCGTGACTTGAAATTAAACTCATTATCCATCCTCTTCCTCCTCGAATCTCATGGGGCTGCCTGCTGCACTGCGTATAGGTCCTGAACCCTGGTTTTCGCTTGGTGTAAATATCGAACGCACCTCATCGATCGAGTCCTGATCTGCCAGCACCATCATCCGGTCCCCGGCTTCCAATACCGTCCCACCGCTTGGGATGACAAACTTGCCCCTTCGGTTCACCAGTACGACCAGGGCGGTGTCCGGCAGGTGCAGATCGACGATCTTCTTCCCGACCACACCTGATCTGGCGGAGATTTCCAAATTTACCAGGCCGCTATCAGGGCTGGCAGCCGGAATGAACTCGAGCGGGTAAAGCGGCTTTGAAGGCTGGGAAGGCCCGTATACCCCTAATAGCCTGGCTACCGGGATGATGGTCGTGCCTTGTATCAAGACAGAAGTAAGCACGATAAAGAAAACCAGGTTGAAAATGGTGTCGGAATGGTCCACTCCTGCTACCAGGGGAAATGTAGCCAGGATAATAGGGGCCGCGCCTCTTAATCCCACCCAGGAGACCAACGCCTTCTCCCGTAAGTTAAGCTTGGTGGGTAAAAGCGACAGGAGCACGCTCAGGGGGCGGGCTACCAGGATCAGGAAGACCGAGACCAGCAGGCCGATTCCGATGACCGGCATGAGCTCGGAAGGAAAAACCAGCAGGCCCAAAACCAGGAACATACCAATCTGCATCAGCCAGGCCAGGCCTTCGTGAAAGCGCGTAATACTGCGCCGGTGCAGGAAGTCATTTTTTCTCATGACCAACCCGGCCAGGTAGACAGCCAGGAAGCCATTCCCCCCCAGCCACGTCGTCGCTCCATAGGTTAGCATCACCAGGGCGATCGTTAAGACAGGATATAAGCCCTGGTAAGCCAGGTTCATCCGGTTGACGAGAGCTGAAGCGAGGCGACCAAATGCGAAGCCCAATAGCGCGCCGAGCAGCATCTGTTGGAAAAACATTGGGACCAGGTCTACTAGTGAGCTGTTCGGGGTGATGATCAACTGGGTGAAGCCGATGGTGAGAAAAACTGCCATGGGGTCATTTGAACCCGATTCTAGCTCTAGGATAGGCTCCAATTTCCCCTTCAATTGGACATCCCGTGATCTTAAGATGGAAAAGACAGCTGCTGCATCGGTGCTCGAGACGATGGAACCCAGCAATAACCCCTCCAGGAAAGTGAAATCCAGGACTAAGGTTGCGAACAGGCCGACCGAGATTGCCGTTATCAATACCCCCAGGGTGGAGAGCGCCAGCCCTTTCGAAAAGACAGGCCGGACGACATGCCATTCCGTGGAGAGCCCGCCATCGAACAGGATGAAGGCTAGCGCCGCCACACCAACCAACTGGGATAACCATGGATCGTCAAAATATATCCCTCCCGGCCCTTCTGACCCAGCTAACATGCCTGTGAGAAGGAACAGCAGAAGGGCCGGAATCCCTAGTCTTCCAGAGGCTTTGCTGGCGACGATGCTTAACAGAAGTAAGATTGCCGCAACCAGGAGGATATTTTCGATCGGCAACACATTTTTTTCCCAATATGGGATTCGATAAAACCAAAGAACTAAATTCGTTAATGCGTCGAATGACGGTTTTTACTCTCTCCGTGAGAGCAATTTTTCTATATCATTGAGCTTGCTATAGATCATAAAAAGCATTACCAGCACTACCAGCGGTAGGGCAATGCCCACAAGGCCAATCAGGATAACAATAATTATTCCGAGCCCTGCGACTTCCATATTTCCTCCATTTTTCCGTTATATAGTTACCTCGATACCCTCTCCTTCCAGCACCTCACCCACGGGCCACAGCACCTGCCCTAATTGGGCTGCTCGGTCCAGCATGGGTTCCAGGACCTGGGATGGGACGGACAGCAGCAGCCCTCCGCTGGTCTGGGGATCGAACAGGAGCATCTGGGACGTTTCTTCGATTTCCGCTGCGAAGCTCACTCCGCTTCCAAAATACATCCGGTTATCGGAGGCGCCGCCTGGGAAGGTCCAGGCCTCGGCGTAGCCTCGCGCTCCACGAATAAAAGGGATTTTTCCGAAGGCGAAATGTAAACGTACCTGGGAGGCTTGCGCAAGCTCAGCAGCATGACCTAGCAGGCTGTAACCTGTGATATCCGTTCCCCCCCGGACACCAAACTCCAGGGCCAGCTCGGAGGCGGTCCTGTTCAACTGTTTCATCCAGCCAACTGCCTCGGATACATCGGTCGGGTCAGCTTTGCCTTCCTTTAGGGCGGTGGTTGTCACGCCAAATCCAAGCGGCTTGCTCAGTACAAGGACATCTCCAGGGCGGGCTCCACCCTTGGTCATCATTGCGCGAGGGTCAATAAAACCAAGCGCGATCAAGCCATACTTCGGTTCTTTATCCTGTATCGTATGGCCTCCAGCGATGACCACACCGGCCTTGCGAGCAGTTTCCGCTCCTCCACGCAGGATTTCGCTGACCATTTCGACAGGCAGATCTGGGGGAAGCGCGGCAATATTTAATGCCAGGAAGGGACGCCCACCCATGGCATAGATATCTGAGAGGGAATTGGCGGCCGCGATGGCCCCATAATCGTACGGGTTGTCTACGATGGGTGTGAAGAAATCGGTGGTTGCAACCAAGGCCCGGTCTTCCTCAAGCTTCCAAACCGCAGCGTCATCCGGATGCCCCAGGCCAACCAACAGGTCGGGGTAATCCTCAGGGTTGAAGATTCCTTGAAGTGGGCGCAGGACCTGCACCAGCGTTTCCGCATTTAGCTTAGAAGCTCAACCCGCGCAGTTCGAGAGGCTCGTAAGCCGGATCTGTTTGCTCGAAGGTGGTAAGGCAGTATCACTCATATTTTTTCCACATGCGCCCGAGGAAGGAAGAGGTTGTTTTCCAGGCGCTGTTGGTAAGATTATACCTTCAATTAAAGAAGGCTTTTTCTCAAGCTAATTGCCTTGCCCGTCAAATCATGATACGATGAATCGCAATCAACATCAAATGGGAGGATAGGAGCTGTTGTGAATGTATTGGCTGTTTTTGCACATCCTGATGATGAAACGGTCTTAGCGGGCGGTATCCTGGCGCTGGCAGCACGAAGCGGAATGTACGTGGATTATGTTTGTGCCACACGCGGCGAGGGTGGAGAAACCGGAGATCCACCCGTCTGTTCACGAGAGATGCTGGGAGAGGTACGAGAACAGGAAATGGTGTGTGCTGTGCAGGAATTAGGTGGGCGCAGCCTGACCTTCTTGGGTTATGTGGATCCACCGGCTGGCGAAAAAGACGAGCTATTCGCATATACGGATAACCTGACCATGCTTGCAGGGCAGATCGCAGCCAGCATCAAGCAATTCGGCTCTCAGATCGTCCTGACACATGGATCGAATGGAGAATACGGGCATCCCGCCCACCTGGTCACTCACCAAGCGGTGCGTATCGCAGTGGAGTCTTTACAAGACACGGACGAGGATATGCAGCCCGTCCTGTATACAGTACAAGCCCACTTTGAAGAAAACCCCAAGCCACACCTCGCCAACAGTGAGGATCAGGCCCACCTGGTGATTGATGTTAGCAGCGTAGTGGATATCAAGACTCAAGCTGCTGTCTGCCACAAAAGCCAGAATACCTTATTCGTCCGGCGAGCCTCAGAGCGGGCGGGGAGGCAATTGACGGTCCCGGAAGTGATCGTGCCTCTGGAAAGCCTTCACAGGGTGATACCAGTGCTGGAAGCTGAGCTTGATGATGGGTTTGCCCGCGTACTATCTCGCTGGCAAATAGCGATGAGCTAAGGGTTCGATGACACGAAGTTGAGCGCGTATTGAGCGTCAGTGTAATAGGGATTGGCTTCCAGGGCCGCATTGAAGTCTAGCATTGCTCCGGCTTTGTCTCCCGAGCGGTAACGCCCCCAGCCTCGCCACAACAAGGCCTCTTCAGAGTTTGGTGTCCGTTGGAGTGCATACTCTGTCAGGGCCAGCAGTTCTTCGGTGCGGAAGGTGTGGAAGTAAGCGAAAAATGGTCCGAACTGGTAACGCAGCATGCGTTGCGGTAAGCCAAGGTTCCGGGCCTGGTCGTAAGCATTAGCAGCATCCGAATAGCGCTCGAAGTAGACCTGGTTGGTCCCCAGGTTGAACCAGGCATAGGCGTCTTGAGGGTCAGCCTCCGTTTCTGCCTGGGCTACCGCCAGAGCATGCTCGCGGTTTGTCCTTACGTCCCAGTGTTCGCCCAGGATCGTTTTGACTGTCTCTTCCTGGGCGGGCGGGTAAACAAGGATATATACCCGGTTGAAGATCTTCCACTGTTCATCGAGATGTGAATAAGAAGTCGTCTGGTCAGGTCCATGGAAGGTATCCTGTCCATGGAAGGTCTGGGAGGCGTCATCGTATCCGGTGATCAGGAAATAGTGAGCGGCCCAAAGATCATCATTTGGCCAGGCGGGGCTTTCCACAACGAAGCTCTCTTCGATCAGGACGGGGATACCGGCAGCGATGAACTGCTTGAGGATTTCCAAATCGCCCCCTACTCTGAACTCCGCATTCAGCCATCCGGCCCGCGTGCGGACATAATAGACCAGCTCTTCTACATTGACATTGCGGTCTTCTCGCCTTGGCTTGAGAAGCTCAGAGATTGTGAATTGGTCTCCCTGCCAGCCGTAGTAACGCAGGTATAGTGCTAAGCTGGCCGGTCCGCAGTTATTCATATCCTGTTTTTCCCACAGGGGAGGTTCTAAGAAAACAGAGGCAGGGATAGGTGTGGCAGATGGAACGGGAGTAGCGGTTGGCCCGGGAACCGTGGGTGTAAGGGTGGGCATCAACGAGGGTGTCGCGGTTGGGGGAGCAGGGGTATCGGTGGGGTATACCAGGGGTGTTGGCACAGGTCCAGCCGGGTAGATGATCCCCCGCAGGTAGGTGCGCGCCAGGTCCATGCGTAAGGAAACCCGCCGGTTTACCGGGGGGAATTGGTAGGCTGCAAATGCCAGCATAATTACTGACAGGCTCAATAATGCGATCGTTTTCGTCGTCGGCAGCTTAAGCATGGCGGGTATTTTACCATTATAAAAGCTACCCGCCCCATTCACTCGATGCTATAATTGCGGACATGAAGTATCATATTTGGACTGAAGGTTGTCAAATGAATGTGGCCGATTCCCAGCGCGTGGCGTCGGCATTAGAGCGGCTCGGATATCACGCTACTCGCCTGGCTGGTGAGGCAGATGTGATCGTACTGAATACCTGTGTCGTACGCCAGAGTGCGGAGGATAAGGCCTATGGTCGTTTGCATTCCTTGCGCCCGCTCAAGGAACAACGGCCGGAAATGATCATCAACCTGATGGGATGCCTGGTAGGCGTGCGTAGTAGCGATAAGCTAAAGCAGCGCTTTCCTTTTGTAGATGTGTTTTCCCCTCCCTCAGATCCAGGCCCGCTGGTCTCTTACCTGACACAAGATGAAACACGGCAATTGGAGCTGGATGAGACCCAACAGCGATTTGCGTTAATGGATGGGGAGCTGAGGTTACCGGAATCCCAACTTGGTAAACTGGTGTCCGCCCATGTACCCGTGGTCCTGGGTTGTTCCCATGCCTGTACCTTCTGTATTATCCCTTACAAGCGGGGAACCGAGCGCAGCCGGGCGGTCGGGGATATCGTTGCCGAAGTGCGCTCCCTTGTTTCCCAAGGAGTAAAGGAGATCACCCTTTTGGGGCAGATCGTCGACCGCTATGGCAAGGATGTGCAGGACGGCCCAAACCTGGCAGCCTTATTGCGGCTGGTCCATCAAATCGATGGGCTAGAGCGTATTCGCTTCTTGACCTCCCACCCAAATTATATGGGGGATGACCTCCTGGATGCGGTGGCTGAACTACCGAAGGTCATGCCGCATATGGAAGTGCCTGTCCAGGCTGGGGATGATGAAGTACTCGAAAATATGAAGAGAGGATATCGGGCAGTGGATTACCGGCGCCTGGTAGAGAAAATCCGAAGCCGGCTGGGCAGTGACGACTCAAATGGTGGTTATGCACGAGTATCCATTGCCACGGATATCATCGTTGGCTTCCCGGGGGAGACCCCGGAACAATACCAGCGCACCTATGACTTGCTGGCTGACCTCAAACTGGACGTGGCCCACCTGGCGCGCTACTCCACACGTCCGGGCACATTAGCCGAAAGGCGTATGCAGGATGATGTCTCCGAAGAGGAAAAGTGGCGGCGTTTTAGAGAGCTTGAGAAGCTTCAGGAAGAGATCGCGGCTGAGATCAACGCTCGCTACCTCGGCCAAACCGTAGAAGTCTTGTTCGAGGAAATAGTCAAAGGCCGTTGGAGAGGCCGTTCACAGACGAACAAGCTGGTATTCGTTGAGTCGGACGAAGATCTAAGAGGTAAGCTCCTGCCCGTAAAGATTACCTGGACCGGTCCCTGGTCCATGCAAGGGACAATGCCTCGCCACCCTTCTCCTGCCGAGCTTCCCCTGGAAATCCTCTCCGCTCAAGCATAAAAAGCTAAAGCCGCCCGCAAGGGCGGTTTTAGCTGGTGAGAGGAATTGTGAGTAAATATTGCTTTTTCGACATGATTAATGTAGACTCTTTTACAGGCAATGTATGCCTGGTGGAACTATTATCCTCCCTTTAACGTCTAGGATTGAAAATTGATATTTAAGAAATGTGGCCGTTTGCGTATCTTTTGCTGACTGGTATTTCAAATCAGTAACACGCAGTTTCGGAGTAGTGACAAACCCGCCACGTGCTGGTAACAAGGAACATTTAGAATATCTTTGACCGTGTATCATTCGTTTCATCGATAGGAGAAGAAGAGATGTTTAATTTATGGAAACGTCTGTTTATTGCTTTGATTGTGGGCGTGTTTTTGCTAACGGCATGTAATATGCCTTCCAATACGACCCCAGAGCCTCAGGATGACCCCAACCTGATCTACACGGCAGCGGCCCAAACGGTAGCAGCCCAGCTCACTCTGGCGGCCACTGGAGGACTGGCAACGCCGACCGGCCAGTCTCCGGTTGATACTGTCGCCACGCCAACTGCGCCAGCCCAGGAAGCCACCGCTACCTCTGCCACACAGGCTACAGCTACCACAGTCCCAACCACGCAAGTGGCGATCCCTTGCGATCGAGCAACTTTCGTGGAGGACATCACTTACAAGGATGGGACAGAAGTAGCGCCTGGGGCCACTTTTGTGAAGACCTGGAAACTGAGAAACACCGGCTCCTGCACTTGGAACTCGAGCTATTCCGTCGCATTTGTGCGTGGCGACTCGTTGGGCGCTCCGGCTTCGGTCCAACTGACCAGCGGCAGCGTCGCACCGGGACAGGAGATCGAGGTGTCTGTGGCAATGAAAGCTCCCGATACCCCCAATGAGTATGAAGGGCGCTGGAGATTGCGCAATAGCTCGAACGAAATCTTCGGCGTCGGCGCGGATGGGAATTCGGATTTCTGGGTGAAAGTGAAAGTAGTCTCTCCGGTCACCCCTACACCCACTGCTACCCCAACTCCGGATGCCACGGTAACCTACAACTTTACTGACCGGGCGCCGGGAGCAGAATGGCGGAATACAACGACATTACTGCCATACGGCGATCCAGATGATGATTCACCCGGACTGGCCGTCGTCCTGGAAAACGCCAGGCTCAACGATAACAGGACCTACTCGAAAGTACTGGCGACGTATCCTCAATTCATCACGGATGGCGTCATAACGGGTAAATTCCCGGCATATACGGTGCAAAGCGGTGATCGTTTCCGCTCAAACCTGGGTTTCCGGGCTCCTTGCGGGAGTGGCAGGGTCAAGTTCCAGTTGAGTTACCAGGAAGGGGAAGGCGAGCTGGTATCGCTGCGAGAGTGGAGCAAGTCTTGTGATACCAGCCTGCTGTTTGTAGAGGTTGATTTATCAGCCCTGGCGGGCAAGAACATCAATTTCATCTTGGGAGTGCATGCAGATGGCTCTCATGTGGATGACAGGGCGGTCTGGGTTGAGCCTCAAATCGTGAGATAGGCTTTTATTTGGTACACAGGATCATAAGGCCTGCTGGTTATCCACTTTGTTTAGACGCTCGATAATTGGCGACAATGGGCAGTCCTTATTCACCGGCTGGTAAGCCAGCCGGTGAATAGCTATCCGGCCTTCCATGAAGGGTAACCACGGTGGCTTCTTGTGAATCCAAAGTCAGGTTATAATGTGCCACGGAAACCCATGGAATAAAGCATAAGGTAACCGGCTGCGGCCGGCAGTTTTTTGCCTTTCTAAAATTGTTTAGAAGGAGAGAATAAGTTGAAAAACTTAACCAAGCTAATCACTATGTTTGCAGCCGTTTTGCTCGTTTTGGCGGCTTGCAGGCCGGCGCCTCCCGCCGTACCTACCGAAACCCAGGATCCTAACCTTGTATACACTGCTGCGGCCGAAACTGCCCAGGTGCGGCTGACGGAAAACGCCCGTATAACCCCCACTCGACCTCCAGCGACCCCAACCTCAGAACCTACACCCACCCAGGCTCCCACCTCTACGCAAGAACAAGCACAAGAGACTGCTGAAGCCACCCCGGTTCCCACTACAGCGGCCCAGCCGGCTGCAGGCGATAACGCCGTTTACGTGCAGGACGTTACCATTCCAGATGGGACTGTCCTGGGGGCAGGCGAATCCTTTGTCAAGACCTGGAAGTTGATGAACACGGGCACAACGACGTGGTCGACTGCATACTCTTTGGTACATATCAGCGATAATTTGATGGAGGCCGAGAATTCGGTGCCAATTAAGGTGGAGGTCCCGCCCAATCAAAATGTGGACATCTCCGTTAATATGGTGGCGCCCAGTGCGAACGGCAGCTACAGGGGCTTCTGGCGAATGCGAAATGCAGCCGGCCAGTTGTTTGGCGACGCGATCTACGTGGATATCCGGGTAGGCTCTGGCACAAGCAACACCCCAGTTCCCACCGCAGCAGGGCCAACGGCCACCTCCGCCCCTTCCTCATCCGCATCTGTAAGCAACCTAAATGTTACCGTGGAGAACCCTACTACGACTGCTGCCTGTCCCTTCAGCTACAGGGTGGAAGCAAACTTTAATCTCAGCGCGGCTTCTGATGTGACCTATCGATGGGAAGCGGGTTCGGACACGCCTGGATTTACTTTCACCCTGCCTGGAGCTCAAACGACGGGCTTTGCTGCAGGAACGCAAACCCTGGCGTTCTTCCTCGAGTTGAACAATAGTGGAAGCGGCTGGATCCAGCTCCATATCACATCCCCACAAGATGTGGTCTCGAACCAGGCCACTTTTTCATTGACCTGTCAATAAAAATCTGGAATGTCATTGAAGGAAGCGATCAAGTCCGAAGCACAGCGACTTGGATTTCAATTAGTAGGTGTAACCAGCCCAGATCCGCCAGAGCATATCAATGTTTTCGAAGAATGGCTGGCGCTGGGTAGACATGGAGAAATGGACTACCTGGCCACGGAGCGCTCACGCCAGCGGCGGGCGGACCCGCGCCAGATCCTGCCTGAATGCCGTTCGATTCTGGTTTTGGGGATGCGTTACCCCAAACCAGGATCTCTGCCTTTTGATCGCGAGGACTCCCTCAGTGGGGAGGTGGCAGGAGTATCTGGACGGATGGCCTCTTATGCATGGGGAGATGATTACCACGAGGTCATACCAGAACGGCTCCAGGCTTTGGTAAGCTTCATCGAGGAGCTGTACGGAGGTACTGTTCCTAACCGCTGGTATACGGACACAGGCCCACTGCTAGAACGTGACCTGGCTCAGCGGGCGGGGTTGGGATGGATCGGAAAAAATACCTGCCTGATCCATCCTGAGCTTGGATCCTATTTCTTGCTGGCAGAAATTCTATTAGGGATCGAACTCGAGCCGGACCTGCCCGTGGTTACGGATCACTGCGGGAGCTGTACACGTTGCCTGGAGGCCTGCCCTACAGGTTGTATCCTGCCTGAACGTACGATCG